>JADLGL010000037.1 GCA_020849325.1 Bauldia sp. | reverse complement strand
TCGACTTCGCGATCCTCTCGCTCCATCTCGCGGGTGCATCGTCGATCCTCGGCGCCATCAACTTCATCACGACGATCTTCAACATGCGCGCGCCGGGCATGACCCTGCACAAGATGCCGCTGTTCGTATGGTCGATCCTGGTGACCGCCTTCCTCCTCGTGCTCTCGCTCCCGGTTCTCGCCGGCGCGATCACGATGCTCCTGACCGACCGCAATTTCGGCACCGCCTTCTTCAAGGCCGGTGAGGGCGGCGATCCGGTCCTCTACCAGCACCTCTTCTGGTTCTTCGGCCACCCCGAGGTGTACATCCTGATCCTGCCGGGCTTCGGCATGATCTCGCACATCATCTCGACGTTCTCGAAGAAGCCCATCTTCGGCTACCTCGGCATGGCCTACGCCATGGTCGCCATCGGCTTCATCGGCTTCGTCGTGTGGGCGCACCACATGTTCACCGCCGGCATCTCGCTCGAGGCGCAGGCCTACTTCGTCGCCGCCACGATGGTCATCGCGGTTCCGACGGGCGTGAAGGTGTTCTCGTGGATCGCCACGATGTGGGGCGGCTCGATCGAGCTGAAGACCCCGATGCTGTGGGCGATCGGCTTCATCTTCCTCTTCACGCTCGGTGGCGTGACGGGCGTCCAGCTCGCCAATGCCGGCTTCGACCGCGCGGTCCACGACACCTACTACGTGGTGGCGCACTTCCACTACGTGCTGTCGCTCGGCGCCGTCTTCGCGATCTTCGCCGGCTGGTACTACTGGTACCCGAAGATGACGGGCTACACCTACAACGAGACTCTCGGGAAGCTGCACTTCTGGCTGATGTTCATCGGCGCGAACCTCACCTTCTTCCCGCAGCACTTCCTCGGCCTCGCCGGCATGCCCCGCCGCTACATCGACTATCCGGACGCGTATGCCGGCTGGAACATGGTGTCGTCGATCGGCTCCTACATCTCGGCCGCCGGCGTCCTGGTCTTCCTCGTGTGCGTGTTCCAGGGCTTTGCCCGGAAGCGGCCGGCGGGTTCCAACCCGTGGGGCGTGGGCGCCACCACTCTCGAGTGGAAGCTTCCCTCGCCGCCGCCGTTCCACACCTGGGAAACGCTGCCGAAGATCAAGTAGCGACGCACTGGGTCGCGGGCCGCCTCGACGGGTGGCCCGCGATCGGAAGACTGCTCGCGGCGCGGAGGACAGACGATGGCTTTCGTTGACAAGATCGATCCCGCCGCCGCCGAGCCGCGGATTTCTTCGGCGAGCGCCGGCGACTACTTCGCGCTCCTGAAGCCGCGGGTGATGTCGCTGGTGATCTTCACCGCGGCGGTCGGCCTTCTCCTCGCTCCGGGCGGCATCGATCCTTTCGTCGGCTTCGTCTCGCTGCTCGCGATCGCGGTCGGCGCCGGCGCCTCGGGCGCCCTCAACATGTGGTATGATGCCGACATCGACGCGCGCATGGCGCGGACGCGCACCCGGCCCGTTCCGGCCGGCCGCGTGACGCCCAACGAGGCGCTCGCCTTCGGCCTCATCCTGTCCGCCCTCTCGGTCGCCGTTCTCGGCCTTGCCTCGAACTGGGTCGCCGGCGGGCTCCTTGCCTTCACCATCTTCTTCTACGCCGTCATCTACACGATGTGGCTGAAGCGCTGGACGGTCGAGAACATCGTCATCGGCGGCGCTGCCGGTGCGCTCCCGCCGATGGTCGCCTGGGCGGCCGTCACCGGCACCGTCAGCATCGAGAGCATCACGCTCTTCCTCATCATCTTCATGTGGACGCCGCCGCACTTCTGGTCGCTGGCGCTCCTCAAGACCGAAGACTACAAGCGCGTCGGCGTGCCGATGCTGCCGGTGGTCCGGGGCGAGGCCGTCACCGCGCGCCGCATCCTGATCTACTCGATCCTCCTCGCGCCGGTCGGCGTCGCGCCGTACTTTCTCGGCATGGCCTCGGTCGCCTACGGCATCGTCGCGGCCGGTCTCGGCGGGATCATGATCTTCCGCTCGATCCCGATCGTCCGCTCCGGCGGCCTCGATCGCGTCGCCGCGCGGCGGCTCTTCGGCTTCTCGCTCTTCTACCTCTTCATCATCTTCGTCGCGCTCCTCGTCGATCGCGGCATCGATGCGCTCGGCATTTTCTAGATGACCGCTGGAACGAACGTGACGACCGAAGGCAGCCGTGGCCCGGACGGGCTCACCGAGGAGGAGCGCAAGCGCCGCAGGGGCCGCTCCGTCGCCCTCGGGCTCGTGCTCGGCGCCTTCGTCATCCTCCTCTTCATCCTCGCCTGGGTGAAGGGCCCGGGGGTGATCGTCAACTGATGGCCGAGACGCCCGCCACCGACGCTGCCGCCAATGCGGCCAGACGCGCGAAGCGCAATCGCCGCACCGCGGTGATTACGCTCGCCGTGGTGTTCGGCATGGTCGGCGCCAGCTTCGCCGCGGTGCCGCTGTACCGGTGGTTCTGCCAGGTCACCGGCTATGGCGGCACCACGCAGCGGGCCGACGCCGCGAGCGACCGCATCCTCGATCGCGTCGTCACCGTCCGGTTCGACGCCAACATCGACGAATCGCTCGGCTGGACCTTCGAGCCGGCGCAGCGGAGCGTGAGCGTCCGCCTCGGCGAGACCGCGCTCGTGGACTACACCGCCGTCAACAACACCGCGCACGACACGATGGGCACCGCCGTGTTCAACGTGACGCCCGAAGCGGTCGGCCGATACTTCAGCAAGATCCAGTGCTTCTGCTTCACCGAGCAGCGGCTCGCGGCCGGCGAGACTGCGACATTGCCGGTGCTCTTCTTCGTCGATCCGGCCTTGGCCGACGATCCGATTCTGGACTACATCGACACGATTACGCTGTCGTACACCTTCTATCCCGCCACGCCGGCGCCGGGCCCCGTGGCCGGTGCGGGTGCGGCAGGGGCAGGCTGAGCTGAGGGCCCGCATCTCGCGGGGGGAACGCATCCGGCGGCGCGGTAGGGTCGCGAGCCGGCAATGAGTGGAGAACGAAATGGCTGAGGCGCACGTCAAGCATCACGACTACCACCTGGTCGATCCGAGCCCATGGCCGCTGATCGGGGCCATCTCGGCCTTCACGCTGGCGATCGGCTTCATCTCGGTGATGCACGGGTCGAGCCTGCTGTGGCTCATCCCGGGCTTCCTGGGGATCGGCTACACCTTCTTCGTCTGGTGGCGCGACGTGATCCACGAAGCCCATCACGGCTTCCACACGCCGGTCGTGCAGCTGCACCTGCGCTACGGCATGTTCCTGTTCATCGCCTCCGAGGTGATGTTCTTCGTCGCCTGGTTCTGGGTGTTCTTCGACGCCGCCCTGTTCCCGGACGATCCGCTGCAGGTGGCGCGCACGGCGTTCACGGGCGGCATCTGGCCGCCGGAGGGCATCACGGTCTTCGACCCGTGGCACCTCCCGCTCCTCAACACGCTGATCCTGCTCACCTCGGGCACCACGGTCACCTGGGCGCACCACTCGCTGCTCCACAATGACCGGAAGGGCCTCGTCTGGGGTCTCGCGCTGACGATCCTCCTCGGCGCCACCTTCACCGGCGTCCAGGTCTACGAGTACGCCCACGCGTCGTTCTCGTATGTCGGCAACATCTACGGCGCCACGTTCTTCATGGCGACCGGCTTCCACGGCTTCCACGTGCTGGTCGGCACGATCTTCCTGATCGTGTGCTTCTTCCGCGCCGTGAAGGGTCACTTCACGCCGCAGCAGCACTTCGGCTTCGAGGCCGCGGCCTGGTACTGGCACTTCGTCGACGTGGTGTGGCTGTTCCTGTTCATCTTCGTCTACATCTGGGCCGGCTGGAACGGCGTCTACCACTAGCAATCCTTGCAGGATCGGCTGCGGCGGGACCTCCGCCGCAGCCACGGAATGACCGGAATGGCCGACGGATCGCAGAGCGTCCAACAGGTGCGATCGCCCACGGCCGCCGGCTTGAAAGGGCGCTGTCCCCGCTGCGGCAAGGGCCGGATGTTCGCGGGCTTCCTCGAGATCGTCCCCACCTGCCCGGAATGCGGCCTCGACTATTCGTTCGCCGATTCGGGTGACGGTCCGGCCGTCTTCATCATCCTCATCGTCGGGTTCCTGATCGTCGGCCTTGCGCTCGCGGTCGAGTTCGTCTGGCACCCGCCATACTGGCTCCACGCCGTCATCTGGGTACCGCTCATCCTCGGCCTGTCGATCGGGCTGCTCCGCCCGCTGAAGGGCTGGTTCGTGGCCATCCAGTATCGCAACAAGGCGCAGGAAGGCCGCCTGTCGGAAGGCTAGAGCATGATCCGAAGAAGTGGCTGCCCGTCCTTCGATGACGATCATGCTCCATCAGGGACGAAGGCGACGGGCGTGATCGGGCCTCAACGGATCGCGCTCTAGCGCCATGGCTGGAGCCACCGCCCCGAAGAAGCGCCGCCTCGCGCCGCTCCTGATCTCCGCGACGATCGCCTTCGTCATCCTCTGCGTGCTTGGCACCTGGCAGGTGCAGCGCCTCGTCTGGAAGAACGACCTCATCGCGACCGTCGAGACGCGGATCGGCCTTGTGCCGGTGCAGGCGCCTGCGCCCGCCGCGTGGCCGGCGCTCGACTTCGACGAGGCCGACTACACCCCCGTGGCCGTGTCCGGCACCTTCCGCCACGACCAGGAGGTCCACGTCTTCGCGAGCCTCGACGATCCGCACGGCCCGGTCGGCGGCTTCGGCTATTTCGTGCTGACGCCGCTCGAAACCGCGGACGGCTGGACCGTCATCGTCAACCGCGGCTTCGTCCCCACCGACCGCGCCGATCCGGCGACGCGCCCCGAGGGCCAGACGCCCGGCGTCGTCACCGTCACCGGCCTCCTCCGCCAGCCGCAGGGGAGCAACGCCTTCACCCCGGCCAACGACGTCGAGGGCAATGTCTGGTACACGCGCGACCCCGTCGCGATCGGCGCCGAACTGGGCCTTCCGGCCGAGACCCTCGCACCCTACTACATCGACGCCGCCTACGACCCGTCGCTCCCCGGCGGCCTGCCGCAGGGCGGCGAGACGACGGTCAGCTTCATCAACAACCACCTGCAATACGCGGTGACCTGGTACGGCATCGCCATCGCGCTCGTGGTCATCGTGGTCGTGATGATCCGCCGCAAGCCGACCCCACCGCTGGATGAGCCGCCGGCGGATACGTAACGCCGTGGCGGTTGGCTCCGGCCACGCTCCGCCGCACGCTCGTTATCCCGCCTTCGGCCTGCAAAGGAGGCAGGCTGGTCTCGGCCTTCGTTCTCCCTCCCCCTTGTGGCCCTTGTGGGGAGGGTTGGGGTGGGGACTTGCGGCCTCCCAGCCAATTCGGCCGCGCCGAGCATCGAGGCCGCAAGTCCCCCTCCCGGCCCCCCACAAGGGGGGAGGTGAAGGAAGAAACGCAGCCCTCCATGTCCGGACCGCCGCATTTCTTCACACGCCCGGAGGCGGGGTGACGCAGCTAGGCGTGCCCCGCCTCGCCGGAAAGCATCGCCGGGTCCACGCCGATCTGCGCCAGCGCCCGCTCGTATTTCCCGTCGAGGCTCTGGTCGAAGACGAGGTCTGCCGGCGCCGGGCAAAGGAGCCAGCCGTTCTGCTGGATTTCGTTCTCGAGCTGGCCCGGCCCCCAGCCGGCATAGCCGAGCGCGAGGAGCGCGCGCCGCGGTCCCGCGCCGGCGACGATGGCGCGGAGAATTTCCATCGTGGCGGTGAGGCAGAGGTCCTCGTCGATCAGGAGCGTCGATTTCTCGCTGACATAGTCCGCGCTGTGGAGGACGAAGCCGCGGCCGCTCTCCACCGGGCCGCCATTGTGGACGAGGATCGCGTCGGCCGCCGGCGGGAGGCCGGGGTGGCCGGTGCCGACGATCTCGAGCTTTTCGAGGATGTCGCCGAAAGTCACCTGCGGCACCGCCTGGTTGATGCGGATCCCCATCGCCCCTTCGTCGGAATGGGCGCACAGATAGATGACGGCGCGCTCGAACCGCGGATCGGTCATTCCGGGCATGGCGACGAGGAGTTGGCCGTCGAGAAACCGTTTGTTGCCGCCGCGGGCGCGCTGCATTGCCATGACGAAATCCTAACACGCGTCGTTCAAAAGAGAACGCGCGAGACGGCGGGCCGTCTCACGACAAAATGAAGCCGTGCGGGCGAAAGCGGTTGTCCGGTTGCCGGTTTCGCCTGCTTAGCTGTTGGAAGATGCGTCGACTGCAGATCTCTCTTCGGCTCCTCGCGGGCCTCGGCATTGCGCTGCTCCTTCTCGCCGGCCGCCCCGCGTCCGCGGCGATCGGGGACTGGGTGACGACGACCGGCGTGAAGGTGCGGCTCCTCGGCACCGCGGACGCCAACGGCGTCCTGTCCGCCGTCCTCGAATTCTACCTCGACCAGGGCTGGAAGACGTACTGGCGCTCGCCGGGCCTCGCCGGCCTGCCGCCGGTGTTCGATACGTCCGCGTCGTGGAACATCCGCGCCTTCAGCGTCCAGTACCCGCCGCCGCAGCGCTACAATGACGGCTTCTCGACGACGAACGTCTATTCGGGCCGCGTGCTCCTGCCGATCACGCTGATCCCCTCGGTCGCCGGCGCGCCGGTGAACCTCAGCATCACGGCCGATCTCGGCGTCTGCGACGTCGTCTGCATCCCGGTGCGCGTCGAGACCGCCCTCATCCTCGACCCGGCGACGGTCGACCGCGATGCGCTCGCCATCCTCGAGGAGGCGCGGGCGCTGATCCCGACGGGCCCGGTCCGCGGCCAGTTCGAGGTGACCTCGTTCCAGGTGGTCGGCACCAATGCGCGGAACGTCGAGGTCACCGTGACGATGACGGTGCCGCAATCCTTCGGCGCCGCCCTTTTCGTCGAGGGGCCGAACGACTGGATCGCGCAGGACGTGCGCCAGACCGGCGGCGTGGCGAACGTGGCGACCTTCACGTTCAACATGACCCGCCCGACGGCGGTCGACCCGACCACCGGGGTCCCGCTCCGCCTCACCGCGGTCTCCGGCGGCCGCTCGATCGAACAGACGATCAGGCTTCCGTAGAGCCCGCTCCATCAGGGAAGCCGGCGAAGAGCACGATCCGGTCCGAATGGATTACGCTTCTGCCGGCCCCGATCGCCGCGGCTTGAACGGCGCCATGCCGTCCCGCGCCAGCTGGTCGGCGCGCTCGTTTCCCTCCGTGCCGGCGTGGCCGCGGACCCAGTGCCAGGTCACGTCGTGGCGCTTCCGGGCGGCGTCGAGCCGCTGCCACAGGTCGGCGTTCTTCACCGGCTTTTTGTCGGCGGTGCGCCAGTCGTTGCGCTTCCAGTTGTGGAGCCAGCCCGTGATGCCGCCGCGGACATATTGCGAGTCGGTATAGAGATCGACCGGCGACGGCCGCTTCAGCGCCTCGAGCGCGGCGGCGGCGGCCGTCAGTTCCATCCGGTTGTTCGTCGTCAGCGCCTCGCCGCCCGACAGCTCCTTCTCGTGGCCGTTCCATTGCAGCACCGCGCCCCAGCCGCCGGGGCCGGGGTTCCCCGAACAGGCGCCGTCCGTCCAGATCGTGATCCGCGGCGGCTCGGTCACGCCGCGAAGCCGTAGGCCGAGGCATCGGTCGCGCCGCGGTGGAAGCGGAGCTTTGCGAGATATTCCAGCGGGTTCTTTGGCGTCACCAGCGCGCCCGGCGGCACCGACAGCCAGTCGTAGAGCCGGGTCAGCAGGAAGCGGAGCGCCGCGCCGCGGCAGAGGAGCGGGAGCGCGGCGATCTCGTCCGCACCGAGCGGCCGGACGCGGTGATAGGCATCCAGCATCGCCTTCGCCTTGGTGACGTTGAGCGAAAAGTCGGCCTCGAAGCACCAGGCGTTGAGGCAGATCGCGAGGTCATAGGCGAGCATGTCGTTGCAGGCGAAGTAGAAGTCGATCACCCCCGACAGCCGCTCGCCGAGGAAGAAGACGTTGTCCGGAAAGAGGTCGGCATGGATCACGCCGCCGGGCAGGCCGAACGGCCAGGCCTGGCCGAGCGTCGTCGCCTCCTCGATGACGAGGTCGCGCAGACCCGGCGCGACCATGTCGGCGCGGTCCGCCGTCTGCTCGACGAGTTTTCGCCAGCCCGCGACCGACAGCGAATTCTTCCGCTTCAGCGGAAAGCCCTCGCCGGCGATGTGGAGCTTCGCCAGCGCCTCGCCGACGCCGGCGCAGTGCTCGCGCCGCGGCCGCTTCACCGACAGGCCCTGGAGGAAGGTCACCATCGCCGCCGGCTTCCCGGCGAGCGTCCCCAGCGCCTTGCCGTCGGCGTCGCGGATCGGCGTCGGGCAGGAAATCCCCCGCGCCGCGAGGTGCTCCATCAGGCCGATGAAGAACGGCAGGTCGTCCGGATCGACCCGCTTCTCGTACAGCGTCAGGATCAGCGGCCGGCGGTCGGTGACGAGGAGGAAGTTCGAGTTCTCGACGCCCTCGGCGATGCCCTTGAACGACAGCACCGTGCCGACGTCATAGCGGCGGATGAACTCGGCGAGCTGGTCCTCGCTGATGTCGGTGTAGACGGCCATTGGGCGGCAAGTGAGTGGTGAATGGTGACTGGTGAGTAGCGGGAGCGGGGCGGCGTGGCCACCGCAAATCGCCAGCGCACCATTCACCACTCACTATTCGCTATTCCCGGGTCACCCCGCCTTCCGCAGCTCCCGCGGCAGGTTGAAGACGATCGGCTCCTCCGCGGTCGTCACCACCTCGACGTCGAGCCTGAAGCGCGACGCCAGCGCCTCGAGCACCTCGTCGACGAGCACTTCCGGCGCCGAGGCGCCCGCGGTGATGCCGACCGACGCGGCGCCGTCGAGGAGCGCCCAGTCGAGTTCGCCCGCCCGCTGGATCAGCACCGACCGGCAGCCGAGCCGCTCCGCCACTTCGCGCAGGCGCTGCGAGTTCGACGAGTTCGGCGCGCCGACGACGATCATCGCATC
Organism: Bauldia sp.; assembly: GCA_020849325.1. Classification (GTDB taxonomy): domain Bacteria; phylum Pseudomonadota; class Alphaproteobacteria; order Rhizobiales; family Kaistiaceae; genus JADLGL01. The sequence continues at coordinate 11,187 of JADLGL010000037.1, read as the reverse complement.
GACCATGGGCGCTACCTTCTGCACCGCTTCCTGGCGGTTGGTGGTGGCGTAGCAGATGTCCTCCTTGTGCGGAGGGATGATGTCCGGGAACCGCTCGGTGAACACCTTGATGATCTCGGCCGTGTCCGCCACCGACAGCGTCGTCTGCGTCGTGAACGCGAGCGGCGCACTGGTCCGGCGCTGATACGCGGCGGCGTCCTCGACCGTCTGGATCAGCGTGATCGCCCCCTCGGGCAGCTGGCCCATCGTGCCGACCACTTCGGGATGGCCGGCATGGCCGATCAGCACGATCTCCCGGCCGCGCCTGAAGTGGATTTCCGCCTCGCGGTGGACCTTCGTCACCAGCGGGCAGGTCGCGTCGATCTGGAAGAAGTTGCGCGCGCTGGCCGCGGCCGGGACCGCCTTCGCAACGCCGTGGGCCGAAAAGATCACCGGCTGCGCCGTATCGGGAATCTCGTCGAGCTCCTCGACGAACACCGCGCCGCGCGCCTTGAGGCTCTCGACGACGTAGCGGTTGTGGACGATCTCGTGCCGCACATAGACCGGCGCGCCAAACCGTTCGAGCGCGAGCTGCACGATCTGGATCGCCCGATCGACGCCGGCACAGAAGCCGCGCGGGGAGCAGAGAAGCACATCGAGCGGCGGCTTGCCGGCGGTGCGGGCGGCGGGCGGGGCGAGCGTCGTCTCCATCGCGTCAGGCCGGGATCGCGACCGGCCGCTCCCGGAGGAGGAGCTTCGAGGCGTCGGTCGCGACCATCGGCGCGCCGAAGAGGTAGCCCTGCGAGTATTCGCAGCCGAGATCGACGAGTTCCGTCGCGTCGTCCTCCCCTTCGACGCCTTCGGCCACCACGTCCATGTCGAGGTCGTGCGCGAGGTTCACGATCGAGCGGAGGATAATGTCGCGCGGGCCGCCGTTCTGGCCGCGGATGAAGCTCTTGTCGATCTTCAGCGTGTCGAACGGGAAGCGCTGGAGATAGGCGAGCGACGAGTAGCCGGTGCCGAAATCGTCGAGCGACAGGCCGGCGCCGAGCTCGCGGATGCGGTTCAGCACCTGCGCGGTGTGCTCGGGGTTCTCCATCACGATCGACTCGGTGATTTCGAGCTTCAGCGAGCCGCGGTCGATGTTGGAGCGGACGAGCACCGACTTCACGTCGGAGATGAGGTCGTGCCGGAGGAGCTCGCGGCTCGACACGTTGACCGACACGAACAGCGGCACGTTGATCCGCCGCTCGTGCTGCCAGTCGGAGAGCTGTTTCGACGCGCGCTCCAGCACGAACACGCCGAGCTGCGAGATCAGGCCGGCGCGCTCGGCGAGCGGGATGAAGTCGGACGGCGGGATGCGGCCGTGCTTCGGGTGGTCCCAGCGCACCAGCGCCTCGAAGCCGGCGATCGATCGGTCGAACAGGCGCACGACCGGCTGGTAGAGGATCTTTATCTCCTCGCGGCCTAGGGCGCGCTTGAGGTCGGCCTCCATCGTCGTCATGTCGGCGCCGACCTGGCGGAGCGCCGGGCGGAACGCCTCGATGCGGTCTCCGCCATGGCGCTTCGCGTGATACATGCCGATCTCGGCTTCCTTGACGAACTCGAGCGCGTCGGTCCGCTTCTGCTTGTCGTCGGCGGTGGCAAGGCCGATCGCGGCGGTCGGGATGATCTCTTTCTCGCCAAAGCCGATCGGGCTCCGCACCGCGCGGCGGACGGATTCGGCGAAAGCGGCGATCTGCGTCGGCTCGGTCTCGGAGAGGAGGATCAGCGCGAACTGGTCCGCCACCATCCGCGCGAGCGTGTCCTGCGGCTTGATGAGGCGCGTCAGCCGCCGCGAGATGGTGAGGAGGATCGAGTCCCCCACCGGCATGCCGTAGGTGTCGTTGATCTGCTTGAAGTTGTCGAGGTCGAGGACGAGCACCGACGGCTTCGTGGCGTTCTCGGTGTTGCAGCGCGTCAGCGCCGCGCCGAGGCGGTCGAGGAAGAGCTGCCGGTTGGGAAGGCCCGTGAGGTTGTCCCGCACCGAATCGTGGAGGAGGCGTTCCTCGGCGACGCGCTCGTCGGTCACGTCGAACAGCGTGCCCACGCAGCGCAGCACCTCGTTGTCGCCGCCGAGCACCGGCCGGGCGCGGAGGAGGAACCAGCGGTAGTGGCCGTCCTCGGCCCGGAGGCGGAATTCCTGGTTCAGGCGGCCGCGGCGCACCTCGATGATCGCGTCGAGCATCGCCTTGAACCGCTCGCGGTCGCCGGAGTGCATGAACTCGAGCCAGTCGAGCGAGGGGGCCGTCATCGTGCCGCGCTCGAGGCCGAGGATTTCGTCGAGCTCCGGTCCGGTCTGGATGCGGTCGCGCTCGACGTCCCAGTCCCAGATGATGTCGCCGGCGCCGATGAGGGCGAGCGCCCGCCGCTCGGTGTCGTCGATCGGCCCCTGCACCACCGAGCCGCCGGCAAAGGCGTGCTGCATCACCGTGAAGCCGATGAGGAGCACCACGAGGACGAGCCCCGCGCCGAGCGCCGACTGGACGATGTCGCCGGAGAGGACGCCGAGCACCGTGAGGCCCGCAGTTCCCACCCAGAGGAGGAGCAGGAACCACGTCGGGATCAGCATGATCGCGCGATCGAAGCCGCGCTTGATCGCGAGGTAGATGATGAGCGCGAAGCCGAGGACGACGGTGCCGCCGAACGAGAGCCGGGCGATTCCGGCCGCAACCGACGGCTCGATCACCGCGATGCCGAGGACGGCGACGAGGCCGATGATCCAGCCGATCGTCGCGTGCGAATAGCGCACGTGCCAGCGCCCGAGATGGAGGTAGGTGTAGGCGAAGATGACGAGCGTCGCGGCGAGGAGCACCTCGGCGCCGGCGCGCCAGATCTGGTCGTCGCCGGGCTGCAGCTGCGCGACCCGGTTCCAGAAGCCGAAATCGATGCAGAGATAGATCAGCACCGCCCAGGCGAGGCCCGCCGCGGCGGGGAACAGCGCCGTGCCTTTCACGACGAACACCACCGTGAGGAGGAGCGCGAGGAGGCCCGAAATACCCAGCACGATGCCGCGGAACAGCGTGTAGCTGTTGATCGCGTCCTTGTAGGCGTCGGCCTCCCACAGCTGCAGCTGCGGCAGCTCGCCGGTGCGGAGCTCGACGATGAAGGTGATGATCGAGCCGGGGTCGAGCGTGATCCGGAAGACGTCGGCTTCCTGGCTCGGCTCGCGCGGCGGTTCGAGCGCGCCGGTCGAAGCGACCTGGATGATCCGCGAGCCGCCGAGATCGGGCCAGATGAGCCCCGAGCCGGCGAGGCGGAAATGCGGCGCGACGAGGAGGCGGTCGATCTGCCGGTCGCCATTGTTGACGAGCGCGAACGTCGCCCAGTGGCTGATCTGGGCATTGGGGTCGGCGGCGTCGATGCCGACGCGGCGCGTCAGGCCCATCGCGTCGGGCGCCGCCTGGACGACGATCTCCGGCCCCTGGACGCCGCGATAGAGGTCGAGCACCGGCGTGAGGTCGATCGTGCGGCCGTCGAGCGGCACGGCGACGGTTTCGAGCGCACGCGCAGGGTTCGTCGAGAGGATGGCCGCCAGCAACACGGCGGCGAGAATCAGTAACCGACGCACGGGGGCGACCGACCCTCCAACCTTCGATCAGCAGTGTTTATTGACCATGGCGGGGCGTCACAAGCCCAAACCGTGGCCGCCGCTACCGCCTGACGTCGTCATTCACCATCGCGTAGAGGAGATGGTCCTGCCAGCGTCCGTCGATGCAGAGATAGCTGCGCGCATAGCCTTCGCGGCTGAATCCGACCTTTTCTAGGAGACGGATCGACGCCGCATTGTGCGACAGGCAGGCAGCCTCGATGCGATGCAGCCGGAGCGTGTCGAAGGCGTAGGCGATCAACGTCCGCACGGCGTCGCTCATGTAGCCGCGGCCGGCATGGCGTTCGCCCATCCAGTAGCCGAGCGCGCCGGATTGCGTGACGCCGCGCTGGATCTGCGACAGCGTCAGGCCGCCGAGAAGGGCAAGCCCGTCCGGCGCGAACACGAAGAACGGATAGCCCGAACCTTCGCGCATCTCGCGCTGGTAGCGCTTGATCCGGCGGCGATAGCCGAGCCGCGACAGTTCGTCCGCCGGCCAGATCGGCTCCCACGGCGCGAGGAATTTCCGGCTCTCGGCCCGCAGCAGCGACCACTGCTGATAGTCCGCCATGACCGGCGGCCGGAGCACCACCTTCTCGCCGCGGATGGTGCCGGCGGCGGGGGGAGGCGGAACGCTCCGGAGGAAGGCCAACGGCTTCTCTCTCAGGCCGCCGCGGCCGGCGCGCCGAGGCGGCGCGACAGGTCGTCGTGGCGGATGAGCCCCTTCACGGGGCCGATCGCCGCGAGCGTCGGCGTCGTGGCGGTGAACATCGTCCCGGCGAGGCGGCGCACGGTGTCCACGCCGACCGCGTCGATCTTCGCGACGATCTCGCTCGCATCGAGCGTCCGGCCGTGGATCAGGATCTGCCGCGCCATCTGGCCGGCACGGGCGACCGGGCTTTCGAGCGCCATCAGGAGGCCGGCCTTGAGCTGGGCCTTCGCGCGGTTGAGCTCGGCCTCGGTGAGGTCATGGGCGATGCGCTCGACTTCGCCGAGCACGACCGGCATCAGCTGCGTGACGTCGTCCTCGCCGGTCGCGGCGTGGATGCCGAAAATGCCGCCGTCGGTGAACGCCCAGTGGAAGGCGTAGATCGAGTAGCAGAGGCCGCGCTTCTCGCGCACCTCCTGGAACAGCCGCGACGACATCCCGCCGCCGAGCGCGGTCGAGAGGATCTGCGCGGCGTAGTAGTCGGGCGAGGCGAACGAACGGCCGGCGAAGCCGAGGAGGATTTGCGCCTCCATGAGGTCGCGCGTCTCGCGCCGGTCGCCGCCGCGATAGAACGAGGCCGCCGGCCGCACCGCCGCCTCGGGCGGCAGCGCGCCGAGCCCGGCTTCCGCGAGGGCGCGCACCTCGGCGTGGTCGACGGCGCCGGCGGCGGCCACCACCATCGACGGACCATGATAGTGCTTGCCGAGGTAGTTGAGGATCGCCGGGCGGCTCATCGCCCGCACCGAGGCCTCGGTGCCGAGGATCGGCCGGCCGAGCGGCTGGCCGGGGAAGGCGGCTTCGGAGAAGAAATCGTAGACGAGGTCTTCCGGCGTATCGAGCGCCGCGCCGATCTCCTGCACCACGACGTGGCGCTCGCGCGACAGTTCCTCCTCGTCGATCACGGAGTTCACCATGATGTCGGAGAGGATGTCCATCGCCAGCGGCAGGTCGTCCTTGAGGACGCGGGCGTAGTAGTTGGTCATCTCGACGCTGGTCGAGGCGTTGAGCTCGCCGCCGACGGCCTCGATCTCCTCGGCGATTGCGATCGCGTTCCGCCGCTTCGTTCCCTTGAACGCCATGTGCTCGAGGAGGTGGGCGATGCCGTGCTCCGCTTCGGTCTCCGCCCGCGAGCCGGCGCCGACCCAGACGCCGAGCGACGCGCTCTGGAGGTGCTCCATCCGCTGCGTGACGATGGTGAGGCCGGAGGGAAGGCGGGAGATTTCGACGGTCATTGGGCGGTCAGGCCTCCTGGGTGGCAGCGCGGGCGCGGGCCTCGATATGGTGCTCGAGCACGCGGACGTCATTGGCTAGCACGGAATACCGCTCCTGCCGCCCGAAGAGGTCGTGAAGATGCGGGGGCAGCGGGGGGCGCACCCCCGTCGCTTCCTCGACGGCCGCCGGGAATTTCGCGGGATGCGCGGTCGACAGCGTCACCATCGGCACGTCCGATACCGGAATGCGCGCCGCGACCGCGAGCGCCACCGCGGTGTGCGGATCGGCGAGATAGCCCGAGTCGCTCCACGCCGCCGCCATCGCCCCGGCGGTCTCGGTCTCGTCGGCGCGGTCGGCGGAGAACTCGCGGCGGAGGCGTTCCATCGCAGGCTCCGGGATGGAGAATGCGCCGCTCTGGCCCAGCGACTGCATCAGCCGCGTCACCGCCGCGCCGTCATGGTCGAGCGCCTCGGAGAGGAGGCGTTCGAAATTCGAGGAGACCTGGATGTCCATCGACGGCGATTCGGTCGGCACGACGCCGCGGACCTCGTAGCGGCCTTCGGCGAAGGTGCGGGCGAGGATGTCGTTCCGGTTCGTGGCGATCACGAGGCGGTCGATCGGCAGCCCCATCCGCCGCGCGACATGGCCGGCAAAAATGTCGCCGAAATTGCCCGTCGGCACCGTGAACGAGACTTTTCGCGTGGGCGCACCGAGCGATGCGGCCGAGCTGAAATAGTACGCGGTCTGGGCGACGATCCGCGCCCAGTTGATCGAGTTGATCGCCGCCATCGACACGCGCTCGCGGAACCGGTCGCGCGCGAACAGCGCCTTCACCAGCGCCTGGCAGTCGTCGAACGAGCCTTCGATGGCGATGGCGTGGACGTTGTCGTCCAGAACCGTCGTCATCTGGCGCTGCTGCACCTCGGACGTGCGGCCCTTCGGGAACAGGATGAAGACGTCGACCTTGCTGCTGCCGCGGAACGCCTCGATCGCCGCGCTCCCGGTGTCGCCGGAGGTCGCGCCCACGATCGTCGCCCGCCGGCCGCGCTGGTCGAGGACGTAGTCCATCAGCCGCGCCAGGAGCTGCATCGCGAGGTCCTTGAACGCGAGCGTCGGACCGTGGAACAGCTCGAGGAGCCAGGCGTTCGGGCCGGTCTGGACGAGCGGCGCGACCGCCCTGTGGGCGAAGCCGGCATAGGCCTTGCGGCACATGTCGAGGAGGACGGCGTCGGGGATGTCGCCGCCGGTGAAGCGCGACACGACGTCGGCCGCGATTTCGGCATAGGGCATCGCGGCGTAGGAGGCGATGTCGGCGCCCGAAATCGTCGGCCATTCGGAGGGCAGGTAGAGCCCGCCATCAGGCGCGAGGCCGCCGAGGAGCACGTCGGCAAAGCCGAGCTTCGGCGCCCGTCCGCGCGTGCTGAAATAGTCCAAGGCCGAGCTCCGGCAGGTCGTGTGGATTTGCGGCGCGACCCTATCCGCGTCGCCTTTCGGCGGCAACAAATGCCCGAACGGGCGATGTCGTCAATCGGAATGACCCTTGTTATAAGGGCGGCCCGCTCTGATCGGTCGAGGAGGTACGAGATGTCGCGCAACGGTTCTTCGCCCCTCCTTGCCGTCCCGTTCTTTGCCGCGCTCCTTCTCGCGGGCTGCGTCGGCGGCGGTGGCGTCGAGACGGTGGCCGTGCCCGAAGCGCGCACCTATGAAGGGCCGGCCTGTCCCGCGATCGTCGTGCAGTCCGGCGCCGAGGCGCGCACGGTCTACAGCGGCAATACCGCCGACCCCTCGCGCATCCGCTACCAGGCCGGAATCCTCGCGGTCTCCCGCACCTGCTCGATCCTCGGCGACGTCGTCTCGGTGAACATCGACGTCGCCGGCCGCTTCGTGGGCGGCCCTGCCGCACAGGCCGGCACCGTCCGCGACACGCTGCGCGTCGCGATCGTCGGCGATGGCGGCACGGTCCTCAGCACCCGCGACTACGCCCTCTCCGGCACCCTCGCGGCGCCGCTCTTCGGCCAGGATTTCCACGTGACGGACTCGATCGTCGTCCCCGCGGCGCCGGTCGGCGTCTTCTACCGCGTCATGGTCGGCATCGATCAGGGGTAGGCGCAGCGAACGCAACGGCCAATTGAACCTCCCCCTTGCGGCTCAAGGGGGTCGAACCGGCACTTGCCGGTTCGGAAGGGGATATCCACGGCTGGCGTCCCGCCCTGAAGCCGAGCCCCCCTCGAAGCCGGCGGCGCTTCGCTTGCCGCCTTCCGCCTCGCCGCAAGGGGGAGGCCAAGAATCGCGGAACAGCGCCACGACGATATCTTGCTGCTGGCGACCCGCTACGGCCGCAGCACCGCGGGCGCCACCGCCGCCGGAGCGCAGGCGTCGCACCTGACGTCGACCGACACCGTCCCGAGGACGAGGCCCGAGGAGCCGGCGACGTAGTTGAGGACATACACGCCCGGCTCGGCCGGCGCGGTCAGCGTCGCGGTCGTGCCGGCCACGAGGCGCACGCTCGCCACCGCGCGGCCGACGTCGTCGAGGACGCGGGTGAGGCGGATCTCGTCGAACTGGCCGGCGGGGCCGCTCCACGTCACCGTGAACGGCGCGCCGGCGGCGATCGGGCCGGCGACGGACATTTCGACCGCGGCCGCAGTGACGCTGACCGGCGCCCGCGCAAGGACCGTCCCGCCGGCGAGGTAGCGGAGCTCGTAGCCGCCTGCGGCGACGGGCGCGTCGAGGATCGCAGGCCGGCCGAAGGCGGAGACGCGGACCGTCGCCACCGCTTCGGCGTCGGGCGCGCCGGCCGGGGCGACGGCGATGACGTCGCCGGGACGGCCGGGCCCGGTCCAGGCGACCGTCAGCGTCGCGCCTGCCATGATTTCCGAGGGCGCGGCGAGCGTCGCGGCCGGCGCGGTGACGGTGAACGGCACGGTCGCCACGACCGTCGCGAGCGCGGCGGACCAGTAGCGGAGCTCGTAATTGCCGGCCGGGAAGGGCGCGTCGAAGGCGACCGTGTCGCCCTCCGGCCGCGCCGCGGTGATGCCGGCGCCGGCGGGGGACCCGGCGGCCGCGAGCCTGATCTCGTCGGCCGGCCCGCCGGGGCCGGTCCAGCGGATCGCGAACGGCGCGCCCGCAACGATGCCGGCGTCGGGCGTCATGGTCACCGCCGCGCGCACCACGTCGATGGTCTGCGTCTCGATGATCCGCTCCTCGGGCGCACCGCGGATCTCGCCGCGGTCTGCCTGCGGCTCCGGCCGGACGAGGCGGATCTCGTAGCGGCCGGGCTCCGCCGGCGCGACGAAGGTGACGGTCGATTCGGTGCGGCGGAGCGGCTCTTCGGCGAGCGGCCGGTCGATGGGCGCGAGCGGGGCGGCGAGCTGCACCGTGTCGCCGTTCTGGAGCGGCGCCGTCCAGCGGACCACGATCGCCCCGCCCTGCTGCACCCGGTCCGGCGCATCGATGCTGGCGGCGATCTCGCGGACCGCGAGGCGCGCGCTCGCGAGCACCATCCGCCGCTCGGCGTTCCAGTAGCGGATCTCGTAGGCGCCGCGCTCGGCGGGCGCCGTCAGCATCACCGGAGCGCCGTCGGCCTTCACGAATGCGCCGACGAGGCGGGCGTCGGGCGCGGTGCCGTACCAGGAGATGCGGATCTGGTCGCCTTCGGCGAGCGGCCCCTCATAGGCGACCTCGAAGGGCTGCCCCTGGATGACGCCGTCGGGGACGGTGAGGGTCGCCGTCGGCAGCGGTTCCGGTGGCGGCACGGGAACAGCCCAGGCCGCCTCCAGGACCTCCGCCATGTTGGCGCGGAAGCCGGCTGCGTCATTGGCGGGGAGGAACACGCCGCCGGTGATTTCCGCAAAGCAGGCGAGGGCGCTCACCTCGTCGTTCGGGACACCGAGGCCGAGCACCGAGATCACGAGGTTCGGCATCCGCTCGTGCAGCGCCGAGATCACGGCGCAGGGGTCGGGCGCGCAATTGTCGCGGTTGTCGGTGACGATGATGATGGTTGCCGGCGCATCGGGATCGGCGAAGGCCGCCGCCGCCGTCACCGCGGATTCGGCGAGCGGCCCGCGCCCGATGGGTGAGATCTCGCCGGCGGCGGCGATCGCCTGCGCCGCGGTGCCGGGCGCCGCGATCACGCGGTACGACGCGGCCGAGCAGCTGTCGGTGATCGTGCCGTACACCGCGACGCCGACGCGGAAATCGGCGGGCGCCCCGGCGAGCACCGCGCCGAACGCGTTCCGCGCGATGTTGAGCTTGGAGGTGCCGCCGATCGCAACGCTCGACGAGCGCGAGCCGTCGAACACCACGATCACGTCCGCGGCGCGGGCGGCGGGGAGGGCGGCAAGGAGACCGAGCGCGGAGGCGATCGCGGCCGGCAGCAGCGTCCGTAGGAACGTCAAAGCCTGGTCATCCCCGTGAATTCCGCCATCGCTGCATCGCGCAACACTTCGCTAACCATGATTCTTAGGCGGCCATTAGGCGTGTTCGGTAACCATGACGCCATTCCCGAAGCCGCATCCCGCGGCCTTTGTTCTGCGTAGCCCGGGGCTGGTTGGATGGCGAGAGAGAAGCACGGCGCCCTGGGTCAAAACCTCGGTGTCGACCGGATCATCCACGGCGATTGCATCGCCGAGATGGAGAAGCTGCCGCCGGGCTCGGTCGACCTCGTCTTCGCCGACCCGCCCTACAATCTCCAGCTCGAGGGCCGGCTGACCCGGCCGGACCAGTCCGAGGTCGACGGCGTCGACGACGCCTGGGACCGTTTTTCGAGCTTTGCCGACTACGACGCGTTCACCCGCGCGTGGCTCCTGCAGGCACGGCGCGCGCTGAAGCCCGACGGGACGCTCTGGGTGATCGGCAGCTATCACAACATCTTCCGCGTCGGCGCGATCCTGCAGGACCTCGGCTTCTGGATCCTCAACGACATCGTCTGGCGGAAGTCGAACCCGATGCCGAACTTCCGCGGCCGCCGGTTCACCAACGCCCACGAGACGATGATCTGGGCGAGCCGGGATGCCGGCGCGCGGAACTATGCGTTCAATTATGACGCCCTCAAGGTGTTCAACGACGACCTCCAGATGCGCTCCGACTGGACGCTGCCGCTATGCACCGGCGGCGAGCGCCTGAAGGTCGACGGCAAGAAGGTCCACGCGACGCAGAAGCCGGAGGCGCTCCTCTACCGGGTGCTCCTCTCCTCCTCCAACCCCGGCGACGTGGTGCTCGACCCGTTCTTCGGCACGGGCACCACGGGCGCCGTCGCGAAAAAACTCGGCCGCCGCTTCATCGGCATCGAGCGGGAAGGGGACTACGTCGAGGCCGCCGCCGCCCGCATCGCCGGCGTCGAGCCCGCCGACCTCGTCTCGATCGGCACGACGCGGGGAAAACGCGCCGAGCCGCGCGTCCCGTTCGGCAGCCTCATCGAAGCCGGCCTGATCGCCCCCGGCACGGTCCTCACCGATTCCGCCGGCCGCAATGAAGCGGTGGTGCGGATGGACGGCTCGCTCCAGTGGGGCACCACCTCCGGCTCGATCCACCGCATCGGCGCGCTCGCCCAGGGCCTCGAAGCCTGCAACGGCTGGACCTACTGGCACGTCGACACCGCCGAAGGCCGCCGGCTGATCGATGACCTCCGCGCCATCGTGCGGCAGGACATGGCCGCGGC
>JADLGL010000036.1 GCA_020849325.1 Bauldia sp. | reverse complement strand
CTTCGAGGAAGGGCGGCAGGGCGAGGCGTTCGCCGAGGTGCTCCATCGGCTCGTCGGCGTGGAAGCCGGGGCCGTCGGTGGCGATCTCGAACAGGATGCCGTTCGGCTCCCGGAAATAGAGGCTCCGGAAATAGAAGCGGTCGACCTTGCCGCTGTTGCGGAGGCCCATCTGGTTGAGCCGCGCCGCCCATGCGTCGTACCCGGCTTCGTCCGGCGTCCGGAACGCCACGTGGTGGACGCCGCCGGCGCCCTGCCGGGCCGGCGTGAGGCCCGGCTGCACGGCGACGTGGAGCTCCGTCTCGGGACCGCCTTCGGCCATCTTGAAGACGTGGACCTTCTCCGACGTGCCGCCGCCCCTGAGGCCGTAGCTTCTCACTTCGTCCATCTCCATCACGCTCTCGAGGACGCGCTTCGTCGGGGCGAGGTCGGGCACGGAGAGCGTGATCGGCCCGAGGCCACGAAGCTGGTGCTCCGCCGGGACGGTGCTGCGGTCCCACGGATGCGCCGGACCCGCGCCGCCATCGTCGATGAGGGCGAGGCGCTGGCCTTCCGGATCCTCGAACTCGAAGGTGAGGCGGCCGTCGATCTCGTGGATCGGGCCGACGCGGCGGCCGGCCGCCTTCAGGCGGTCCTGCCAGTAGTCGAGCGTCGCCCGGCCGGCGACGCGGAACGCGGTGCGGCTGATCGAGTGCGTGCCGCGGCGCTCCGGGCCGACGGTCCAGTCGAAGAAGGTGATGTCCGTGCCGGGGGTCGCAACGCCGTCGGCGTAGAAGAGGTGGTAGGCCGAGACATCGTCCTGGTTGACGCTCTTCTTCACGAGGCGAAGGCCGAGCGTATCGACGTAGAAGCGGCGGTTGCCGGGCGCGTCCGCCGTCACGGCGGTCAGGTGATGGATTCCGAGGAGCTTCATCGACTGTCTCCCGATGGGCTCCGGCGTGGCCGGAGCGGGGTGTTGCCGCCTATGTAGGCCAGCGGGTCGCCGATGGCACCGGGCCGTTCCGAAACGCGGTGTCTGACCCGCGAATCCGGCAGATCTCCGCCGCCTCCCGCCGCTCCGCGTCGCCCGCGACGGGGAGGGGCGACACACCAAAAATCCACGGAAAATTAAGCCTAACGGGATGACAATCGGGAGTCGGCTCACCCGATCGTCCCATGAGATTCCATTGACGCCCACGAATACACCATGGTATCCCATCACATCCCGGTCGTGAGGGCCATTTGGGCCGCTCCGCGCTCCTGCGCGGCGGCGACGGGAGAGGTTTGCGCGGCATCGGCGCGCTGTGGCGGGGCGGATGGACGAGTTCGTTTCCACCTACACGAACCGGATCGACGGAAAGGGGCGCGTCTCCATTCCGGCGCCGTTTCGCGAGGTGCTGACGCGGGACGGCTTTGCCGGCCTCTACTGCTCGCCGGCGCTGGACCAGATGGCGGTCGATGCGGGCGGCAACCGTTTTCGCGATGCCATCCGGCAGAGCCTGTCGCAGTTCGATCCGTTCTCGGAGGATTACGGGCTCCTCTCGACTGCGCTGATGGGCGTGAGCGAGATCCTGTCGATCGACAGGGAAGGCCGGACCGTCTTCTCGGACGCGATCCGCGAACGGGCAGGGCTGACGGATACCGTCACCTTCGTCGGGCAGGGTTTCAAGTTCCAGATCTGGGAGCCGTCGCGCTTCGCGGCCTACCGCGAGGAAGCGAACTCCCGCGTGCGCGAGTTGCGGAAGCGGCTCGGCGCAAAGGGCTCGGCGGGGGTGCCGCCGCAGGGAGGGGGGACGTGACCGGTCGCGATTCCATTGGGATCGCCGGCGGGCCGGCCGGTCACGTCCCCGTCCTCCTCGACGAAGTCCTCGACGCGCTCCGGCCGCAGGCTGGCCAGACCATCATCGACGGGACGTTCGGCGCCGGCGGCTACACCAGCGCGATCCTCGCCCGTGGCGCGCGGGTGATCGCGATCGATCGCGATCCGGCGGCCATTGCCGGCGGCCGGGCGCTCGTTGCCGGGGCGGCCGGGCGGCTGACGCTCGCCGAAGGCCGTTTCTCGGAAATGGACGCCATCGCCCGCGAGGCCGGCTACGAGGCCGTCGACGGCGTCGTCCTCGACATCGGCGTGTCGTCCATGCAGCTCGACCAGGCCGAGCGCGGCTTCTCGTTCATGCGCGACGGTCCGCTCGACATGCGGATGGGCCGCGATGGCCCCACGGCGGCGGACGTCGTCAACAGCGCCGAGCCGAAGGCGCTCACCCGCATCATCGGTATCCTCGGCGAGGAGAAGAAGGCGACGCTCGTCTCGCGCGCCATCGTCCGCGCCCGCGAGGAGAAGCCGCTGTCGCGGACCGCCGAGCTCGCGGCGCTGATCGAACGCGCGATCGGGCGGCGGCCGACCGACCCGATCCATCCCGCGACGCGCACGTTCCAGGCGCTCCGCATCTACGTCAACGGCGAGCTCGACGAGCTGGCGGACGCGCTCGCCGCTGCCGAACGCATCCTGACGGTCGGCGGCCGGCTCGCGGTCGTGACCTTCCACTCGCTCGAAGACCGCATCGCAAAGCTCTTCCTCGCCGACCGGAGCCGGGAGCGGGCGGGGGGCTCGCGCCATGCCCCCGAGGCGATCGTCCCGCCCGCCACCTTCACGCTCCTCGGCAAGGGCGTCCGCGCGCCGGGCGGAGCCGAGATCGCCGCCAATCCGCGGGCGCGCTCGGCAAAGCTCCGCGCCGCGATCCGCACGTCGGCGCCGGCCCGTCCGCTCGACCCCGCCGCCTTCGGCGTCCCGAACCTCTCCCTCAACGGAGCCCGCGCATGAGCGCGATCCTCGACCTCCGGCGGCTCCTGACGCCGCTCCTCCTCATCGTGATGTTCGCGGGCGCGGTCTGGACGTATCAGACCAAGCATTTCGCGGTGGAGGAAGCGCGCGAGATCAACCGGCTCCGCGACCAGATCGAGGCCGAGCGCGTCCGCCTGTCGATGCTGAAGGCCGAGTGGAGCGAACTCACCCAGCCCGGCCGCCTGCAGGACCTCGTCGAAGCCTATCCCGACCGGCTCGGCCTCCAGCCCTTCGGCATCAGCCGGATGGTGCGGATCACCGACATCCCGTTCGCCCCCAACCACGACTTCATCGCCGACGTCGTCGCGGCGACCACCACTCCCACTCCCCAGCAGGTGCGCTGATGCGGATCGCGGCGGAAGAATTCGGCGGCGGCGCCGTCGCCGAACCGACCTGGGTCACCCCGCGACCGAAGGCGGCCGCGGCCGCCGCGGAACGCGCCGGGTCGCGCACCCGGATCTGGTTCATGATCGGCCTCTTCGTCGTCCTCTACGGCACGATCTGCGGTCGCCTCATCATGCTCGGCTTCGTCGAGCCGACGCCGACGGTCTACCAGTCCGACGCCGCCGCGGCGATCTCGGCCGCGCGCCCCGACCTCGTCGACCGGAACGGCGAAATCCTCGGCACCGACATCCGCACCGCCTCGCTCTACGGCGAGCCGCGCCGCATCCTCGACGTCGACGAGGCGGCGGAAGGCATCCATTCGGTGCTGCCGAACCTTTCGGTGGAGTGGCTGCGCCAGCGCCTCACCGGCACGGGCGGCTTCGTCTGGATCCAGCGCGAGCTGACGCCGCAGCAGCGCGACGCCATCCACAATCTCGGCATTCCCGGCCTCGGCTTCCTGCCGGAGAACCAGCGTTTCTACCCCGGCGGTCCGGTCGCCGCGCACATCGTCGGCGCGGTCAACGTCGACAACCAGGGCATCGCCGGCATCGAGAAATACATCGACGACCAGGGCCTCGCCGAGCTGCAGCAGTTCGGCTTCGCCAATGGCGACGGCCTCAACCTCGAGCCGGTGCGGCTCTCGATCGACCTCCGCGTCCAGCACATCCTCCGCGACGAACTCGCGAGCATGATGGAACGGCACACCGCGGCCGCCGCCGCCGGCATCGTCCTCGACGTCCATACCGGCGAGATCATCGCGATGTCGTCGCTGCCGGATTTCGACCCGAACCAGCCGGCGCAGGCGCTCGACCCCGACCGCCTCAACCGCGTCACCGCGGGCGTGTTCGAGCTCGGTTCGGTGTTCAAGACCTTCACGGTCGCGATGGCGCTCGACCAGAACGTCGCCAATCTCGACACGATCTGGGACGCCTCGCACCCGCTCCGCTCGGGCGGCTTCACCATCAACGACTTCCACGGCAAGAACCGGCCGCTCACGACGTCCGAGGTGTTCATCTACTCCTCGAACATCGGCGCCGCGCGCATGGCGATGGCCGCGGGCACCCCGGCACAGCAGGAGTTCCTTCGCCGCATCGGCATCACCACGCGCGTCGGCACCGAGCTGCCGGAACGCGCCGGCCCGATCGTGCCGAGCCAGTCGAACTGGCGCGACCTGACCACCATGACGATCGCCTTCGGCCATGGCGTGTCGACGACGCCGATGAACCTTGCGGTCGCGGCGGCCGCCCTCGTCAACGGCGGCATCCTCTATCCGCCGACGCTCCTGCCGCGGACCGAGGCCGAGGCGGCGCCGCTCGGAACCCGCGTCATCTCCGAGGATACCAGCCGCGAGATGCGCTACCTCTTCCGTCTCAACGTCACGCCGGGTTCCGGCGGCTCGGGCAGCCGGGCGGACGTGCCGGGCTACCTCGTCGGCGGCAAGACCGGCACGGCCGAGAAGGTGGTCAACGGCGTCTACTCGTCGACGCAGGTGCTCAACTCCTTCCTCGCCGCCTTCCCGATGGACGACCCGCAATACATCGTGCTGGTCGTCGTCGACGATCCGCACCCGGAGGTGCCGGGCGGCGGCAACACCGCCGGCTACAACGCGGCGCCGACCGTCGCCAACGTCATCCGCCGATCGGCGTCGATCCTCGGGGTCGCCCCGCGGTTCACGCCGTTCGACGGTGCCACACTTGCGGCCTACTGAACGGCCACAACGCGGGCCATGGATCGAATCGGGACACCGGGATCGGACGCTGGACCGGTCCTCCTGGATGAGCTGCTGGGGGGCGCGGGTTCCGCCGCGGGCGTCGCCGTCACCGGCGTGACGGCGGACTCCCGGCAGGTGAGACCGGGTTTCCTCTTCGTGGCGCTCCGCGGCGCGAAGAACGACGGATTCCGCTTCGTGGCGGACGCGGTTGCGGCGGGTGCGGCGGCCGTCGTCGTCGGAGACGACGTCGTCCCGCCGGTCCTGGGCGTGCCGGTGGTGCCGTCGCGCGAGCCCCGGAGAGTGTTGGCGCTCGCCGCCGCGAAACTCCATCCGCATCAGCCGAAGCATCTCGCCGCCGTCACCGGGACGAGCGGCAAGACCTCCGTCGCGGTGTTCACGCGCCAGATATTCGAGGCGGCCGGGCACCCCGCCGCGAGCCTCGGAACGATCGGGCTCGTCGATCGCGGCCGGTCGGTGCCGGGCGGGCTGACGACGCCGGACCCCGCAAAGCTCCACGAAACGCTCGACCGGCTCGCCCGCGACGGCGTCGAGCACGTCGCGATCGAGGCGTCGAGCCACGGGCTCGACCAGCACCGCCTCGACGGCCTCCGGTTGGCTGCGGCCGCCTTCACCAATCTCGGGCGCGACCACCTCGACTACCACCCGACCGTCGCAGACTACCTCGCGGCGAAACTGCGCCTCTTCCGCGATCTCCTGCCGGACGGCGCCACCGCCGTCGTCAACGCCGACAGCGATGTCGCGGCGGAGGTGGTCGCCGCCGTGCCGCGCGGACGCCCGCTGATCACGGTCGGCGCGACGGGCAGCGACATCCGCCTCCACGGCACCACCACGGAGGGGCTCTCCCAGGTCCTGGAGATGAACGCGTTCGGGCGGCCCGTCACGGTGCGCCTGCCGCTTGCGGGGACTTTTCAGGCCGAGAACGCGCTCGTCGCGGCGGGCCTTGCGATCGGCGCCGGCATTCCGGCCGAAACGGCGATCGCGGCGCTCGAAGGCCTCGTCGGAGCGCCGGGACGGCTCGAGAAGGCGGGCGAGGTGAATGGCGCGGCGATCTTCATCGACTATGCCCACAAGCCCGAGGCCGTCCGCGCCGCGCTCGCGGCGCTTCGGCCGATGACGCGGGCGCGGCTCGTCGTCGTCCTCGGCGCGGGCGGCGACCGCGATCCCGGCAAGCGGCCGCTGATGGGCGCCGCCGCTTCGGAGGCCGCCGACGTCGTCATCGTCACCGACGACAACCCGCGGAGCGAGGATCCGGCCCTGATCCGCCGCGCCGTTCTCGGCGGGGCGAAGGGCGCCATCGAGATCGCGGGGCGCGGGGCGGCCATCGCCGAGGCGATCGCCATGCTGCGGCCGGGCGATGTCCTGTGCATTGCCGGGAAAGGCCACGAGACGGGACAGATCGTCGGGAGCACAGTGCTTCCGTTCTCGGACCACGAAGCGGTCCGCGACGCGCTCCGCAAGGTGGCCTGATGTCGGGTTCCCTCTGGACTTTCGCCGAGATCGTGGCCGCGACGCGCGGCCGGCCCGTCGGGCCCGAGCCCCGATCGGTCGACGGCATCGCCATCGACAGCCGGACGCTCCAGCCGGGCGACGCGTTCTTCGCCATCAGGGGCGACCGCTTCGACGGGCATGCCTTCGTCGGTTCGGCACTCGCGCACGGGGCCGCAACCGCGATCGTCTCGACCTCGCGGCTCGCGGCGCTCGGACGCGTCACCGGATCGATGATCGTCGTCGACGACGTGATGGAGGCGCTCCGCGGCCTCGCCCGCGCGGCGCGGATGCGGACGCGCGCGAAGATCGTCGCCGTCACGGGCAGCGTCGGCAAGACGAGCACGAAGGACATGCTGCTGCAGGCGCTCGGCGGCATCCAGCCGACGCACGGCGCGCCGGCGTCGTTCAACAACCACTGGGGCGTGCCGCTGACGCTCGCGCGCATGCCGGCCGAATCCGGCTACGGCGTCTTCGAGATCGGCATGAACCACGCGGGCGAGATCGCGCCGCTGGTCAGTCTCGTCCGCCCGCATGCGGCGATCATCACCACGGTCGAGGCGGTGCACCTCGAGGCGTTCGGGAGCGTCGAAGAGATCGCGTTCGCCAAGGCCGAGATCCTCACCGGCCTCGATCCGGCGGGCACGGCGATCCTCAACCGCGACAATGCCTATTTCGACGTTCTCAGCCGCGTCGCGGTCGAACTCGGGATCAAGCACATCGTCGGCTTCGGTGTGGATCGGGACGCCGGGGCGCGGCTCGACGACGTGGTGCTCGACGCTGACGGATCAACGGTTTCCGCGACGATCCTCGGACGCGAGATCACCTATGTCATCGGCGCGCCGGGGCGGCATCTCGTCCAGAACAGCCTTGCGGTCCTCGCCGCCGCGGCGGCCATCGGCGCCGACACCGAAGCGGTCGCCGCCGGCCTCGCGTCGTTCCATGCCGGGAAGGGCAGGGGCGAGCGCTCGGCGATCGAGATCGGCGGCGGGAACGCCGTCATCATCGACGAGAGCTACAA
This sequence comes from Bauldia sp., assembly GCA_020849325.1. Classification (GTDB taxonomy): domain Bacteria; phylum Pseudomonadota; class Alphaproteobacteria; order Rhizobiales; family Kaistiaceae; genus JADLGL01. The sequence goes on along the minus strand of JADLGL010000036.1, from coordinate 70,770 downwards.
CGCCAATCCGGCCTCGATGCGCGCCGCGCTCGCGCTCCTCGCGCAGACCGCGCCGGGTCCCGGCGGGCGGCGGATCGCCGTCCTCGGCGACATGCTGGAACTCGGCACGGAAGAGCTCGCTCTCCACGCCGGGCTGGCCGAGCCCGTGGTCGACGCCGGCGCAGATGCCGTGTTCCTCGCCGGTCCGCGGATGAAGGCGCTGTGGGAGGCCTTGCCGGCCGACCGCCGGGGCGTCTATGCCGGATCGGCCGCCGAGCTCGAATCGGCCCTCGCGGAGGCGCTCGCCCCCGAGGACGTCATCATGGTCAAAGGCTCCAACGGCAGTCGGATGGGGCCGCTCGTCGAATCGTTGAAGCGGCGCTTTGCACCCCGCCCGCTCGGGGTTGCCGAGGGGGCGAACTAGATGCTGGTCTTCCTGGCGGAGCTGCTCGCGGATTTTCCGGGGCGGAACGTCGTCAGCTACATCACCTTCCGGACGGGCGCGGCCGCGCTCACGGCACTCGCCTTCGTCTTCCTGTTCGGCCCCGCGATCATCGCGGCGCTGAGGGTGCGCCAGGGCAAGGGCCAGCCGATCCGCGAGGACGGCCCGCAGTCCCATCTCCTGACCAAGAAGGGGACGCCCACGATGGGCGGCCTGATGATCCTGTCGGGCCTCCTCGTCTCGACGCTCCTCTGGGCCGATCTTCGCAACGTCTATCTCTGGACGGTGCTGGGCGTGACGGTCGCGTTCGGCCTCATCGGCTTCTACGACGACCTCCTCAAGGTGCGCCGCGCCAAGGCCAACACCGGCTTCTCCGGCCGCGTCCGGCTCCTCCTCGAATTCGCCGTCGGCGCCATCGCGGCCTGGGTGCTGATGAGCGTGGGCGAGGACCCGATCCTTTCGGACGGGCTGGCGCTGCCCTTCGTCAACGAGTGGGTGGTGAACCTCGGCTGGTTCTTCGTCCCGTTCGGCGCCTTCATCATCACCGGCTTCGGCAATGCGGTGAACCTCACCGACGGCCTCGACGGCCTTGCGATCGTGCCGGCGATGATCGCGCTGGCGACCTTCGGCGTCCTCGCTTATCTCGTCGGCAACGCCATCTACTCCGACTACCTCCAGCTCCATTTCGTCGTCGGCACGGGCGAGCTCGCGGTGCTGTGCGGCGCGGTGCTCGGCGCCGGCCTCGGCTTCCTGTGGTTCAACGCGCCGCCGGCCGCCATCTTCATGGGCGACACCGGCTCGCTCGCCCTCGGCGGCATGCTCGGCGCGATCGCGGTCGCGACCAAGCACGAGATCGTGGCGCTCGTCGTCGGCGGCCTGTTCGTCCTCGAGACGGCCTCGGTGATGATCCAGGTCGCCTCGTTCAAGATGTTCGGAAGGCGCGTCTTCAAGATGGCGCCGATCCACCACCACTTCGAGCAGCTCGGCTGGACCGAGCCGCAGATCGTGATCCGGTTCTGGATCATCGCGGTGGTGCTGGCGCTGATCGGCCTGTCGACGCTGAAGCTGCGGTGACGGGTTTGGGCGCGATTGAGGCTGGTGAAGCGCGCGCGGGGATCATCCCATGATCCCCGCCACCTCCTTCCGCGGCCGGCGCGTCGCCGTGTTCGGCCTGGGCAAAAGCGGGATCGCGAGTGCGAAATCGCTGCTTGCCGGTGGCGCCGCGCCGGTGTGCTGGGACGACGCGGAAAACTCGCGCGCCGCGGCGGCGGCCGAGGGGCTCGCGGTGCTCGACCTCAACGAGATCGAGTGGGGCGGGATGGCGGCGCTGGTGCTCGCGCCGGGCGTGCCGCTGACCCATCCCGCGCCGCACTGGACGGTGCGGAAGGCCGAGGCGGCGGGAGTGCCGGTCATCGGCGACCTCGAGATCTTTTCGCGCGAGCGGGCGCGGCACGCGCCGGAGGCGCCGTTCGTGGCGATCACCGGCACCAATGGCAAATCGACGACGACCGCGCTCATCGCGCATCTCCTCGCCGCGGCGGGGCGGGAGGTCCAGCTCGGCGGCAACATCGGCACGGCGACGCTGTCGCTGAAGCCGCCGGCGACCGGGCGCTACCATGTCCTCGAATGCTCGTCGTTCCAGATCGAGACGGCGCCGTCGGTGCACCCTTCGGTCGGTGTCCATCTCAATCTCAGCCCGGACCATCTCGACCGGCACGGCACCTTCGAGCGCTACGCCGGCATCAAGGAGAGGCTCGTCGCAGCATCGGACATCGCGGTGGTCGGCATCGACGACGTCGATTCCGCGCGGATTGCGGACCGCCTCGCGCAGGCGGGCCGCGCCGTCGTCCGCATCTCGCAGAAACAGACGCTCGCGCACGGCGTGACCGTCCGCGACGGCGTGGTGATCTCGGTCGAGAACGGCGCCGCGACGCCGATCGCGTCGCTCGCCGGCATCCCCTCGCTCCGCGGCGCGCACAACGCGCAGAACGCGGCGGCGGCCGTGGCGGCGCTCCTCGCGCTCGGCATTCCGAAAGAGGTCATCGCGCCGGCCCTCAGCACCTTCGCGGGGCTGCCGCACCGGATGGAGGAGGTCGGCCGGCGCGGCCACGTCCTCTACGTCAACGATTCCAAGGCGACGAATGCGGACGCGACGGGGAAAGCGTTAGCATCCTTTAACCATATCTATTGGATTGTGGGGGGCCGGCCGAAGTCGGACGGGCTCACCGGGCTCGATCCGTTCTTTCCCAGAATTGCCAAAGCCTTCCTGATCGGGGAGGCGGCAGAAGCGTTCGCCGGCGTGTTGGAGGGGCAGGTGCCTTTCGAGATCGTCGGAACCCTCGAGGCAGCGACCGCGGCGGCCTCGGCCATGGCGGAGAGCGACGCGTCGCCCGAGGCGGCGGTGCTGCTGTCGCCGGCCTGTGCCTCGTTCGATCAGTTCCGCAGCTTCGAGCACCGCGGCGACGTCTTTCGCGCGCTCGTGGCGGCGCTGCCGGGTGTCACGCCGAGGGGAGTGGCCGCCTGATGGTCTCCAGAGCCGAACGCAGCGCCTTCTCCGAGTGGTGGTGGACCGTCGACAAGGTCCTCCTCGGCTGCCTGATCGTCCTCCTGTGCACCGGTCTCGTGCTGTCGTTCGGCGCCAGCCCGCCGGTCGCGACGCGCCTCGGCTACAGCGACAGCTTCTACTTCGTGAAGCGGCACGTCGTCTTCATGCTGCTCGCGATCCCGCTCCTCATCGGCACCTCGTTCCTCACGCCGCGGCGGGCGCGCCGGCTGTCGATCATCATGTTCGTCGGCATGATCTGCCTGATGGTGCTGACGCTCGTCATCGGCGTCGAGAACAACGGCTCGCGGCGCTGGGTCGACGTCGCGGGCTTCTCGCTGCAGCCATCGGAGTTCATGAAGCCGGCCTTCGTGGTCGTCTGCGCCTGGCTCTTCACCGAGAAGACCCGGAACGACGACATCCCCGGCAACCTTTTCGCCATCCTCCTCCTCGGCATCGTCGTCGCGCTCCTCATCGCGCAGCCGGACTTCGGCCAGACGATCCTCTCCACGGTCGCCTGGGCGACGGTGTTCTTCGTCGCCGGGATGCCGTGGCTGTGGATCGCCCTCATCGGCGGCGCGGGTTCGCTCGGCGTCATCACCGCCTACCTCACCATTCCGCACGTCGCGGGCCGCATCGACAGCTTCCTCGACCCCGGCGCCGGCGACACCTTCCAGATCGACCGGTCGCTCGACGCGTTCATCAATGGCGGCTTCTTCGGCGTCGGTCCGGGCGAGGGGACGGTGAAGAACGTCCTCCCCGACGCGCACACCGACTTCATCTTCGCCGTCGCCGGCGAGGAGTTCGGCGCGCTGTTCTGCATGGCGCTCGTCGGCCTCTACGCCTTCATCGTCATCCGTGGCCTGATCCGCGCGTCGAAGTGCGAGAACCCGTTCAACCGTGTCGCCGGCACCGGGCTCATCGTCGCCTTCGGCGTCCAGGCGGCGATCAACATCGCCGTCAGCGTCCAGCTCATTCCGTCCAAGGGCATGACGCTGCCCTTCATCTCGTCGGGCGGCTCGTCGATGATGGCCGTGGCCGTCACGATGGGGCTGTTCCTCGCCGTCACGCGGCGCCGGCCGCAGGAGAAGCGCTCGCGCCGCGGCGAGACCGTCGCCGGCGGCCTGACCAATCCGGCGTGATGCGGGGATTTCGGGCACAACGGGCGGCACTCGACGCGGTCAGCCTCCACAATCGACGGGTCCCGCTGAACCTCCCCCTTGCGGGGAGGTCGAAATCGCGAGGCGATTCCGGGAGGGGGGCAGCCTCTGCTACTCCATCCCCGCCGATGGGCCGCACCCCCTCCGAAGCCGGCGCCGCTCCGCTTGCCGGCTTCCGCCTTCCCGCAAGGGGAAGGCTCAACGGCGAGGTCCCCTGCAAGGCCGAGGACACGGCAAAGGCGAGCCGATGACACGCACAGTGCTTCTTTGCGCCGGAGGGACCGGCGGGCATCTCTTTCCGGCGGAAGCCGCGGCGAAGGCGCTCGCCGCGCGGGGCTGGCGGGTGGAACTCGCCACGGACCACCGGGCGAAGGGATATGGCGGCGAATTTCCCGCCGAGGCGATCCACATCGTGCCGTCGGCGACCCCTTCGGGCCGCGGCGTCGTGGGCAAGGCGACGGCGGCGCTGAAGCTCGGCAACGGGCTTCTCCGCGCGCTCGGCCTCGTCGGCCGCGTCAGGCCCACGGTAGCGGTCGGCTTCGGCGGCTACCCCACCGTCCCGCCGATCCTCGCGGCGCGCCTTCGCGGCGTGCCGACGATCGTCCATGACCAGAACGCAGTGCTCGGCCGCGCCAACCGTTTCCTCGCCTCGCGCGTGACGAGGATCGCGACGGCCACGACCGCGCTCGAGCTGCCGGCGGACCTCGCCGCGAAAGCGGTGCTGACGGGCAATCCGGTCCGCCCCGCCGTCCGCGACGCCTCCCGCGTGCCGTACCCGGCTCTCGACGAGGGCGGACCGCTGCGGCTCCTCGTCTTCGGCGGCAGCCAGGGCGCGCGCTTCCTGTCGGACGTGGTGCCGGAGGCGATCAGCCGGCTTCGGCCGGAGCTCCGCGGCCGCCTGATCCTCGTGCAGCAGTGCCGGCCCGAGGACATGGAGCGGGTCGGCGCCGTCTATCGCGGGCTCAACCTCGAGGCCGAGCTGGCGCCGTTCTTCACCAACCTTCCGGCGCTGATCGCCGCGAGCCATCTCGTGGTCTCGCGCGCCGGAGCCTCGACCGTCTCCGAGCTCGCGGTGATCGGCCGGCCGGCGATCATGATCCCGCTGCCGGGCGCGATCGACCAGGACCAGCGCGCCAATGCGCAGACGCTGGTGGCGGCCGGCGGCGGCTGGATGCTCGACGAGCGCTCGCTCGACGCCCGATCGCTCGCGGCCGAACTCGCCGCGCTCCTCGACGATCCGACCCGGCTCCGCCGCGCCGCAATCGCCGCCAAAGCCGCCGGCGTCGACGACGGGGCCGAACGGCTCGCCGACCTCGTCGAGGAGGTCGCGCGCAGCGCGGCCCGCGGAAAGATCAGCGGCGCTGCCGCCAGCAACGGAGCCGGCGCATGAAGATGTCGCTCGACATCGGTCCGATCCACTTCGTCGGGATCGGCGGCATCGGCATGAGCGGCATCGCCGAGGCGATGGTGACGCTCGGCTATCGCGTCCAGGGCTCGGACGTCGCCGAGAGCGCCAACGTCGTCCGCCTCCGCGCCAAGGGCATCCCCGTCGCGGTGGGGCACGCTGCGGCCAATCTCGGCGAGGCCAAGGTCGTCGTCGTCTCTTCGGCGATCAAGCGCGACAACCCCGAGCTCGCGGCCGCGCGCGAACGGCTGCTGCCGGTGGTGCGGCGGGCGGAGATGCTGGCGGAACTCATGCGCCTCAAGAGCGCCATCGCCGTCGCCGGCACGCATGGCAAGACGACGACGACCTCGATCGTCGCCGCGCTCCTCGACGCCGGCGGATTCGACCCTACCGTCATCAATGGCGGCATCATCAACGCCTACGGCTCGAACGCGCGGATGGGCGAGGGCGAATGGATGGTGGTCGAGGCCGACGAATCCGACGGCACGTTCGTGAAGCTGCCGGCCGACATCGCCCTCGTCACCAACATCGACCCTGAGCATCTCGACCACTACGGCACGTTCGACCGCGTGCGCGAGGCTTTTCGCCAGTTCGTCGAGAACGTGCCGTTCTACGGCTTTGCCGTCATGTGCGCGGATCACCCCGAGGTGCAGGCCCTCGTCGGGCGGATCGAAGACCGGCGCATCCTCACCTATGGCGCGAACCCGCAGGCCGACGTCCGCTATTCCGGCCTCACCACGCATGGCCGGGAGCAGCACTTCGAGGCGGTGATCCGCGACCGCGGCACCGGCAGCGTCGAGACGATCCGGAATCTCGTCCTGCCGATGCCGGGCGAGCACAATGTCCAGAACGCCACCGGCGCCATCGCGATCGCGCGCCAGCTCGGCATTTCCGGCGACGCCGTCCGGAAAGGGCTCGCCGCGTTCTCGGGCGTGAAGCGGCGCTTCACCCACACCGGCAGCTGGAAGGGCGTCGAGGTGTTCGACGACTACGGCCACCACCCCGTCGAGATCGCCGCCGTCCTTCGCGCCGCGCGCGCCTCGACGAAGGGGCGCGTCATCGCCGTCGTCCAGCCGCACCGCTACACGCGCCTCCGCGATCTCTTCGACGGTTTCTGCACTGCCTTCAACACGGCGGATACGGTGTTCGTCGCGCCGGTCTACGCCGCGGGCGAGCCGCCGATCGAAGGGATGGACCGCGACCGCCTCGTGGAAGGCCTCCGCCTCCACGGCCACCGCGACGCGCGGCCGCTCGCGGGACCGGAAACGCTGGCGCAGGAGATCGCGCTGGCGGCGAAGCCGGGCGACTACGTCGTCCTCCTCGGCGCCGGCAACATCACCCAGTGGGCGAACAGCCTGCCGAAGGACCTCGCGGCGCTACCCGGCTGAAAGGTCCGGGCGCCGGCGCGATACGGGCCATGTCCCCAACGCCCCTTGCGTCGTGGCCGGGAAGGGTGATGGTGCGGAATGGCCAAGACCTGCCTCGTCCTCCGTCACATCGCCTTCGAAGACCTCGGCATTCTCACGCCGGTGCTGGAGGAGGCGGGATACGCGATCGAGACGCACGACCTCGGGGTCGGCGCGTTTCCGGGGCGGGGGACGAACTCGTCCGATCTCCTCATCGTTCTCGGCGGGCCGATCGGCGTCTACGAGGCGGAGCTCTATCCGTTCATCGTCGACGAGATCGAGGCGATCCGCGCCCGGCTCGATGCCGGCCGCCCGACGCTCGGCATCTGCCTCGGCCACCAGATGATCGCCGCCGCGCTGGGAGCCAGGGTCGTTGCCGGCAACGAGAAGGAAATCGGCTGGGGGCCGATCCGGCTGACCGATGCCGGCCGACGGTCGGTGCTCCGGTCCTTCGCCGAGCAGCCTGTCCTCCACTGGCATGGCGACGTGGCGGCGCTGCCGCCGGGCGCCACCTGCCTTGCCGAGACCGCCGTCTGCCCCAACCAGGCGTTTTCGATCGGCAGGCACGTCCTCGCTCTCCAGTTCCACATCGAGCTCGACCCCGTCCGCGTCGAGCAATGGCTCGTCGGTCACACCGCGGAACTCGCGGCGGCGCGGATCGACCCGCGCGCGATCCGTGCGGACACGGCGAAGTTCGGGCCGAAGACGGCGGAGCTCGGTGCCGAGGTCATCCGCTACTGGCTCGCCGCTTTGCCCGGCTAGTGACCGGCGCATTTGGGATGATGTCCGTCGGCGTCACAGGCTCGATGGGATCGCCCGTTTCCCTCGCCCCGTTCGGGGAGAGGCGAAGACCAGGAGTCGCTCCGGGAACGATCCGAATGCGTCGAACCGCCAGACTACCCGGGTTCGGCGCCGTCCTCGGCCCCGGCCGGCCTGTCCTCGCGGCGCGTGAGTTCCCGCACGATGTCGGCGAGGCGCGGCGGTTTTGCTTCGACGAAGGGGAGGGGGCGGCAGACGTCGATGGCGGCGAGGCCGACGCGGGCGGTGAGGATGCCGTTGATCACGCCTTCGCCGAGCCGCGCCGAAATGCGGGCGGCGATGCCGTGGCCGAGGATCTGCTGGATCATCGATTCGCCGGCCGCCATGCCGCCGGTGATCGCCAGATGCCCGAGCGCCCGCCGCGTCAGGCTGATGAAGCCGAAGACGCCCGGCCGGCCGCCGTAAAGCGTCGAGAGCCGCCGGATCAGGCGGAGGATTTCGGTGAGTACGAAGAGGACGTCGACGAGGGCGCGCGGCGAGATCGCCGTGACGACCGAGACGCGCTTCGCCGAGTTCATCACCAGCCGCCGCGCCGCGTCGTCGAGGCTCGCAAGCAGCTCGGTTTCGGCAAGGCCGATGAGATCGCGGCCGTCGATGATCTCGCGGAGGTGGCCCGACAGCGCGCGGCGACCGCGGGCCATCTCCGGCCGGCCGCCATAGAGGTCGACCAGTTCGCGGCACGCCTCCCGCGCGGTCGCGCGGTCGTCGGTCTCGACCGCCTCGGTGGCCTTCTTCTGGATGTCGGCGATGCGCCGGAGCCGGAAGAGGCCGACGACCTCGCGCGCGGCGAGGACGAGGAGCGCGAGGACGGCGATTGCCGTGAGCGCCACGCCGAGCCAGCCGAGCCACCCGGTCCGGTCGAACAGCGCGCGGACGAGGTCGTCGACGGCGAGGCCGAGGGCGAGCGCCACGAGGCCGCCGACGCCGGCGAAGAACAGGCGCGACCACCGGTGTTTCCGGTGGCGCGGCGGCACCGGCGCGGGGAGGGCGGCGGTGTCGGCGAACGGGTCCGCCTCCTCCACCACGACCGGGATGGCGGAAACCTCGGGCGCGGCCTCGTCAGCTTCGTCCGCGAGGCGGACGCGCGACAGGTCGAAAGCCGTCGGCCGGCGGCGGTCCTCGCCGGTCATGCGAGGCGGTCCCCGATGAGGTAATCGAGCGCGCGGTCGAGCCGGATGTGCGGCAGCGACAGCGTCACGCCCTCGGCGGTCTTTTCGAGCGGCGGCGGGCGGAAGCGGATGAAGCGGACGGGAGGCGGTTCGTCGTCGGCCTCGCGGAAGGGCTCGTCGGGATCGTCCGGAAGATCGCCGGGGAAGAGGGCGACCTCGTTCCGGCCGTTGAAGGTTTCGCCGTTCAGCACCTCGCCCTTCATGGGCGTGCCGATGATGCTCGGCAGCCGCTCGCCGCCGGAGACGACCGTGCCCTCGCGGGTCGCGCGGACGGAGGCGAGCGCGATCGCCTCGAGCCCGACGCCGCTGATCTTCGCCCGCTCGATCACGCGCGCGAGGAGACGCTCGAGGATCGCTTCGAGGCGGTCGTGGTCGCGGTGGTGGAGGTGGTCGGCCTTGGTCGCGGCGAGAAGGATGCGGTCGATCCGCCGCGACACCAGCCGCGACAGGAAATTGCCCCGGCCCGGGCGGAAGCAGGCGAGGATCTCGCCGAGCGCGGTTTCGAGGTCGAGGAGCGCGGCCGGGCCGGCATTGAGCGCCTGGAGCGCGTCGACGAGCACGATCTGCCGGTCGAGACGGGTGAAATGCTCGCGGAAGAACGGTTTCACGACGACCGATTTGTAGGCCTCGTAACGCCGCGCCATCATCGCGGCGAGCGAGCCGCGCGGCGGCGCGAGGCTGCCGGTGCGGACGAGCGGCGAGAAGGTGAGGGCGGGCGAGCCTTCGAGGTCCCCCGGCATCAGGAAGCGGCCGGGCGGCAGCGTCGACAGCGACCGGCGGTCGTCGCGGCAGGCCTTCAGATACGCGGTGAAGAGCGCGGCGAGCTCGCGGGCGAGCGTCTCGTCGGCCGGCGCGTCGGGGTCGATGGCGCGGAGCCGCGCCAGCCAGGCGTCGCCGGTGCCGTGCCGCGAGGTTTCGGCCGCGCGGGCGGTCGTCTCGGCCGACCATTCGGCGAAACCTTTCCCGAGGAGCGGCAGGTCGAGGAGCCATTCGCCGGGATAGTCGACGATGTCGACGTTGAGCTTGCCACGGCCGAGGCGCCGGCCGAAGAAAGTCGCGGATTCGTAGGCGATCGTGAGCCGGAGCTCGCTGATCCGGTAGGTCGAATCCGGCCAGATGCGCTTCTCGACCATGTCGGCCACGTGCTTCTCGTAGTCGAAGCGCGGCACCGCGTCGTCGGGCTGGGGTTCCAGCGTGGCGCCGGTGACGCGTCCGGAAGCATAGGCGCGGAACAGCGGCAGCCGGCCGCCGTGGACGAGATTGTGGACGAGGGCGGTGATGAACACCGTCTTTCCGGCGCGCGAAAGGCCGGTGACGCCGAGCCGGACCGTCGGCGAGGCGATGCCGGTCGCGCGCTCGGCAAGGTTCACGAGCGCGATGCGCGCCTCGTCGGCAAAGCTGGTGAGCGGCGCGGCGCGCCGGGCGGGTGTGGTGTCGGTCACGCTTTCTGGCGGCCCATGAGGTCACCCGCATGTAAGCCGGGCCGGAGCCGGCCGGAAGGGCCTCCGGCATGATCCGAAGAACGGACTGCCGGTTCTCCGAAGAGGATCATGCCTCATCAGGGCAGAAGGCGACGAGCGCGATCCGACGTCAACGGATCACGGCCTAACCGTCCTCGTCCACACCCGGCTGGCCGACGACTTCGAGATCGCGCGGCCGGAAGAAGGCGACGATGCGGCCGGTGTGCGGGACGACTTCGTCCCAGCGGGTCTCCTCGAAGTCGATCACCGCGAGCGCCGCGGTCGAGAAGCGCGTCGCGGCGATGTCGCGGAGCTCGCCGCTGCCGGAGCCGATCAGCATCTCGGCGGTGTCCTGCATGCCGGGATTGTGGCCGATGACGAGGAGCGTGTTCGCTGTCCCGCCGTACCGCCCGATGAGGTCGCAATAGTGCCCGGCGGCCGGCTCGTAGAGCGCGCGCGCGACCTTGATCTCGGCGTCGCCGGCGACGTGCGGCAGGAGGGCCGCCAGCGTCTCGCGGGTGCGGCGCGAGCCCGAGCAGAGGATGCGATCGGGTTCGAGCCGGTGCTTTGCGATGTGTTCCCCCACCAGCGTCGCCGCCCTTCGGCCCTGGGCGACCAGCGGGCGGTCGAAATCGGGCGCGCCGAGCGCGCCGGCGGCCGCCTTGGCATGACGAAGAAGGAGAAGACGGGGCATTGGCGACCGGCGCGGTGTTGGCGCCGGCACTCTAGAGGCGTTGCAGGGAGACTGCGAGGGGAGCGAACGCCTCAGGCGCTCTGATAGCCGAACTGCCGGCCGTCGCTGATCGCCTGGAGCATGCCGTCGGAAACCTCGCGCGCGGTGGCGAGCGCGGCAAGGTTCAGCTGCAGCATCGAGCGGAACTCGCTGTGGCGGCGGCGGAGGCGGAGGATCGCGTCGGGGGCGTGCTGTTCGAGGGCGGGGCGGATCTTCTTCACCGCCTCGAGGCCGGTGATGAACTCCCGCGCTGCCTGCTTCTTCTTCGGCTCGAGGTCGCGAAGGGCGAACATCCGGCCCTCGCGGACGAGGTTCGTCTCCTCCTCGACGAGCCGAATCAGTTCGTCCATCCGCCGCTCGACGGCACTGCAGAGCGTTTCGGCGGCCAGCCGGATGCGGCGGTCGCCGCCCGTCTCGACAGGAGCCTTCTGACGCGCCCGCGATCTGAACATCTCTGCAACTCGACTGGTGGACGGAGACACCCCGGATGATGCGCCGCGCCGATTAAAGAGGGCTTAACCATGGCCGCCGGCGCGGTTCCCGCCCGCACAATCCAACATGTTCCGATTGCACGTGGAATCGTGACGGAAACGTCACCGACCTGCCATTGTGGGGCGGGAGGGGCATGGCTATATTCCGGCCGCTTTTCGGAACGAAACAGGAAGGCTCGATGTCGACGGACACTCTCGATTACCGCCCCAGCGAGTCCGAGCCGTTCATGAACGACCGGCAGAAGGAGTACTTCCGGCAGAAGCTCCTGCGCTGGAAGGACGAGATCCTGCGCGAGGCGCGCGAGACGATGCAGCACCTCCAGGACGAGAACCAGAACCATCCGGATCTCGCCGACCGGGCGTCGTCCGAGACCGACCGCGCGATCGAGCTCCGCGCCCGCGACCGGCAGCGGAAGCTGATCGCGAAGATCGACGCCGCCCTCCTTCGCATCGACAGCGGCACCTACGGCTATTGCGAGGAGACCGGGGAGCCGATCAGCCTGAAGCGGCTCGACGCCCGCCCGATCGCGACGCTCTCCATCGAGGCACAGGAACGCCACGAGCGGCGCGAGCGCGTCTACCGCGACGAGTAGGCGGCCGCGCGGAGCGGCGCGCCTGAAACCGGCTAAAATCGCGGGATGATCGATTCCCTTTCCGCGGCAGGCATGGCCGCGCTCGCCGAAGGCACGCGCGGCCGGCTCACGCCCGATGCGCCGCTCGCCGCCGGCACGTGGTTCCGCGTCGGCGGCCCGGCCGAGCTCCTGTTCCAGCCGGCCGACGAGGCCGACCTCGCCCGGTTCCTCGCCCGCCTCGATCCGGCCGTGTCGGTCACCGTCATCGGCGTCGGTTCCAACCTCCTCGTCCGCGACGGCGGCGTCCGCGGCGTCGTGATCCGCCTTTCCGCCAGGGGCTTCGGGCACGTCGTTGAGGAAGAGAATCATCGCGTGCGGGCAGGCGCCGCGGTGCTCGACAAGCGCCTCGCCGCCTTCGCCGCGGAGAAGCTCCTCGGCGGCTTCGCGTTCCTGCACGGCATTCCCGGCGCCGTCGGCGGCGCGGTGCGGATGAATGCCGGCGCCAACAATGCCGAGATCCGCGACCTCCTCGTCGAGGCCGTCGCCATCGATCGCGCCGGCCGCCGGCATCTGCTCGGCAATGCCGATCTCGGCTTCACCTACCGCCACTCCGCCGCGCCGGACGACCTCGTCTTCACCGAGGCCGTCTTCGCGGGCCGGCCGGAGCCCGCCGAAGCGATCGCCGCCGCGATGACCGCCGTCCAGGACCACCGCGAGAAGGCCCAGCCGATCCGCGAGAAGACCGGCGGCTCCACCTTCACCAACCCCGACCCGCCCGGCACGCCGAACCAGCGCCGCGCCTGGCAGCTGATCGACGCCGCCGGCTGCCGCGGACTCGTGGTCGGCGACGCGCAGGTCTCGGAGATGCACTGCAACTTCCTGATCAACCGCGGCAACGCCACCGCCGACGACATCGAACGCCTCGGCGAAACCGTCAGAGCCCGCGTCCTCGAAACCAGCGGCGTGCGGCTCGACTGGGAGATCAGGCGCATCGGCGTCTTCCCGGCCGGCCGGACGGTGGAACCGTTCCTCGGCCGGGGCTAGCCGCGGTTCGGCCTGCGGTTCACCGGGCCGGCTCGGCCACCTTGCCCGCCAGTCGCGCGCGATCGCGGACGACGATCCAGCCCTTGCTCAGCTGCAAGATGCCGCCGCGTTCCCATTCCTTGAGGAGCCGGTTGATCCGCGGTCTGGTCCCGCCGACGATCCGGGCGAGTTCGCCCTGCCGCAGCGAGGTCCGTCCGGCGCCCTCCGCGACCCGCTCCGGCTGACAAAGCCGCAACAGCGCTTTCGCGAGTCGGGACTGGAGATCGAGGAAGAGGAAGTCCGACGACCGTTCATCGGCGATGCGCAGCTTGCCGCAGAGCAGGCGGAGGAGGTTCACGCAGAAGGCAGGGCGCTGAAGCAGGAACGGCATCAGGTCCCGCCGCTCGAGCACGATGACCTCGCAGTTCGTCAACGCCATCGCATCGGCGGAGCGCCCGTTGCCATCGAGGAGCGCGATCTCGCCGAAAATGTCCCCATTGGTGAAATCGGCCATGATGATCTCGCCGCCGTCGACGGTGGGGCGGGAGATGCGAACCGCACCGGAAAGGACGCCCATGAGGCTCTCTCCCGGATCGCCCGCGCGGAAGATCGTTGCCCCCGCGTCCCAGCGCTGACGCCGTGCGCGCTCGGCGAGCACCCGCACATCCGGCTCGTCGAGATCGCCGAACAGTGCACAGCCGCGGAGAAGCCGGGCGAGCTCCGAGGCCCGCTCCGTCGCGGGGACGGAGGTCGTGTTTCCTGCGGAGAGCTGCATTCCCCGTTCGCGGCGTGGTCCGCCGGCCCCAAGTCGTTTCGACGAGGTGTTCCCTGCGGAACACCCTGACCGCCGGCATCCACGCCAAGGAATTCCCTTGACGGTGGCGTGCCCCGGCAACACAGGCTTACGCGTTCGCCCGCAAGGATTGAAGATGCGCTTTCACTCCATGCCATACGTTGTGTGCCGGGTCGGTGCCGCGATCCTTGCGGCGGTGGTGGCCGCCCTCGGGCCTGCCGCAGCGCAGAACGCGCACGGTGTGACCGATACGGAAATACGCATCGGCAACACGATGGCCTATACCGGCCCGGCCGCCACCTGGGGCACGTTCGGCCGGACGTTTGCCGCGTATTTCGAGATGATCAACCGGCAAGGCGGCGTGAATGGCCGGATGATCCGCTTCATTTCGTATGACGATGGCTACAGCGCCCCGCGAACGCTCGAGCGGACGCGTGTCCTGGTCGAGGAAGACGACGTCCTCCTGGTGTTCGGCGCGCTGGGAACGGCAACGAACCTTGCGGTGCGCGCCTACCTCAACGAATCGGCCGTGCCGCAACTCTTCGTGATGAGCGGCCAGTCGTCGTTCTACGATCCGTCGGCGTTTCCGTGGACGCTGAGCTTCCACCCGCCCTACCGGGCCGAGGCGCGCCTTTACGGCGACTACATCGGCGCGAACTTCGCGGGTGCGAAGATCGGCATCCTGTATCAGGACGATGCTTTCGGCCTCGACTACCTCGAGGGGCTGCGGGAGGGCCTCGCGGGCCGCGCCGAACTCGTCGCACTCAACTACGAAATCACGGACGCAACGGTCGATTCCCAGATCGCCGTCTTCGCCGCCGAGGGCGTTCAGGTGTTCGTCAACGCCGCGGCGACGAGGTTTGCGACGCTTGCCATCCAGCGAGCGGCCGAGATCGGCTGGCGTCCGCAACAGCAATTCCTCGCCCATCCGTCCGCGTCAGTGGGCGGCGTCCTTCGGCCCGCGGGGGTCGAAAACGCGATCGGGCTAATCTCGGCGGTGTACGTGAAGGACCCTGCCTATGCGGGGTTCGCCGGCGATCCCGACATGGCGGCATTCCTCGCCTTCATGGCGGAGTACTACCCCGAGGGCGATCCGACGGGGGCGTTCGAGGCGATTGCCTACGCCAACGCGCACGACATGGTCGAAATCCTGCGCGCGGCCGGGGACGATCTTTCGCGCGAGAACGTCCTTCGGATCGCGACGCATCTCCAGGGCGTCGAGTCCGCCCTCAGGATGCCCGGCATTCGCCTCGACACGAGCCCCACCGACTATGCGCCCATCGAGCAGATGCAGTTCGTCCGTTTCGACGGTCAGGGCTTCGTGCCCTTCGGACCGCTCCTCGAGGCGCCGCTGACGCCTCGCCCGTAGTCAGGCAATCACCCGCGCGCCGCGAAAGGCACGGTTGCCGCAGCGCCGGCCGCAACCACGTCTCGAAGCGGCGACTTTCGTGCTAGACAGCCCAGGCTTCGGCAGGGGCTTTGGCGATGGCGCTGGTCGGCATCGGTTTCCGCGTCGCCGGTGCGGCAGCGCACCGGGGTGACCGCGTTCGCGTGCCAGGCGGCATGCCGCGCGGGGGCAGGCCATGAACACGGCGCCCGGCCGAGTCCGGGACGCCGCAGAGACGCCCGCCCGCGGCGGGCGACGGCAGGTCACGATCGCCTTCGTGGACCTCGTCGGCTCGACCGCGCTTTCCCACGAACTCGATCCGGAAGACTTCGAGGAGATGCTCGGGCGCTACCACAGGCTCTGCGAGGCGAAGGTCGTGCGCTTCGGTGGGCGGGTCGAGCAGTTCCAGGGCGACGGGGTCTTGTGCTGCTTCGGGTTTCCGACCGCGCATGAGGACGATGCCGCCCGCGCCGTGGGAGCGGCGCTGGAAATCAGCACCGAGATGGCGCGCCTCACGTATCCCGGTGGCGCAGCGCCGTTGCAGGTCCGCATCGGAATTGCGACGGGTTTGACCGTCGTCGACATGTCGTCCGCCGGACCGCGGGTGTCGGTCGGTGGCGAGACGCCGAACGTCGCGGCGCGGGTGCAGGCAATGGCCGCCCCCGGAACCGTGGCCATCGCCGGCAGCACGCGACGCCTCGTCGAGGGCGCGTTCGAACTCGCGGAAATGGGGGCCCGCTCGCTGAAAGGGCTCGCCGAGCCGCAGGAGCTCTGGCGCGTCGTTCGCGCCAGAAACCTCAACAGCCGGTTCGAGGCGCGATCGCCGAAGCCTGCGGCGGTGGTCGGCCGTTCCGAGGAGCTTGCGACGCTCCTCGGCGCGTGGGCCCGGGCCGCCATCGGCGCGGGTGAAACGGTCCTGGTTTCGGGCGAGGCAGGAATAGGGAAGTCGAGGCTCATCCGTGAGCTCGCGTCCCATCCAGGCGCAAGACCGAACCGCCCGGCGCTCTACCAGTGCCTGCCGCAATACGCGAACACGGCCTTCTGGCCGTTCCTGAAACGGATCGACGAACGCATCGGCGAAGCGGGAGACCGGTCGCTGGAGGGGCTCCGCTCGTTCCTCCTCGCGGCCGGCATCACGGATGCCGACGGCGCGGCGCTGCTGGCGCCGCTGCTGTCGATCGACGTGGCGTCGGCTCCCGACGATCTTGCCTATTCGCCCGAGAAGCGACGCGACCGCGTCGCCGACATTCTGGTTCGGATCGTCACCGCCGACGGCGCGGGCGGTCCGGCCCTCATCGTTCTGGAGGACGCGCATTGGGCGGACCCGTCGACCGTCGAACTGATAGGACGGATCGCGTCGCGCCTCGCCACAGCCGGCGGGCTTCTCATCGTTTCGTACCGACCTGAATTCGACCCCGCCGGGCTGGAAACCGGCGCCACCCGCATCGCCCTCGACAGTCTCGACGCCGAGGCGACGACGGCGCTGATCCACGCGATGACGCCGGGCAGAAGGCTGCCCGACGAACTCGTCGAAGGGATCAGGAAGCGCACCGATGGCGTGCCGCTGTTCGTCGAGGAACTGACGCGGAGCGTGCTGGAATCGGGAAAGCTCCGCGAGGTCGGCGACGCCTACGAGATAGCGGGGGACCTTGGCGATCTGTCGATCCCCGCCACGCTCAAGGACAGCCTCATGGCGCGCCTCGATCGCCTCGGCCCCGTCCGCGAGATCGCCCAGATCGGTGCCGCAATCGGCCGCGAGTTCTCGCGCGATCTGCTGGCGATGGTCGCGCCCGTCGATCGGGAAACGCTCGATGCGGCGCTCGATCGGCTCGTCGCCTCGGGACTGGTGTCGAGAGCAGGGGCCGCGGAGCGTGAGGCCTTCAGCTTCCGGCACGCCCTCATCCAGGACGCCGCCTATGACAGCCTGCTGAAGCGCACGCGCCAGCAGCTTCACGGCCAGCTGGCCACCGCGATCTCCGGGCGATGGCCGACGACGTTTCACGCCGAACCCGAAATCCTGGCGCACCATCTGACGCGAGCCGGCCGAGCGTCCGAGGCGGCTCCGCTCTGGCTGAAGGCGGGCCAACTCGCGCTCGCGCGCTCGGCGTTGGCGGAGGCCATTGCCCATTTCTCCAAAGCGCTGGCGGCGGCGGACGGGCTGCCACGCAGCATCGAGGTGGAGGAGCTCGAACTCGCGATCAGGCTGGGTCTCGGCGGTGCGTACATCGCCCAGCGCGGATGGGCGTCGGACGAGGTGCGGAACGCCACCGCGCCAGCCCGGCTCCTCGCCACGCGCAGCCGGAACGACCGCCATCTGGTGACGGCGATGTTCCAGGTCTGGGTGAACCTGATGACGCGTTCCGAGTACGCTTCCGCCCTCGAAGTCGCCGACGAACTGGTCGAGCAGGGCCGCAACCGGCCCGATCCCAGCCTGACGACCTACGGCCGCGGGATGGCGGCGCAGACGCTCTATTTCGTCGGCCGGTTCCGGGAAGCGCTGGATCGGATGGCTCTCTGCGCCGAGCTGGCGGACCTCGAGCGTGACCGCGAGATCGTCGCCAACACCAACCACGAGATCGTGGCGAGCAGCGAGGCGCGGGTGGGAACCGCGCACTGGATTCTCGGCTATCCCGATCGGGCGCGCGCCAGCGCCGAGCGGACGATCCGCTACGCCCGTCGCACGAAGCATCCTTTCAACCTTGCCTTCGTTCTCGCCGTCAGCTCACACACCTTCTTCCATCTCGACGACGTTCCCGCGGCGGCCCGGCAGATCGACGAAGCCCTCGGCATCGCCGCCAACCAGCGCCTCGCGTCGCTGCAGCGCATGACGCTGCCGATGTACGAGGGCAGGAAGCTCTTCTACCTCGGGCGCTTTGCCGACGGACTGCGGATCGTCCAACCCGCGCTGGACGAGATGTGGGCAAGCCGCCAGCGCAATACGGTCGCGCAGAATCGGGTCCTCGTCGGCCGGCTCCTCGCGGGGATGGGAAATGCCGCGGCAGGCCTGGTCGAGATCGAGACCGGGGTCGCGCTCGCCGAGGAGATCGGGGACGTCTCCGACCTCGCCGAACTGTGGCGCATCAGGGGCGAGGTGATGGAGAGACTGGACCGATCCGCCGACGCGGAAGCTTCCTACCAGCGTGCCATCGACATTGCCCGCCGACAGGAGGCGAGAGGCTGGGAGCTCCGCGCGGCCACGAGCCTGTCGGCGCTGTGGGGGGCGAATGGCGCTGCAGGGCGCGCTCGCGGGCTGTTGCGGCCGTTGCTCGACTGGTTTGCCGATCAATCGCCGACCTCGGATCTCCGGCGCGCCCGTTCAGTCTTCGACCGGCTCAGCCACGGCTGAGCCGGATCACGAACCGCGCCATGCCCGCGCGGTTTCGACGGCCCTTCGAAACGCCGCTGTTCCCTCCGGCACATGCCCCGCCGCCGCGCCCCGGTATCGAGGAACTCGGGTGCCCGGCTGGGGCACCGGTCAAGGGAACGGAGAAGGACCCATGAAGCGTTTCGGAAAGGTACTGCTGGGACTTTCGCTGGCGGGGAGCATCTTTGCGGGCGATGCAAATGCTCAGCCGCGCGTGCTGCAGGCGATTGCGAGCGCCACATCGCCGCCATTCTCGGTCGTTCGCGACAACGGCGCGCTGGAAGGGCTGATGATCGATCTCTGCGAGGCCATCGCGGCCGACAATGGCTGGACGTTCGAATACGAGACGATGCCGTTTGCCGAGCTCCTGCCGACGATGGCCGCCGGCGGCGCCGACATGATCTGCTCGGTGTTCAGCTACACGGCCGCCCGCGCGGAGGTGGTCGCGTACACGCCGTCCTACTACACGGCCGGGGAAGGCATGGCGGTGCTTGCCACTGACGCCACCGCATACGCCAACTGGCTCGAGGTCCAGAACGAGCGGGTCGGGGCCACCGCCGGCACGGTCTACGAGGCCGCGATGCAGGCGGCGGGGTTCACCAACGTCGTTCCGTTCCCGTCAGACATCGAGGCCCTGGCCGCGCTCGCGGCGGGCGACATCAAGGCGTTCTTCGTTCTCGATCCGGTGCTGCGCTACTGGGTCAACGAGCTTCACCCGAACGATCTTCGGGTGGTCGACACCTACGTCCCGACGCGGGTCGGCACCTTCCACATCGCCGTCCGCAAGGACGACCCCGAGCTGCTGGCAGCCGTCAACGCCTCCCTGGCGAAGCTCTCGGGGACGGGCGTCGTCCGCCAGATCCTCGCTGATTGGGGTCTGCATTAGAGCATGATCCGGAGAAGCGGCTGCCGGTTCTTCGAAAAAGATCGTGCTGCATCAAGGAACAAGGCGGCGATCCGACTTCAACGGATCATTCTCTAGCGTCCTGCAGCCACACCACGACAACGCCCCTCCCGCCGTGGGAGGGGCAGCCTTTCGCCACCGGCTGCTCCGATCGTCCCGCTACGGCTCCGCGGCCTCCACCGGGAAGGTGCCTTCGATGGGGGCGATGTCGTATTTCGCGTCGAGTTCGGCGAGGAAGCCTTCGCGGCGGAGGTCGGCGACGATGGCGGCGACGGCGCGCTTGAGGGTGAGGTCGCCTTTCCAGAGGCCGATGGCGATCTCGTAGCGGCCGAGGGATTCGGGCATCCAGGCGACGGTCCACTCCTCGACGAGGCCGGCGATGGTGCGGGCGGTGAGGGCCTCGGTGACGCCGGCGGCGAAGCGGCCGCTCTCGATGCCTTCGATGAGGGCGTCGCGCGAGGAGACGACGCTGATCTCGGCGCCCTGTTCGCGGAGGTAGCGGCTGAGGCCGAGGCGGTCGAGGCCGGACAGTCCGGCGAAGAAGCCCACGGTGATGCCGTCGAGCGAGCCGATCGGGCCGGGCGAGACGATGGCCCAGCCGGTCTCGAGGTAGGACGGCGACGTGTCGAGGAAGGAACGCGTCGTCGGCGAGGCGACGACGCCGCCGGCGACCAGCTGGCACTGGGCGCGGGTGATGCCCCAGCTCCGCGGGTTGAAGTCGCGCGTGATCGCGGGGTTGGCGGCGAAGGAGATGCGGACGTCGAGCCGGCGCGCCACCTCGGTCAGGAGGTCGAAATCGTAGCCGCCGCCGCGCGGATCGCTCGCAAGGATCAGCGGCGGATAGTTCGGGGGAATGCACACGCGGATGGCGCCGCTGTCGCGGATCAGCGCGAGCGAGGTATCCGGCGGCAGGAACGAGACGCCGAGGGCGAGGCCCGCGACCGCGAGGGCGCTGATGATGTCGCCGCGGACCGCCCGCCGGCCGGTGCCCTTGCCTCCCTCAGCCACGGCGGAACCCCCGGAGCGCGAAGAGGAAGAACACCACCGACAGGACGACGAGGAGGATCGGTCCGGCCGAAGGGGCGAACTGGTTGAAGCCGATCAGCTTTCCGCGCAGCGCATCGACCGCGTAGGTGAGCGGGTTGGCGTAGATCACCGTCACCAGCCACTCGGGATAGAGGACGATCATCTGGCTGCGGGTGAGCGACGGATCGAGCGGGAAGACCGAGCTCGACGTGAAGAAGAGCGGCAGGATCACCGCGTTCGAGAACACGCCGAAGCCCTCGAAGGAGCGCACCTGGTGCGCGATCGCGATGCCGAGGGAGGTGAGGCAGAAGGCGAGAAGGAAGATGAGGCCGATCGCGCCGGCGATGTTGCCGGCCATCAGGTCGACGTCGGCGAAGCGGGCGAAGAGAAGGACGATGCAGCCGTGCAGCGTCGCCACCGTCGCGCCGCCCAGCACCTTGCCGAGGACGAGGACGAAGCGCGGGACGGGGGCGACGAGGACCTCGCGGAGGAAGCCGAATTCGCGGTCCCAGATCACCGACACGGCCGACTGGACGGACGTGTACATCACGTTGAGGACGACGACGCCGGCGAAGATGAACTGGAGATACGAGTAGGGGACGACGAAGCGGACCTCGCCGTAGACTTCGGCGCGGAAATAGGGGTTGAGGCCGATCCCCATCACCAGGATGTAGAGGAGCGGCCGGCTGACGCCGCCGATGAGCTGGCCGCGGTCGCGGAGGGCGCGCTTCACCTCGCGCAGCCAGATGCCGCCGAGCGCGCCGAGGGCGCCCCAGCTCCGGCCGTCGCCCTCGGGCGCGGCGCGTTCGGCGGGGGCGGTGTGCGTCGCGTCGGTCATCAGAAGAACCACGCGAAGATCGAGCGGACCGCTGGCGCGACGAGGCCGTCGCGGTCGGCGAAGAACAGGATGACGCCGAAGACGAAGGCCGGGACCATGGTGCGGCGGACGAGGAGGGCGTAGAGGCGCGGCGCGTAGCCGGAAAGGACGAGCCCCATCGCGAAGGGCGGGATGGGGATGAGGTTGAAGACGACGAACGCGGCGGAGAGCATCGCGACGTTCTCGAACCACAGTACCGCACCCTGGACGGCGCTGGTGCCGGAGAAGCTCGTGATCAGCCACGGGCGGAGGAGCCAGAGACCCTCGGCAATGAGGAGCGTCGCGGCAAGCGCGCCGAGCACGACGACGACGAGGCCGGCCCGGCCGAAGCGGAGCAGCCTGTGGTCGATCGCCATCGGCCTGATCCAGCCGACGCGGAACAGGACCATCGACAGGAAGCCGAGGAACTGGCCGTGCTGCAGCGGATTGACGGTGCGCCGCCCGTCATAGCCCGGCCCGGGGTCACCCATCAGCCGCGCCATCAGGGCGAGCGCATAGCCGTGCGTGCCGGCGATGAAGAGCGCCGAGCCGATGCGGAACAGGACCTGCTGGCCGCTCAGGTCGAACATCGTGACCCCCGGCCGGTCATGACTGCCTCGAGAAATCGAACAGAGCGATCGCGAACGCGACCACCACGATCGCGACGATGACGACCGGTCCGACGCCGGGTTCGAACTGGTTGAAGCCGATGAAGACGCCGCGCAGGGCATCGACGGCATAGGTGACGGGGTTCGCCTTGATGATGGCGACGAGCCACTCCGGATAGACGACGCGCGTCTGGGCGCCCGAGAGGGCCGGGTTGAGCGGGAAGATCGAGGACGAGGTGAAATAGAGCGGCAGGATGACGACGTTCGAGAAGACGCCGAACCCCTCGAAGCTGCGGATGCGGTTCGCGATCACCGCGCCGACGCAGGTCATCCCGAAGGCGAGGCCGAAGATGAGGAGAAGGCCGACGAAGAGGTCCTGCGTCCGAAGCGAGACGTCGGTGAACTCGGCGACGAGGAGCACCAGGCAGCCATGCGCGAACGCCACCGTCGCGCCGCCGAGGATCTTTCCGAACAGAATCTGGCTGCGGGGCATCGGCGAGGTCAGCACCTCGCGGAGGAAGCCGAACTCCCGGTCCCAGATCATCGACACGGCGGACTGGACGCCCGTGTACATCACGTTGAGGACGATCACCGCCGGGAACAGGAACTGGAGATAGGTGTAGGGGACGACGAACCGAACGTCGCCGTAGATCTCGGCGCGGAAATAGGGGTTCAGCCCGATGCCGAGGATCAGCACCCAGACGAGCGGCCGGCTGAGGCCGCCGATCAACTGGCCGCGGTCGCGGATCGCCCGCTTCACCTCGCGCAGCCAGATTGCGTAGATGCCGCCCAGCGCCCCCAACATCGGCGGTCAGTTCACCGGCTCGCCGGAGCGGCTGTTCGGCCGGGCGATGGTGGGCCGTTCGCCGGCGGTGTCGCGGATCTCGCGGCCGGTGAGGGCGAGGAAGACGCTCTCGAGGCTCGGCCGCTCGATGGCGATGTTGCTGATGCCGGTGCCGAAACTGCCGAGGAGGCGATCGACGACCGCATGGGTGGCGCCGGGGATGACGACGTCGCCGCCCGGCTCCGCCACCGCGCCTTCGTTCTGCGCGAGGATGCCCGAGCGCGCGGCGGCATCGCGCGGGGTGATGCGGACCTGCTCCTTGCCGTACCGCGCGCGGAGCGCCTCGGGCGTATCGAGCGCCAGCACTTTCCCGCCGTCGACGATGCAGACCCGGTCGCAGCCGTCGACCTCGTCGATGTAGTGGGTGGTGACGATCAGCGTCAGGTCGCGCTCGCGCCGGAGCTTGTTGAGGTAGGTCCAGATGCGCTCGCGCGACTGGGCGTCGAGCCCGACCGTCGGCTCGTCGAGGATGATGACCGCCGAATCGTGGATGAGGGCGCGGGCGATCTCCACCCGCCGCTTCATGCCGGCCGACAGCGTCCGCACCAGCGCGTTCCGCCATTCGGAGAGCTCGACGAGCTCCAGCATCTCCCTGATGCGGCGCATGCGGAGCCGGTAGGGAACGCGGTGGACGAGACCGTGGAAATTGAGGTTCTCCTGCACCGTCAGGCGGCCGTCGAGGCTCGGCTCCTGGAACACGACGCCGAGCTGTTTCCGCGCCTTCAGCGGCTGGCGGGAGACGTCGAAGCCGCCGATGCGGGCGGTGCCGCCGTCGGGCTTCAGCAGCGTGCAGAGAATGTGGATCAGCGTCGTCTTGCCGGCGCCGTTCGGGCCGAGGAGGGCAAAGACCTCGTTGCGACGGATCGACAGGTCGATGCCGTCGAGGGCCAGCGTCCGGCCATAGCGTTTCCGGAGCGCCGCAACCTCGACGACCGGTGCGGCCGCTTCGCTCAAATGACCCCCGACCATCTGTGCCCGTCCACTCTCCGCGGGCGACTCCCGGACTGCCGACGCTAATGGCCGTCCGCGCCGCCACCCACAACCCAATTGGGTTGCCCGACGCGGTGCCGTCCCGGTTGCTCCGGTCGCACCGCCAACCCAACCCAATTGGGTTGTTGTGACACACCCGAGGCCAATTGACTGTTCCTTTTCAGGGGACGCGCGCTGTGCTCCCGTGCATCGCCAGCGTCCTCCGCACGCTCGGACAGTCACCTACTCCGTTCGTGCCGGCTCGAGTCCGAGCCACGGTTTCGCGTCTGCCGCTCGCTCCGGGAGCGGCGCGGCCCGGCCGCGGAAGGCCCGGAGGGCGCCGTAGCGGATCCAGAGCTCGGCGAGGAACAGCGCCAGCCCGATCACCAGCCACGGCCGCCATGCCGGCATGAGCGTCCAGCGATCGGCGGATACCGCGGGGAGGGCGGTGACGACCGCGCCGCCGGTTGCGGCGGCAAGCCGGACAAGGCCGTCCGGCCGGGCCGCTGCGAAGTCCAGCATCGCGGGGTAGCCGAACCAGGTCGGCGCTCCGGCGGCGTCGTCGCCCAGGCGGACCGTGGCGTCGAGCCGCCCGGCCGCGGGCCGCGCGACGGTCGCCGCGTAGACACCGGCGCCCTTCGGAACAAAGGCGGCCGTCGCCATGCCCTCGGGCAACTCCAGCGCCGGCGCCTCGCCCGCCAGCGGCAGGCCATCCGCGTCGAGCGCGGTCACCGTGATCGTCACGGCGTCGCCGCGGCGGAGGGTGTCCACGGTCAGCCCCGTCGCCGGGGCCGCCTCGACGAGGTGACGGGCCATCTGGCCCCACAGGAGGGCGTATTCCGGCATTGCGAGCCAGCGCTGCGATCCCATGCCGGCACCATGCGAGGCGAAGGCGACGACGCTGCCATTGCCGTAGCGCCACGAGGCGAGGATCGGGACGCGCTCGCCGTCCTCGTCCACGGCCGCAAGGTGAAGCGTCGCGCCGGGCCGGGCGGTGGTGGTGACGTAGGCGTCGAGCGGAGGGAGCGCGTCCGGCAGTCCGGCAAGGAACGGGGCCGAGCGGTCGACCCAGAACACCGGCGTCTCGCGGACTTCGAGCGGCGACCGCGACAGCATCAACGCTTCCTGCGACAGGATGCTCGGCAGCGCCCGGAAATCCTGCGTCGCGTGGAAGGCGCCGCCGCCGAGGCGGGCGATCTGGGACGCGCGCTGGAAGTCGGCGGTGCTGCCGATGGCGACGGCGGAGATGGTGATCCCGCCGGCCGTTGCCTCCGCGATGATCGGGGCGAAATCGCGCGGCCCGAGGAGGCCGTCGGTGAGGACGACGATGTGCTTTGCCTGCGCGTCGGCGGCGAGGAGCTGTTCCACGGCGTCGGCAATGCCGGGATAGAGCTCGGTGCCGCCGCCGGGCTGGAGCGGATCGAGCGCCGCCTCGAGGGCCGGCAGGTTCTGCGGCTGGAGCGGCAGGAGGCGGTGGGCCTCGGAATCGAAGACGGTCACGCCGACCTGCGTCTCCGGGTGGAGAAGCTCCACGGCGGCGATCGTCGCCTCCTTGGCGATGGTGAGGCGGTTGGTGTCCTCGACCGGTCCGATCATGCTGCCGGAGCGGTCGAGGACGAACACGATGGCCGCACCCGGCGCATCCTGCGGCACGCGCGACGAGAGGGGGGAGATGCGCTCGAGCTCGGTGCGGTAATAGCCGCCGGGGCCAAAGGCGCTCTCGCCGCCGAGGATCATCAGGCCGCGGCCGTGGACCTCGACGAACTCCGCGAGAAGCTCCTGCTGCGCCGTGAGGAGGTCGATGGCCGGAACGGTGAGAAGCACCACGAGGTCGTAGGCAAGCCACAGCCGCATCCGGTTCGGCGTCCGGTCCGGCGGGACGACCGTGGCGTCCATGCCCTGGATGCGGAGCGCCGAAGCGAACACCTCGCCCCATGCGGTATCGGGCGCGACGACCATCACGCGCGGGGCGGGGCGCACGGCGACCAGCGCGCCGGACCGGTTGTTGGCCTCGGTGGTGTCGCCCGCCTTCGCGACCGCGACCTCGAACAGGTGCTCTCCGGCGGTGGCAGCCGCGAAGGACGCCTCGATCCGGTTGCTGCCGGCGGCGAGATCGACGGTGAGGGACGACACGGCCTCGCCATCGCGGAACACGGTGACGGTTGCGGGGCCGGGCGAGGCGCTGGCGATGAAGGCGTTCAGCGTGAACCGGTCGCCGGCGAAGAGCGAGGCCGGCGGCGCGACCGCGGCGACCAAGGCTTCGCCGGGCGCCATGGCTTCGGCCGGCAGGACGTCGACGGCGATGCGGCGGGCGCCGAGCAGCGGAATTGCGGCCTCGGCGTTGCCGGCGGTGGTGATGCCGCTGCCGGCGACGGCGATCCGGCCGGCAATGTCGGCCGGGAGCTGCGCCGCAGCGAGGCGGAGCGCGCCTTCGAGGTCGATGCCGGTCGGGTCGGCGCGAGACGCCGCTGCCTCGCCGGGGTCGCGGAGGTCGCGGCCGATCGCCGGCGGGTTGCCCGCCACGACGAGCCCGTCGCCTGGCGGGGCGGAGATGATCGTGTCCCCCGTCGCATCGACCACGACGATCGCTTCGTTCGGCGAGCGGCCGGCGAAGGGAAGGGACACCAGCGCGCCGAGGAGGGCGAGGAGCGCCAGGCCACGGAGCACAAGTTGCAGGCGGCGACGCCGTGTCGCGCCATCGCGGCCCTGAAGCGCGCCGCGCCGGAAGAAGCGCTCGACGCCGCGACCGGCAACCACGAGTTCGACCGCGAGGACCGCGATCGCGGCAAGGAGGAGGGCGCGCCACCAAAATGCTCCGGGAGGAGCCCAGCCCGCGCCCTCGGGCGGCGATGGCAGGTCGCTCTCGGCGAGGGCGGCGTTGGCGGCGATCTCGAGGGTGCGGCCGTGGCCGCTGAAGCGGTAGATGCCGGCAACGTTGGGCATGAACGTCTCGGAGCGGAGGGGGGCCAGCGGCGCGAGATCGGGCGCCGACACCCCGACGAGCGCATACCCCGCGGGGATGCGGCAGCCCGTGCCGACGGTGCATCCCGTGGGGTCGGTCGGCGGGAGGGCGAGCCAGTCGATGAGGTTCGCCATGAACAGCGGGAAGCTCGCCGCCGCGCCCCAGCGGGAGGCGTCGATGCCGAGGGCCACGCGGACATCGCGGCCGTTCGTCGTGCTGCGGGCGTCGATGATCGGCCCACCGGCGGCGGCGACGACGGGATCCGCGTCGGTGCGAGCCGGCAGGGCGAAGGCCCGCGGCACCGCGATGTCGGACCAGTCGATCCCCGCTGACAGCGGATGCCCCGCATCCCAGAAGGAGAAATAGGCGTCCGCGAGCGGAACCGGCGCCGCTTCGGACGCGAGCCGTCCGCGCTGCAGCCACAGGACGTTCGTCGCCGGCGCCGCGTCCACCGTGACGTCGTTGACGATGACGAGGTCGAACGCGGCGCCGCGGTCCGCTGGCAGCTCGGCGGACTGCGACAGCTCGATGCCGGCGGCGCCGAGGGCGCGGAGGAGGTCGGGTCCGGCGGGACCGATGAGGAGGGCGCGGGGCGCTCCTGGCGCGAGCGTGAAATAGGCGGCATCGTCATGCGGCGCTGCGTCGGGCGGTAGGCCGAGGACGAGCGCGCCGGGGCCGGGGAGCCGCAGCTCGGCGGTGAACGGGATCGCGGCGGGAAGGCCGGGGTCGGCCGCCGGCGCGGCTTCCGCGGGGTCGGGCGTGACGGTGATGGTGCCGAAGTCGAGGTAGCCGTCGTCTCCGGCGCGGCGGAAGGCGACCGCGATCTCGACGGGCCCGGCCGGCTCGCCGAAGAAGTGTACCGCGCCGGTGACGGTCCAGGTGTCTGCGGCGTCCTCCGCTGCCGTCACGGATGCCGTCAGGGTGCGATTGCCGACGGGCGAGCCGAACGGAACGGTGTCGGCGGGAACGCCGGGAAGGGCCGCGGCGAGCGCGCCGAGCGCCGCGCCGTCATCGGTGAGGGCGACGACCCGCATCGTCTCGCCCTCGCGTGCGACAGCCGGGACGAGACGTGCCGCGGCGGTCCAGTCGGCGATGCCGCCAGCCGGAGCGAGATCGTCGATGAGCGGCCGGATGCCGGAGGGCCCGGCCTGCCGGGCGACCGCGAAGAAGGGCTCCGAGGCGGCGACGATCACCGAGATGCGGGAGCTGCCGGCCTCGCCGAGCGTGTCCACCATCGCGGCGAGCCGTGTCTTTGCGGCCTCGAACCGGGTCGGCCCGACGTCGGTCGTTCGCATGCTGCCCGAAGCGTCGAGGAGGAAGACGACGTGATCGTCGGGCGGCGCCCCGATCCGCGGCTGGGCGAGGGCGAACGCCGCGAGGAGGAGGGCGAGGAGCTGCAGCACGAGCGGCAGGCCGAGCGGCGGACGGCGGATGTTCGGCCGCCGTGCCGCGGTGTTCTCGATGAGGCGCCAGATCTGGATGCTCGGCACGCCGACGCTCCGCCGGCGGCGGGCGTGCAGGAGGAGCACCACGGCGGCCGCGGCGAGGACGAACAACCACAGCGGCGCGACGAAGGTCATTCGGCCTCGGCCGCAGCCCGGAAATAGCGGGCGAGGAGGTCGCGCGCGGCCAGCGGCACGCCGGTGCGGAGCACTTCCGCCTCCCGGCGCGGCGCCCAGTCCATCGCGGTCGCGGTTCCGGGGTCGATGACGAGCGCCTGCATCTCCGGCGGCACCTCGATGCGGATGCGGCGGCCGGTCTCGTCGAGCTGGCCGGTGAGAAACATGTCGGCGCCGAGCGCGAAGGGGTCCTGCTCCGGCGCCGGCGCGCCCTCGAGCGTCTGTTGCCCCACGCCGGCGAAGCGGCTCGGGCCGGTATTGGCGCCGTCCGCCGGGCCGAGGGGCGCTGCATCCTCGGGCCGTTCGCCCGCCTGGCTGCCGGCCTGGAAGGTCATCGGGTCGACGATCTCAATTGCCGCGGCTCCGGTATGGCGCTGGTCCGGCGCGGGCGCCGGCGCGCCGCCGGCCGGCTGCGGGGCGTCCTCGCCGCCCGGCGTCCGCGAATTCGGCGCGTCGCCGGTGGGGGGCGGGATATCCGTTGCCGGCGGAGCGGCTTCCGGGGGCGTGGCCGCGGGGTCGGCCATCGGCTGCCCCTCGGCCGCCGCACCATTGGGCGTCGCCGCGGGTGTCGCGAGCCGCTCGCGCGCGAGGTTGCGGAGCATCCGCGTCGCCTCGGCCTCGCGGTCCGGTGCGGTCAAGGGGTCCTCGAAGGAAGAGGCCGCCGCCGGTCCGGCAAGCGCCGGATATGCTTCGGCGGTGAAACCGGCGAGGCGGTCGAGGGCGGCCACGACGGCATCGCGGTCGGTCAGCCGGCCGGTTTCGATCGCCTCGCCGATCCGCGCCGCCTCGCGGGCCAGGGCCTCCAGGAAGCGATCGTCGCGCGCGCCCGCGTCGCGTTCGAGGATGGTCGCGACGCGGCGGAGTTCCGCACCCGTCTCCCCGGCTTCCGCCGCCGTGAGCGTCGTGACGCTCGGGGTGACGCCGTTTCGCCCTGTCCCGCCGGCGAGCGGATCGGGCGGCGCGAGGCTGATGGCCGCGAACGCGGCGGCGGCGGCAAGGATCAGCCCGCAGCGCGCCAGCGGCAGGGTGACGAGCGCGCGCGGATCGATCGCGCCGGCGCGCCGCTCGGCGTCAGCGAGAAGGGCGCGGGTCACGGGCGCGCCGTCGTCGCCCCGCGCCGCGACCTCGACGGCGGTACTGAGGCGTTCGTCGAGACGCAGCCGCGCGTCGGCCCGGCGGGCGAGGGCGATCCGTCCCGGCCAGACGAAAATGTCCGCGGCTGTGCCAACCGCAGCAAGGGCGAGGCCGAGGATCAGGGCGATGGCGCAGCGGTCGGCGAGATCGAGGTCCAGCCTGAAGAAGACGGTGGCGAATTCGAGGAGGCCGAAGGCGACGAGGGCAACCGCGACGGCGGTCGTGAGCGTCGCGAGCAGGTGGCCGGCGCGCACGCGCCGCACGGCGGCGTCGAGGCGGCGCGGCAGCGCATCGAGACCGGCGTGGCCTTCGGCGAAGGTCATCGGGAGCTGTCGGGAAGCGCGGATGGTGGGCCAATGCCCGCAAGGTCAGCGCGGCGCCAGGCGAAAGATTCTGACGGCGCCGCGTTCGCCATCCCGAAGGGGACGCGACCGTCCGCTCGTCCGGTTCTTCTGACCATGCTCAACTCGGCAGCGCCCGGGCGGGCTCGACGAGGCGGCTCGACCTCTCCGTCGCCCGCCGCGGTCCCAGCCAGTCCGAGGCGCCATAGTAGTCGGTGATGAAGAGGCGGGTGAGGGCGGCCTGCGTGTTCACGCCGACCTTCCGGTAGATGTTCTTGAGGTGGAAGCGCGAGGTCTCGTAGGCGATCCCGATCGCCGCTGCCGCGGCGCCGAGCGTGCTGCCCTCGACGAGCTTCACGACGATCTCGACCTCCTTCGGCGTCAGCCGCCAGCGGCCGGCGAGGCTCGATATGTCCTCCGATTTCGCCGCCGGTTCGCGATAGCCGCCAAGGAGGATCACCGGCACCTCGCGGTCGGACCCCGAGGCGATCGGCATCCGCGCGACGAGGAGGCGAAGCGCCGGTCCGTCGCCGGAGGAGACGTCCACCTCGCCCACGATGCCCGCCGGGCGGGGCAGGAGCGCGTCGTCGATCAGCCGCCCGAGCGCTGCATCGGCCGTGCCGTGACAACGCAGCCGTCCTTCGATGATGCCGAGCGTATGTACCCGCGACATCGCCAGCCGCGCGGCAAGGTTCACCGCGATCGCGTGGCCGCGCTCGTCGAGGACGACCACGCCTTCGGAGAGGAGATCGAAGCCGATGCCGTCGCTGAGCCCGAAATCGCCGCCCGCATTGAGATAGCGGAGCCGGACGGCGTTCCGCAGTCGCGATGCGGCCAGCCGGAGCCGCTCCTCGTCGCGCGCGGTGAACGGCGCCTGGCCGATCGTCCGGCTCGCGCCGAAGCGGATCAGCGGACCGCTCGGCACGAGGGCAAGGCATTCGAGGACGTGGTCGACGTCCCGCGGCTTGATGAACTGCTGGTAGTAGTCGCTGTCGGCGATCTCGGCGTGGGCGTGGAGTCTCGACCAGCGCATGGGCTCTCCGGCCGGAACGCCGAGCAGCGCCTTCAGCAGGAAATCCGCCGACCAATCGTCGCGCCGGGACGGTCGGGCCCGCGTCTCGTCGTGCCAATCACCGGAAGCGTGAATCTGCTGGCTCGGCGTGCCGTCGCCGTTGTGGACGCGGGCCCATGCGTAACGTCCACCAAACGCCTTGCGTAGTTCATGCGCCATGTCAGTCCAGCCGGCGCGCCCCACAGCCAGCGCATCGATGACGCCAAATAAAGATTGATCCCGCAGTACCACACAGACCTCCCTCAAGGTGCACGGACTTCGGACGTTTTGTTGTTTTTCTCGCCGAAGTTCCTCCGGACCTGCGAAAGTCAGTCCTGGTCTGCGATGATCCGCTTCATCACGGAATTGTTATTGTCGCGCTGGGCTTCCTCCCGACGCCATCGCATTGGTTACACTTTGACGTGCGGCGATCAAGCGCAAACGCCTGTGGCCGTCACCCTGCTGGGGAGTGGACGGTCCAGGATGGATGGCTGCCCGGTCTCAACGCGTAGTGGTGGCGCTCGTCGCCTCTTCGGCGCTCGGCCAAACCTTCGGGAGGTGGTCGGCAGGGTCGGCACGCGGCCGCGCATGGTTAACCATTCGTTACCAAATCGGCTGCTAACACTTCGTTCATGCAGCCTGCACGCCCTTGTTTTCAGCCATTTTCGGCCGAATCGCACTGCGTTAACGGAGTGGTCCGTTGACGAAGCGCGTGGCTGTGCTGATGGGCGGCTGGTCGAGCGAGCGCTCGATCTCGCTGGTGTCGGGAAAAGCCTGCGCCGCCGCGCTCGCTGACGCCGGCTACGACGTGACCCCGATCGACGTCGGCCGGGACGTCGCGTCGGTTCTGTCCGAGCTTCGCCCCGCCGTCGCGTTCAATGCGCTCCACGGCCCCTATGGCGAGGACGGGACGATCCAGGGCGTCCTCGAAATCCTCGGCATCCCCTACACGCACTCGGGCGTCCTCGCCTCCGCGCTCGCCATGCACAAGATCCGGGCGAAGCCGGTCCTCGCCGCGGCGGGGGTTCCGGTCGCCGAATCGATCGCGCTGACGCGGCAGGAGGCGGCGCGCGAGCACCCGATGAAGCCGCCCTATGTCGTGAAGCCGATCCAGGAAGGATCGAGCTACGGCGTCGTCATCGTGCGCGAGGGCGCGAACTCGCCGGCGCGCGAGCTTCTCTCCGACGACTGGCGCTACAGCGACGAGGTGATGGCCGAACGCTACGTCCCGGGCCGCGAGCTCACCTGCGGGGTGATCGGCGACCGGGCGCTCGACGTCATCGAGATCACCACCAAAGGGCGCTTCTACGACTTCGAGGCAAAGTACTCAGCGGGCGGATCAATCCACATCCTGCCGGCCCGGCTTTTACCAGTTGTTTACCAAAATGTCCGGATGCTGGCCCTCAGAGCGCATCAGGCACTCGGGTGCCGCGGGGTCAGTCGCTCCGACTTCCGGTTCGATGAACGCGAGGACGGGTCAGGCGAACTGATCTGCCTCGAGGTCAACACGCAGCCGGGCATGACCCCCACGTCGCTCGTTCCGGAAATGGCAGCCCATGCCGGCATGTCGTTCCGGGACCTCGTGTCGTGGATGGTGGAGGACGCGTCTTGCGGGCGGTGAACTGGATGGGGGCAGGGCAGATCGGCGATGTCGCGCCGCTGCGCCTCCGCGTTTCGGTTCCGGCGACGGTCCTGCCGAAGGTCCTGCGCCGCCCGGCGCGGCTCGTTTCGCGCATCGACGTGACCCTGCCGAAGCGCGCCGGGCTCAAGGCCAGCATCGCCTTCCTCGCCGCCGTCGGCATCTATGGCGTCATCGCCGGCGAGCGCTTCGACGACATCGTCGGCGGCATCTCGTCGGCGGCGGGCCTTTCCATCGACGCGGTCCGCTTCACCGGCCAGAGCGAGACGGCCGAGCTCGACATCATGCGCGCCCTCGACCTGCCGGCGCACGGCTCGATCGTGTTCTTCGACGCGGCGGCGGCGCGCGAGCGCATCGAGGCGCTGCCGTGGGTGGAAACGGCAACGATCCGAAAGGTTTATCCGTCGACGCTCGACGTTCAGGTGACCGAGCGCGAGCCCTATGCGCTGTGGCAGCGCGGCGGCGAGGTCGTCCTCATCGACGAAGCCGGCCGCATCATCAGCGAATACTCGAACCGCTTCTCGCGCCTGCCGCTGGTGGTGGGCGAGGGGGCGCCGCAGGCCGCTCCCGAGCTGCTCGCGCTCCTCGCCGAGTTTCCCTCGCTCCAGGACGAGGTCCGCGCGGCGACCTTCGTCGCGAACCGCCGCTGGGACCTCACGCTCCGCAACGGCATGACGGTGCACCTGCCGGAGGACGATCTCCTGCCGGCGATCATCCAGCTCGTCAGCCTCGACCAGGGCAACCAGCTTTTCGCCCGCGACATCGAGGTCATCGATCTTCGCATGGCCGACCGCATGACCGTCCAGCTCGCGCCGGAAGTCCTCGAAGACGTGGAAGACGCCGTGACGCGCGCGCGGCGGACGGGAGCGACGCCATGAGACTCCTCGGCCAGCAGAGCCGGCGCGGCAGCGTCGTCCCCGGCAAGAGCACCATCGTCGCCGTCCTCGACGTCGGGTCGAGCAAGTTCACCTGCATGATCGCAAAACTCTCGCCCACCGATCCGGGCGAGGGGATGCCGGGCCGGACGCACAAGGTGCAGATCATCGGCGTCGGCCATCAGCGGGCGCGCGGCGTCAAGGCCGGCGTCGTCGTCGACCTCGAAGCGGCCGAGCGGTCCATTCGTCTCGCGGTGGACGCCGCCGAGAAGATGGCGCGGCTCACCATCGACACGCTGATCGTCTCGGTCGCCTGCGGCCGGATGGCGAGCGAGACGTTCTCGGCCAAGGTGGGCCTTGCCGGCGACGACGTGAACGAGAGCGACATCGGGCGGGTGCTTGCCGCCGGGCGCCAGTTCTCGGTTTCCGACGGGCGGACGCCGATCCATTCGCTGCCGATCGGCTACGCCCTCGACGGCCATCGCGGGATCAAGGATCCGCGCGGCATGATGGGCCAGCAGCTCGGCGTCGACATGCACGTCGTCACCGCCGACGTCGCGCCGATCGACAATCTCGAGCTCTGCATCAACCGCTGCCATCTCTCGATCGGCGCGACCGTGGTCGCGCCCTATGCCAGCGGCCTTGCGACGCTCGTCGACGACGAGGCGGAGCTCGGCGTCGTCGCCATCGACCTCGGCGCCGCCATGACGACGATGGCGGTCTTCGTCGACGGCCAGTTCATCCACGCCGATTCGGTGAATGTCGGCGGCCACCTCATCACCACCGACATCGCCCGCGGCCTCTCGACGAGCGTCGAAGCGGCCGAGCGGCTGAAGGTCCTGTCGGGCAGCGCCATAGCCACCGGGTCGGACGACGCGGAGCTCGTCCTCGTGCCGCCGCTCGGCGACGAGGACCGCGACGCGCCGAACCGGGTGCCGCGGGCGGCGCTCAACCGCATCATCCGCGCCCGCGTCGAGGAGACCCTCGAAATGGTGCGCGACCGGCTCAACGATTCCGGGTTTGCCGCGCTCGTCGGGCGCCGGATCGTGCTCACGGGCGGCGCCAGCCAGCTCAACGGCCTCGCCGAAATGGCGCGGCGCATCCTCGCGCGGAACGTCCGGCTCGGACGCCCGCTCGGCATTTCGGGCCTGCCCGAAATCTTCCGCGGTCCGGCGCACGCCTCGACCGCGGGCATGCTGATCTACCCGCAATATGGCGGCATCGAGCGGGCCGCCCGCACCGCCCCGGCGCAGCGCGCGACCGGGACGACGGGCTCGTCCTACATCGGCCGGGTCGGGCGATGGATCAGGGAAAGCTTCTGAGGTCTGCCGCGCGTGCGGCAGGGACGGCGCGGCGGCGTCCTTAAACAACGCAACAAAAACCGGTTGCTGTCGCGGGCAGCCGGTGGGGTCGAAAAGGACGAGACATGTCCATCAATCTGAAACTGCCTGACATCAAGGAACTCAAGCCGAAGATCACGGTCTTCGGCGTCGGCGGGGCCGGCGGCAATGCCGTCAACAACATGATCCGCTCGGGTCTGGAGGGCGTCGAGTTCGTCGTCGCCAACACCGATTCGCAGGCGCTCATGTCCTCGCAGGCGCAGCGCCGCATCCAGATGGGCGTCGCCGTCACCGAAGGCCTCGGCGCCGGCTCGATGCCGGAAATCGGCCGGGCTGCGGCGGAGGAGGTGATCGACGAGATCACCGATCACCTCTCGGGCGCGCACATGATCTTCGTCACCGCCGGCATGGGCGGCGGCACGGGCACGGGCGCTGCGCCCGTCATCGCCCGCGCGGCCCGCGAGCACGGCATCCTGACGGTCGGCGTCGTCACCAAGCCGTTCCAGTTCGAAGGCGCGCGCCGCATGCGTGTCGCCGAGGCCGGCATCGCCGACCTCCAGGAGAACGTCGACACGCTGATCGTGATCCCGAACCAGAACCTGTTCCGGATCGCCAACGACAAGACCACCTTCGCCGACGCCTTTGCGATGGCCGATCAGGTGCTGTTCTCGGGCGTTGCCTGCATCACCGACCTGATGGTCAAGGAAGGCCTCATCAACCTCGACTTCGCCGACGTCCGCTCGGTGATGCGCGAGATGGGCAAGGCCATGATGGGCACCGGCGAAGCCTCCGGCGAACGGAGAGCCCAGCAGGCGGCCGAGGCCGCGATCGCCAACCCGCTTCTCGACGAGACGTCGATGGCGGGCGCCAAGGGCCTCCTCATCTCGATCACCGGCGGCCGCGACCTCACGCTCTTCGAGGTCGACGAAGCCGCCACCCGCATCCGCGAGGAAGTCGATCCCGACGCCAACATCATCCTCGGCGCCACCTTCGACGAGAACCTCGAGGGCGTCATCCGCGTGTCGGTGGTCGCCACCGGCATCGACAGCGAGGAACAGGTCGCCCGGCCGCCGGTCGCGGCGCCCGTCGCCAGGACCGCCGAGCCGCGCCAGCGCACCGTCATCCCGCCGGTGTCGAACCGCGCCGCCGAGGCATCGCGCCGGCCGGTCGCCCGCGCCACCCCGGCGCCCGCGGCCGACAGCTCGGCGGCCATCGCCGCCGCGGCGGTCGCCGCTGCCGTCGCCCCGGATTCCATCGTGCTGCCGCAGACGCCCCGTGCCCCGATCTCCCGCCCCGCCGCGAGCGATCCGGACGTCCACATCGCGCCGCTGACGATCCAGAGCGCGGAGTTCGCCGCAGCGCACGAGCTCGATCCGGAGCCGCAGGCCCCGATCGATCACGCGCACCCGGACGACCAGCCGTTCATTCCGCCGGCCGCGGAAGCGCCCGCGTCGCCGCGGATGCCGCGCGTCGATCAGTTCCCCGAGATCGTCCAGCGCCAGCTCGCGCCGAAGGTCGAGGAGGGCAACGGTCCGATGAGCCTCCTCAAGCGTCTCGCCCCGTTCAATCTCGGCGGCCGGCGCGAGGAGCACGCGGCTCCGGCCGCGCCGCACAACCCGGCGCCGCCGCGCCAGGCCGCCCAGGCCCCGGCCCAGCGTCCGGCGCAGGCACGGCCGCAGGCGCCGCAGGGCACCCCGGCCCGCGCCCCCCAGGCGCGTCCGCAGGGGGCTTCGGCGGCCGCCGGCCGCCCGGCGGCGGCGACGCCCACCGCCCGGCCGCAGCCCGGAATGTACCGGCCGGTCGAAGGCAATCTCGACCCGCACGGCCGCACCTCGCCGCCGCGCGACACGAGGCTGGATGACGGGGAACTCGAGATCCCCGCCTTCCTCCGCCGCCAGGCAAACTAGCGCCGTTCGCGGCAGCTGGTACGGGAGCCCGTCCGGAGCGCGACCTCCGGGCGGGCTTCTTTTGTCTGTGCATGGCTGGCCGGCGTCGTCTGCTGCCGGTCTTAAGTCATTGATTCAGCTTGGTCGCGTAATACGCCGTCATCAACCGTGATTTGGTCTGCCCAAGGCCGCTGCTTATCTTTTTCGCATGGCTAGACGAGAATCGCCGGACCTTGCGGGCTCCGATGGAGCCATCGGCTTCGGCGCTCTGGGCGGGACTTCCTCGATGGGCGGCATGCGCGATCGGCAGACGACGCTGGCAGGCTCGGTGCGGATCGACGGCATCGGCGTCCATTCCGGCGAACCCGTCTCCGTCACGATCGGACCGGCGGAGGCCGGCACCGGCTTCACGCTCGTCCGCGGCGGCACGGCCGTCCGGCACGAGGAAATGCGTGCCGACTACCGCAATGTCGGCGGCACCGATCTCTGCACGACGCTGACGAGCGGTGACTGGTCGGTCGCGACGGTCGAGCACCTCCTGGCCGCGCTCACGGGCCTTGGCATCGACAATGCGATCATCGTCGTCGACGGGCCGGAAGTTCCGGCGGTCGACGGCAGCGCGGCGCCTTTCGTCGCGGCCATCGACGAGGCCGGCATCGTCGCGCTCGACGCGCCGCGCGCGTACATCCGGGTGCTCCGTCCGTTCCGGCTCGAACAGGGCTCCTCCTTCGCCGAGCTCCGGCCCCATGACGGCCGCCGGTTCGAGATCGAGCTGGACTATGCGAACCCGGTGATCGGGCGGCAGCGTTTCGCGGCCGACATCACGCCCGGCGTCTTCCGGCGCGACATGGCGGCGGCGCGCACCTTCGGCTTCCTCGGCGAGGTCGAGCAGCTGTGGAAGAGGGGCCTTGCGCGCGGCGCCTCGCTCGACAACGCTCTCGTGATCGGTGATGCCGGCGTCATCAATCCGGGCGGCCTCCGCTTCCCCGACGAGTTCGTACGCCACAAGGCGGTCGACGCGGTGGGTGATCTCGCGCTCGCGGGCGCGCCGATCCTCGGCGCCTACCGGTCCTATCGCGGCGGCCATCGCCTCAATGCGAAGATGGTCGAGACCTTCCTCGCCACTGACGCGTGGGAGTGGGTTTCGGCGCCGGCGGCGCGGGCCGGGCGCCAGCCCGAAGCGGCATTTGCGTTGCTCGAGCCCGAACTGACCTGAGCCTGGCGGCGAACGCCGCCATTGCCATAAATAGGTCGGATTGACGCCGCTGTTTCCGCCTGCCGTCAGGGGCCTTGCCCGTACGGCGTCCGGCGTAGCCCGAATCCCGACTTTGGGTTACAAGCCGATGAATCGCGGCCCTCGAATCTGACCGGTGGAAAGCCCGACATGACGTTCTCCGCAGCGCTCGCCGGACAGATGTCCCGGCCGTTCTCCGCCCTGTTCCGCGCTGCGGCGATCGTGGGTGTCCTCGTCCTTGCCGGCTGCGTCGGCCGGGACGAGTTCGTCGTCGAGGAAGCGGTGCCGGCGGCCGACCTTTTTGCCGAGGGCATGGCCGCCTACGACGCACAGCGCTACGGCGACGCCATCGATGCCTTCGGCGAACTCGACCGCCGTTATCCGTATTCGGAGCAGGGCCGCCGCGGCCTCGTCCTGATGGCGGACTCCCAGTACAATCTCAGCCGCTGGGAGGACGCGATCGCGTCGGCCGAGCGCTACATGCTCCTCTATCCCAGCAGCCCCGACGCCGACTTCGCGCTCTTCCTCATCGGCGAGGCCCATCTCCGCCAGGTGCCGGACGTGACGCGCGACCAGGACGCGGCGCGGCGCGGCCTCGAAGCCGACCAGGAACTCGTCGAGCGCTTCCCGAACTCGCCCTATGCCGAGCAGGCGCAGCTCAACATCGT
This sequence comes from Bauldia sp., assembly GCA_020849325.1. GTDB lineage: Bacteria > Pseudomonadota > Alphaproteobacteria > Rhizobiales > Kaistiaceae > JADLGL01. The sequence continues at coordinate 32,069 of JADLGL010000036.1, read as the reverse complement.
CGCGGTCAAGGACCAGCTCGCCGGCCAGGAGATGCTCGTCGGCCGGTACTACCAGGAGCGCCGCGATTATGTGGCGGCGATCAACCGGTTCCGCTCGGTCGTCGAGAACTACGGCGACACGCGCCATGTGGAAGAAGCGCTGTTCCGCCTGACGGAAACCTATCTCGCGATGGGGCTCGCCAGCGAAGCGCAGACGGCGGCCGCCGTCCTCGGGCACAATTACCCGAACAGTCCATGGTACCAGCAGGCCTACAATCTCCTCGGCGCCGGCGGGCTTCAGCCGCGACGCGGTGGCGGCTGGCTGGGCGGGCTGTTCAACTGACCGTCCGGCGCGGGCGATGCTCGCCGCGCTGACGATCCGCGACATCGTCCTCATCGATGCGCTGGAGATCAGTTTCCGGCCGGGACTGACCGCGCTCACCGGCGAGACCGGCGCCGGAAAATCCATCCTCCTCGACGCGCTGTCGCTCGCCCTCGGCGGGCGTGGCGACGGCGCGCTCGTGCGCCACGGCGCCGAGCAGGGGCAGGTGACGGCGGTGTTCGACCTGCCGGCCGCGCATCCCGCCTTCGCGCTCGTCCGCGACAATGGCCTCAGGGCCGACGGCGAGATGATCCTCCGCCGCACGCAGTCGAAGGACGGGCGGAGCCGCGCCTTCGTCAACGACCAGCCGGTCGGGGTAGGGCTCCTCCGCGAGATCGGGGCGACCCTGGTCGAGGTGCACGGCCAGCACGACGACCGCGCGCTGATCGACCCGGCGGCGCACCGCCGGCTCGTCGACGCGTTCGGCGGGCTGGGCGAGGCCGTGTCGGACCTCGGCGACTTCCATCGCGCCTGGCGCTCGGCCGAGAGCGAGGTGGACCAGCAGCGCCGCCGCGTGGCGACCGCACGCGCCGAGGCCGACTATCTCCGCGCGTCGATGGAGGAGCTCGACGGGCTGAAGCCGAAGGCCGGGGAGGAGAACGAACTCTCCGACCTCCGCCACCGGCTGATGCGGAGCGAGAAGATCGTCGAGGACGTTGCCGACGCCCTCGAAACGGTGACGGGCGCCGCGTCGCCGATCCCGACCCTTGCGAGCCTCGCGCGCCGTCTCGAACGCCGGCGCGACGTCGCCTCCGACATGCTCGACCCCACCATCGAGGCGATCGACCGTGCCATCGTCGCGCTCGAAGACGCCGGGCGGTCCCTCGAGGAGGCCCAGCGCGCGGCGTCGTACGAGCCGCAGAAGCTGGAGCGCACGGAACAGCGCCTCTTCTCCCTCCGCGCCGCGTCGCGAAAATACGACACGCCGGTCGACCTCCTGCCGGCGCTGGCGGCGCGGATCGCGTCGGATCTCGAGGCGCTCGAAACCGGCGAGGCCAAGGTCGGCACGCTCGAGACGCTCGCCCGCGAACGGCGGGAGCGCTACGAGGCGGCGGCGAGCGACCTCTCGGTCGCGCGGCTCGAGGCCGCGCGCCACCTCGAAGCGGCGGTGGCCGACGAACTGCCGTCGCTGAAGCTCGACCGCGCGCGGTTCATGGTCGAGATCGAGACAGATCCCGAGGAGCCCGGCGAGACCGGCATCGACCGCGTTTCCTTCGTCGTCCAGACCAATCCCGGCGCGCGGCCGGGGCCGATGGGGAAGGTGGCCTCGGGCGGCGAGCTCTCGCGCTTCCTCCTCGCCCTCAAGGTGGCGCTCGCGGATCGCGGCTCGGCGCCGACCCTCGTTTTCGACGAGGTCGATACCGCGGTCGGCGGCGCGGTGTCGGACGCGATCGGTCTTCGGTTGACGCGGCTGGCCGAGCATGTGCAGGTGCTGGCCGTCACCCACGCCCCGCAGGTCGCGGCGCGGGCGGAAAATCACTGGTCGATCGCGAAGGAAGACCATGGCAAGGAAGACCGCGTGGTCACCCGCGTGAGAGCGCTCGACGCCGACCGGCGCCGTGAGGAGATCGCGCGCATGCTGGCGGGCAGCGTCGTCACCGACGAAGCGCGCGCCGCGGCCGACAGCCTTCTCGCCGAGACCCTCGCCAGGGTGGCTCCGAGAGCGGCATGAACGGCGCCCCGAAGGGGAGCGTTCTCGTCCTCCTCATCACGCTGACGGTCAACATGATCGGCATCGGCCTCCTGATGCCGGTGCTGCCGAAACTCGTGGGCGAGCTGTCCGGCGGTCTCAGCCCCGGCGCGCTGAGCTACGGCTTCATCGTCGCGCTCTATTCGCTGATGCAGTTCTTCTTCGGCCCGCTCCTCGGCGCGCTGTCGGACCGTTTCGGCCGCCGTCCGGTGATCCTCTATTCGCTCGGCGGCCTTGCGGTTCACTACCTCCTGATGGCGGTGGCGCCGTCGCTCGCCTGGATTGCGGTCGTCCGCATTCTCGGCGGCATGTTCGGCGCTTCGGTCAGCGCGGCGTCCGCCTACATCGCCGACATCACGCCGCCCGAGAAGCGCGCGGCGAGTTTCGGTCTCATCGGCATCGCCTTCGGCCTCGGCTTCATCCTCGGGCCCGGCGCCGGCGGCCTTCTCGGCTCGATCGACATCAGGCTGCCGTTCTACGCCGCCGCGGCGCTCTGCGCCGGCAATTTCGTGCTCGCGTGGTATCGCCTGCCGGAATCGCTGAAGCCGGAGGACCGGCGGCCGTTCCGCCTTCGTGACGCCAACCCCGTCGGCGCTTTCCTCCTCGTTTCCCGCCACGCCGCGGTGTTCGCGCTCGTCGCGGTCTATGCCTTCACCCAGCTCGCCGAGCGCGCGCTCGAATCGACCTGGGTGCTGTTCACCGAGTTCCAGTTTCACTGGGGTCCGGCGGAGGTCGGCTGGTCGCTCCTCCTCGTCGGCTTCCTCATCGCCTTCTCTGAGGGCTTTCTCGTCCGCGTTCTCGTTCCCCGGCTCGGAGAACGGCGGATGCTGTTCGGCGGGCTCGTCGTCGGCGGCGTCTGCATGCTCCTTCTCGCCTTCGCGACGGAGCCGTGGATGGCCTATGTCGCGATCTCGCTCTACGTCCTCGGCTGGGGTGTCGTCGGACCGGCGGCACGCGCCATGGCGAGCCGCTCGGTCGGCCGCGACCAGCAGGGCCTCCTCCAGGGCGCGATCACGAGCCTCACGACCGCAACCGGAATCATCGCGCCGCCGATCGCGGCCGGCCTCTTCGGCTTCTTCATCGGGCCGTCGGCGCCGTTCCTCTTCCCCGGCGTGCCGTTCCTCCTCGGCGCCTTGTTCTTCGTGGTCGCCTTCGCCATCACCCGGCATCGCCGGGTCCGCAGCGCAATCGAGTCCGCGGCGGCATGATGAAGGGCTCGCCGGGTCATCCCGGCGAGCCGTGGAGGGCGATCTTTAGGCCGCCACGCCGGCCAGCGCCTGCGCCCGGGCGTCCCGCAGCTGGGCGAGTGCTGCGTCAAGCGCCGCAATGGCGCGATCCCGCTGCGCAACGAGAGTCTCGAGCTCGGTCACGAGGTTGCGGCCGTTGACGTTGGTCGGATCGCCGCCGCGATCGACCAGAGTCTGGATCGTCGTCTGCAAGGCAGACACGCCGCCTTCCATCTGCGGGATGGCAACTGTCCGGTTGAGTTCGAGTTGCTCCTCCTGGCAATCGAAGCTGGCCCCGATGGCGGCGGCGAACTCGGCCTTCATCGCGTCGCCGAGTTCCGTGCCGCGTGCCTGGAGCGCTTCACCCTGTGCCTGGATGGCCCGTACCTCGGCGTTGACCTCGGTGGCGCGGAACTCGGGGATGCTGATCACCCATTCCTGGCGAGCCATCTCGAACTCAGGAACGTGAAGGATGATCTGCTGTTCGCGCATCGCGAACTGCGGCAAGCCGAGCACGAAGCGCTGCTCCTCCATGAAGACCTGTGGAAGGTCGCAGTAGATCGGCGACCACCGCATGTCGAAGAGACCGTGCCACTCGGGGTAGTATCCGCAGATCGTCGTCTCCATTCGGACAGATGGGGTGTGGAAGATGATCTCGGTGTCGTCCCAGGTGATTTCCGGTAGATCGAACTTCCATGTCTGCTCGCGCATGTTCACTGTGGGCAGATCGAAGATCCACCGGTGATCGACCCACTCCACGGTGAAGTTGATGCCGACCATCCCCTCGACCGCGTTTGGGCGGTCGTAGTTCGCCCCAAGGGCGGTACCGTCTGCCTGGATCTGCTGGAAATCCCCTTCGTAGCGATGGGAGATTTCGTCGAGTTGAGCCTGAAGCGCGGGACATACTTCCTGAGCAAACGCCGCGCTTGCCAGCGTCGTTGACAGCATGAGCGTCGCGACAAGGCGTGATCGAATTCGGAGCATAGGTTGGCCTCTCATTTTGACGCCGGACTTGGCGCGAGGCCGTTGGTAGGAGTCGTCTTCCGTTCGCGGTGTGCCGTCTGACACAGCCATTGACCGGGTCGTCGCGAGCGAAGAGAACGAGCCCATGTTCCAGATCTTCGACGTCCGCGGCGAACGAGCGGCCTCTGTGGTCCGCATCGCGGCGCTCCGTGACCGGTTGCGGGCGGAGGGGCTCGACGGCTTCATCGTTCCGCACTCCGACGAGCATCAGAGCGAGTACCTGCCGCCGTCGGCGGAGCGGCTGGCGTGGCTGACCGGGTTCACCGGCTCGGCGGGCAGCGCCGTCGTTCTCCATGACGCGGCGGCGGTGTTCGTCGACGGCCGCTACACGCTGCAGGCGGCGGCCGAGGTCGATCCCGCGGCGGCGACGGTGGTGGCGAGCGCCGAGACGCCGCTCGGCAAATGGCTGTCCGCCCGCCTCAAGCCGGGTGACCGGATCGGCTACGATCCGTGGCTCTCCACCGTCGGTGAGGCCCGGAAGCTCGCGAAACGCTGCGCCGATGTCGGCGCCGTGCTCGTGCCGGTCGCGACGAACCCGATCGACGCGATCTGGCCCCGCCGCCCGACGGCGCCGCTCGGCCCCGTGGACCTTCATCCGCAGGCGCTCGCCGGGGAGGCGGTCGTCGACAAGCTCCGCCGCGTCGCCACGAAGCTCGGCGAGCGGAAGGCCGACGCGCTGGTCCTCGCCAAGGCCGATGCCGTCGCGTGGACCTTCAACATCCGCGGCGCGGACGTTGCCCACAACGCGGCGCCGCTTGCCTTCGCGATCCTCCGCCGCGAGGGCCGGCCGCAGCTGTTCATCGACGCGCGAAAGCTCTCGAACGCGGTGCGGGCCGCGCTCGCGGACGTCGCCGACATCGCCGAGCCCGCGGCGCTGCCGGAGGCGATCGACGGTCTCGCCGCGGCCAAGCTTCGCGTCCTCGCCGATCCCGAGGAGATCCCGGCCGCGCTCGGCGAGCGCCTCGTCGCGGCGGGCGGCGTCCTCGTCGAAGGCGAGGATCCGACGCTCCTCCTCAAGGCACGAAAGAACACCGCAGAGATCGACGGCGCGCGGAAGGCGCATCTCCGCGACGGGCTCGCGATGGTCCGCTTCCTTGCCTGGCTCGATCGGACCGCGCCCTCGGGCACGATCGACGAGATCGGCGCCATCGAGGCGCTCGAACGGTTCCGCAGCGCCGCAGCGCACGACGACGGCAGCGCGCTCGTCGACATATCGTTCGACACCATCGCCGGGGCAGGGCCCAACGGGGCGATCGTCCACTACCGCGTCAACCGGGACTCCAACCGCAAGCTCGACCAGGACTCGCTGTTTCTCATCGACAGCGGCGGCCAGTACCGCGACGGCACCACCGACGTCACGCGCACGGTCGCGATCGGGACGCCCACGGCGGAGATGCGGGACCGGTTCACCCGCGTTCTCCGCGGCATGATCGCCGTATCGCGCGCCCGCTTCCCGGCCGGAACCGCGGGCGCGCAGATCGACGTCCTCGCGCGCCTCCCGCAATGGGAGGCCGGGCTCGACTACGACCACGGCACTGGCCATGGCGTCGGTTCGTTCCTGTCCGTGCACGAAGGGCCGCAGCGGTTGTCGAAGACGGGGCACGTGGCGCTCGAGCCGGGCATGATCCTCTCGAACGAGCCCGGCAGTTACCGGACCGGCGCTTTCGGCATAAGGATCGAGAACCTCGTCGTGGTGACGCCGGCCGTCGCGATCCCCGGCGGCGAGCGGCCGATGCTCGGCTTCGAGACGCTGACGCTGGTGCCGATCGACCTTCGCCTCGTCGACGTGGCGCAGCTCGGGAAGGCCGAACGCGACTGGCTCAACGCCTACCACGCGCGCGTGCGGGCGGCTCACGGGAAGCGGGTCTCGCCCGAGGATCGCGCGTGGCTGGAGGCGGCGACGCGGGCCGTCTGACCTCTGGAACTGTGGCGGACTCGCAGCGTTGTCGCTGTATCGGTCCTGCTTCCAGAGGAGCACATTCCCATGCGGATGATCGCGCTTGCGGTCGCGGCGATGCTCGTCGGCGTCCCGGCGACCCATGCCCAGGTGACGGCACCGGCCGGCGCCGCAATCGCCGGGCCGACGCGGGCCAATGCGGCCGGCTTCATCGAATACCAGGCGGCCGACGAGCTCCTCGTGACCGACCTTCTCGGCCGGGCGGTGTTCAACCTCGCCGAGGAGTCGCTCGGGACCGTCGACGACATCGTCTACTCCTACGAGGGCGACGCGGTCGCTCTCGTGGTGGGCGTCGGCGGCTTCCTCGGCATCGGCGTCAAGAACGTCGCGATCGCCTATGACGCGGTCGCGCTGACGATGGACGGCGACGAACTCCGCCTCGTCGTCGACGCCTCGCGCGAGGCGCTCGATGCCGCGGCCGCATTCCAGACGCTCGACGAACGCGATCTCACCCCGATGGTCCCGGCCGAGCCGGTCGCGATCCCGACTGCCACCCCGCCTGCCGGTGCCATGATCACGCTGACGCCGGCCCCGGTGCCCGCTGCGCCCGCGCCGACGCCCGTCGTTCCGGTCGAGCCCGCGACGCCGCCTGCCACCGCCGTAGCGCCGGCGGAGGGCCCGATGGTCATCACCGCGCCCCCGATGGTGATCGCCATGCCGGCGCTCGACGCGCCGACCAACTTCGTCGCGATGCAGGACATCGGCGAAATGCTGGTGACGGAGATCATCGGACACCCCGTCTACAACCTCGCCGGCGAGGTTCTCGGCAACATCGACAACGTGCTGCAGGGCCGCGATGGAACGATCACCGCCGTCATCGTCGGCGTCGGCGGTTTCCTCGGCATCGGCGTCAAGGACGTCGCGATCGCCATGGAGGCGCTGAACGTCGGTGTCATCGACGGGGAATGGCGCTTCGTCTTCGACGCCGACCGCGCCGCGCTCGACGCCGCGCCCGCCTTCCAGCGGCTGCCATAGCAGTCACGGTCCGTCCCGCAAGGGGCGGACCTGACGGTGCCGGAGGCGGGCCCGCACCCGTCTCCGGCATTCGTCGTTCAGGGCGAGGGCGCTTTTCCGATCAGCTCGAACCAGCCGGCTTCGTCGGTGGTCTTCACGCCGAGTTCGGCGGCGGCCTTCAGCTTCGATCCCGCGCCGGGACCCGCCACCAGAAGGTCGGTCTTCTTCGACACCGAGCCGGCGACCTTCGCCCCGAGGCGCTCGGCCATCGCCTTCGCCTCGTCGCGCGTCATCCGTTCGAGCGTGCCGGTGAACACCACCGTCTTGCCGGCGACGGGCGAGCCCTCCGTCCTGACGCCGGGGTCGTCGATCGGCGTGACCTGCCGCATCAGCGCGTCGAGGGCGTCGCGATTGTGCTGCTCGGCGAAGAAGTCGACGACGGCCGTCGCCAGCGTCCCGCCGACGCCTTCGATTGCGTCGAACTCGCGCCAGGCGTCGCCCTCCCGATCCGCCGCCGCGGTCATCGCCTTCTCGAACTCCGTCCATCCGACGTAGCTCCGGGCGAGGAGTTTTGCGGTCGTCTCGCCGACGTGGCGGATGCCGAGCGCGTAGATGAGCCGGTGGAGCGGGATCGACCGCCGCGCGTCGATCGCGGCGAGGAGGTTGTCGACATTGGTGAACTGGCGGTCCTCCGAGGCGAGCGATTTCTGCCGCTTCTTCCCCGACTTCTCCTCGCGCTCGCGCGCGGCCGCCTCGCGCTGCTCGAACACGGCCTGTTTCAGCGCTTCCTTGCGGTCGCGGAGGGTGAAGATGTCGGCGGGGCTCCGGACGAGGCCCGCCGCGTGGAAGGCGTCGATCTGCCTGTCGCCGAAACCTTCGATGTCGAAGGCGAGCCGCGAGACGAAATGGCGGAGCTTTTCGACGAGTTGCGCCTCGCAGATCAGGCCGCCGGTGCAGCGGCGGACGCTGTCGCGGGCGCCGGTATCGGGGTTCCCCTCGCGCACGGCGTGGCTGCCGCAGACGGGGCAGCGATCGGGAAAACGGTATGGCCTTGCGTCGGGCGAACGGCGCGAGAGGTCGACGTCGACGATCTGCGGGATGACGTCGCCGGCGCGCTGGACCGTGACGGTGTCGCCGATCCTTATGTCCTTGCCGCCGCGGATGGGGGCGCCGTCGCCGCCGATGCCGGCGATGTAGTCCTCGTTGTGGAGGGTGGCGTTCTGGACGACCACGCCGCCGACCGTCACCGGCTCCAGCCGCGCCACGGGCGTCAGCGATCCGGTGCGGCCGACCTGGATGTCGATGCCGCGCAGCACCGTCTCGACCTGCTCGGCCGGGAATTTGTGCGCGATCGCCCAGCGCGGGCTCCGCGAGACGAAGCCGAGCCGCTCCTGAAGGTCCAGCCGGTCGATCTTGTACACGACGCCGTCGATGTCGTAGGGCAGCCCCGCCCGCTCGCGGCCGATGCGGCGGTAGAAGGCGAGGGCGTCCGCCACCGTCGGGCAGTGCGCGGAGAGCGGGTTCGTCGGCAGGCCCCATTGCGCGAAGAGCGCCAGCATCCCGCTCTGGGTCGGCGCAGGCGCGCCGCCGAGGATCTCGCCCCAGGAATAGGCGAAGAATTTCAGCGGCCGCGACGCCGTCACGCCCGGGTCGATCTGCCTGAGCGAGCCGGCGGCAAAATTCCGCGGGTTGGCGTAGGTGCGGCCGCCGGCGGCGGCGAAGCCGCGGTTGAGCTCGGCGAAATCCGCCTTGTCGAGATAGACCTCGCCGCGGACCTCGACGATCTCCGGCGCGCCGGCGGGGAGGGTGCGTGGGACCTCCCGGATCGTCTTCACGTTCTCGGTGACGTTCTCGCCCTCGAAGCCGTCGCCCCGCGTCGCCGCCACCACGAGCTTCCGGCCTTCGTAGCGGATCGAGAGCGAGAGGCCGTCGATCTTCGGTTCCGCCATCACGTCGAGCGCGGCTTCTTCCCCAAGGCGAAGGAAGCGTCGGGCGCGGGCGAGGAACTCGACCACCTCCGCGTCGGCGAATGCGTTGTCGAGCGACAGCATCGGCACGCGGTGGGCGACCTTCGAAAAGGCCGTGGCGGCGGTGGTGCCGACGCGCCTGCTGGGTGAATCCTCGCGCACGAGCTTTGGAAAGCGCGCCTCGATCGCCGCGTTGCGGCGGCGGAGTTCGTCGTATTCGGCGTCCGAGACCGTCGGCGCATCGTCGGCGTAGTAGCGCCGGTCGTGGCCGGCGATCTCCTCCGCGAGGCGGGCGAGCTCGCGCTCGGCCTCGAACGGGTCGAGGTCTTTCACGGGCTTCTCGCGGTCCGCCGGCGGATGGGTCACGTACGCTCCGGATTTGCGGTGCAATTCTTGCCAGAAGGACGATGCGGCGGCGAGGGCGGCGAGCGCCCGAAAAAAAGCCGCGGCGGATGTCGAATTCCCGCCCCGACGTTCGTCGTCGTCATGGAGGGGGCGACCCCCTCCCATACGAGGAGAGACCGATGCCCAGGAGTGTACGGCCCCGTTCCCGGCACTGGCCGACAGGCCAGTGTTGCAGGAAAGCCGCGACTTTCCGGATCGTTCACGTTCTGCGGGAAGGACGTGAACAAAACGTGCTCGAGGCTCTTCACACCGGCGTCGCGGATACGATATAGCCGCGGGGCCACCATCAATTCGTCGGAACCAGCGTCGCTCCTGCCCCGGGGCGGCGTCGACGTTTCCGTTTCGTCAACGGGGTAATGGAGCAAGAGATGCTCGAACTGTCCGGCCGGACGCATCGCGATGGGGATCTCGCGATCGAGGCCGTCGATCTTCGCCGGCGGTTTGGCGACACGCTCGCCGCCGACGGCATCAGCCTGAAGGTTCCCCGCGGCTCCGTGTTCGGCCTCCTCGGCCCGAACGGCGCCGGCAAGACCACCACCGTCCGCATGCTGACGACGCTGCTCCGGCCCGATTCCGGGACGGCGCGCGTCGCCGGCTACGACGTCGTCCGCGACGCCGTCGAAGTCCGCCGCCGCATCGGCCTCGTCGGCCAGTATGCGGCGGTCGACGAAGTCCTGTCGGGGTTCCAGAACCTCTTCATGATCGGCCGCCTCTACGGCATGAACGGGGCCCAGGCGAAGAAGCGGGCCAACGAACTGCTCGAGCGGTTCGACCTCCTCGAGCCGGGCAAGAAGTCGGTGAAGACCTACTCCGGCGGCATGCGGCGCCGCCTCGATCTCGCCGCCAGCCTCGTCGTCTCGCCGCCGATCCTCTTCCTCGACGAGCCCACCACCGGGCTCGATCCGAACGGGCGAGCCGCCACCTGGGACATCATCTCGACGATGACCAAGGGCGGGACCACGGTGATGCTGACCACCCAGTATCTCGAGGAAGCCGACCAGTTCGCCGAGCAGATCGCCGTGATCGATCACGGCAAGGTCGTGGCCGAGGGCACGCCGGCGCAGCTGAAGGCGCGGCTCGGCAAGTCGACGCTCGTCGTTCATCTCCACGACGGGATGACGGAGGCGAAGGCCATCGCGGCCGTGACGCCCTTCGCGGCATCGCCGCCGGCGGTCCGCCAGAACGAACTGGTCGTCCAGCTCCGCGATCTCGACCAGACCGCCGAGATCATCGCCGCGCTCGCCCGCGTCGGCGGCAATCTCGATCAGATCCACATCGCCAAGGCGAGCATGGACGACGTGTTCTTCGAGCTCACCGGCAAGAACCGCGCCCAGGAAGGGGTGGCAGCATGAGCAGCGTATCCGCAACGAGCGCCGAGGCGACCTTCATTCCGAAGCGCACCTCCGGCCTCGGCAAGACCTTCGACGAGATCCGCGTCTTCGTCTGGCGCAACCTCTCGCACATCCCGCGCATGCCGGAGCGTCTCGCCGACGTCACCGTCATGCCGATCATGTTCGTGCTTCTGTTCGGCTACGTCTTCGGCAGCGCCATCGCGATGCCGGGGCAGGTGGTGACGGCGGAATCCGCGTCGTTCTACCGCTCGTATCTGATCGGCGGCATCTTCGTGCAATCGGTGGTGTTCATGTGCATCACCACCGCGGTCGGCGTCGTTTCCGACATGAAGGAAGGCGTCATCGACCGCTTCCGCTCGCTGCCGATCAGCCGCGTGTCGGTGCTCGCCGGCCGCGCCATCGCCTCTCTCTTCGAGGGCGGCCTCGGCATCACGGTGATGGCGCTGTGCGGCCTCATCGTCGGCTGGGGCGCGCGCAACGGCTTCGGCAATGCCGTCGCCGGCTTCGCGCTCCTCGCCGGCATCGCGCTCGCGATGATCTGCCTCGGCATCTATGTCGGCCAGCTCGTCAAGAACCCGATGACCGCGCAGGCGATCGGCTTCACCGCGATCTTCCCGCTGACCTTTGCGTCGAACGCGTTCGTGCCGACCGACAACATGCCGACCTGGCTCCGCGCCTTCGCGGAGTGGAACCCGGTGTCGTCGATGGTGCAGGCAGTGCGCTACCTCTTCGGCAACCTCCCGCCGATCGACCCGATGGCCGCCGGCCTCATCCCCGACCGCGTCCTCCCCTGGCCCCTCCAGCACCCCGTGCTCGCCACCGTGATCTGGATCGTGGTCCTCGGCACGATCGGCATGACGCTCGCCGTGCGGAAGTACGCGCAGGGCAAGGACCGGTAGGCCGGTCCGACAGGAACTTTGGGGGCGGGATGCGCAAGTCTCCCGCCTTTTTCATCCTGGCGCGGTCGCCGCGGGTCGCCCGGCCGGGATGACCGCCGTCCCTACGCTGCTTCCCGGGCGCGTGGCGCTTCGACGAGGGCCACGAGATACCGATCGAAGTCCGCAGACCAGGCCGGATCGGCCTTGATCGCAGCGAGGCGACGCGGCACGGGAAGGGGATTCCCTTCGGATGCTCGCGCCTCGGCGTAGGCGGATATCGCCTCGCGCGCATTCTCCATGGCCTCTTCCACGGAGTCGCCCGCGGAGAAGCACCCGGGAAGATCCGGAAACCAGAGGCCAACCGCCACGTCAGGGCCGGCATCTTCCACGATGGCGACGTAGTGGGTCACGCTCAATCCTTCTCCCAGCCCGCAGCACGATAGATAGCGCGAACGAGGCCGAGGCCCAAATCCCTGCGCGGATGAGGCACGACGACGATCATGCCGGAGCGGGGGTGCCTGAAGACATGATGCGAGCCCCGCACCCGCTCGAGCAGCCAGCCGTCACGCTCGAGGCGGGCGCAAATCTCGCGGCTGGTCTTCAGCACTACGACCGCTCGACGAAGCTGTCGATCACCCGCTTCCTTCCCGCCTTGTCGAAGTCGATCGTGAGCTTGTTGCCCTCGATGTCGGCGATCTCGCCATAGCCGAATTTCTGGTGGAAGACGCGCTGGCCGATCGCGTAGTCGGAGGTCGAATTCGTCACGCTCTTCGCCACCAGTTCGCCGTCGATCTCGAGCGGGCCGCCGGGGCGGTTGTGGCTGCGGGGGGAGCGGGCGTTCTGGCCGTAGCTGGGGCGGTCGCCGCGGCCGGGACCGCCGGCGCTGCCGAAGAGGTCGGGCTGGGCGGAGGCGGCGCGGTTGCGCTGGGCGCGCTGCCAGCCGGGCGTTTCGTAGGTGTTGGTGAAGGGCTCGGCCTTGTCGAAGCGCGACGCGCCGTAGCCGCCATTCCCCATGCCGCGGACGCCGTAGCCGCCATAGGCGGGGCCGGCCTCGACCACCTCGATCTCGTCGGCGGGAAGCTCCTCGATGAAGCGCGAGGGGACGGCGGATTGCCAGAGGCCGTGCGTCCGGCGGTTCGAGGCGAACCAGATCATCGCCCGCCGTTTCGCGCGCGTGATGCCGACATAAGCGAGGCGGCGTTCCTCTTCGAGCGACGCACGGCCGCCTTCGTCGAGCGAGCGCTGGCTCGGGAAGAGGCCTTCCTCCCAGCCGGGGAGGAACACGGTCTCGAATTCGAGGCCTTTCGCGGCGTGGAGCGTCATGATCGAGACGCGGTCCTCGGCGCCCTCGCGCTCGGTATCCATCACGAGCGAGATGTGCTCGAGGAAGCCGCCCATGGTCTCGAAATCCTCCATGGAGCGGACGAGCTCCTTCAGGTTTTCGAGGCGGCCGGTGGCGTCGGCCGAGCGGTCCGCCTGCCACATCTCGGTGTAGCCGGACTCTTCGAGGATCAGCTCGGTGAGCTCGGTGTGCGGCAGGTGGTCGAGCTGGCCGCGCCAGCGGGCGAACATCGCGAGGAGTTCGCGGAGCGCGGTGCGCGTGCGGCCATTGATCTCCTCGGTCTCCACGAGTTCGGCCGCCGCCTGCATCAGCGGCACGCCGCGCTTCCGGCCGTAGTCGTAGAGGAGGCGTACCGTGGTATCGCCGATGCCGCGGCGCGGGACGTTGACGATGCGCTCGAAGGCAAGGTCGTCCGCGGGCTGGGCGACGGCACGGAGATAGGCGATCGCGTCGCGGATTTCCTGGCGCTCGTAGAAGCGCGGGCCGCCGATGATCCGGTAGTCGAGGCCGAGGGTGTTGAAGCGCTCTTCGAACGACCGCATCTGGAACGAGGCGCGGACGAGGATCGCGATGTCGTTGAGCTTGTGGCCTTTGCGCTGCAGCTGCTCGATCTCCTCGCCGATCGCGCGCGCTTCCTCCTCGGAGTCCCACGCCGACGCGAGTTTCACGCGCGGCGCATCGGGGTCGCGGGCGTCGGTGAAGAGCGTCTTGCCGAGGCGGCTCTCATTGTGCGCGATGAGGTGCGCTGCGGCCGACAGGATCGGGCTCGTCGAGCGGTAGTTCCGCTCGAGGCGGATCACCACCGCGCCCGGAAAGTCGCGCTCGAAGCGGAGGATGTTGTCCACCTCCGCGCCGCGCCAGCCGTAGATCGACTGGTCGTCGTCGCCGACGCAGCAGATGTTGGCGCGCTGCGCCTCGCGCTTCTCTGACCGCGCCGAGGCGCCTTCCCCGGCAGGAGGCAGTTCCTTCTCCACTGGCCGCTGGGCGAGCAACCGCAGCCAGAGGTACTGGCAGACATTGGTGTCCTGGTACTCGTCGACCAGCATGTAGCGGAACCGGCGCTGGTAGTCGCGGAGGACGTCCGGCTGCTCGCGGAAGAGCCGGATGCATTCGAGGAGGAGGTCGCCGAAGTCGACCGCGTTGAGCGTCTTCAGCCGCGCCTGGTACGCGGCGTAGAGCTCCGCCCCGCGGCCATTGGCGTAGCCGGCGCCTTCGCCCGGCGGGAGATCTTTCGGCGTCCAGCCGCGGTTCTTCCAGTTGTCGATCATCCCGGCGAGGGCGCGGGCGGGCCAGCGCTTCTCGTCGATGTTCGCTGCCTGGATCAGCTGCTTCATCAGGCGCAGCTGGTCGTCGGTGTCGAGGATGGTGAAGCTCGGCTCGAGGCCGAGGAGCTCGGCATGGCGGCGGATGATTTTCACGCCGATCGAGTGGAACGTGCCGAGCCACTGCATGCCCTCGACCGCGCCGCCGATCAGCTTGCCGATGCGCTCCTTCATCTCGCGCGCGGCCTTGTTGGTGAAGGTGACCGCGAGGATCTCCCACGGCCGGGCGCGCTGGGTCGCGAGGAGGTGCGCGATGCGCGTCGTCAGCACCCGCGTCTTGCCGGTGCCGGCGCCGGCGAGCACCAGCACGGCGCCGTCCGTCGTCTCCACCGCCTGGCGCTGCTCGGGGTTCAGCCCGGCAAGATAGTCGCCGTCCTTCCGGCCGAGCGCGCGCATCGCGAGGCTGCCGGGGCGGGGCGGCTCGGGGGCGTCGTCGAAGGGCGGCATCGGGACGGCGGCGCCGTCATTGCGTCCGGTCAACTCACACGTCCGGCTGATGATTCAAACGAGGTGAACAGTATAGCAACAGATGGGGTCGCGCGAGCGCCGCAGGGAGGGGAACGCCCCAACTTGCGCCGTTGTCCGACGGTCGTCTTTTGCTAGGTTGGCGGTTGACGCGGGACGGGGCGTCAGGCCCGATTCGGCGGGCGGGGACGCGTCGTCGTCCGACGGGATGAAGGCCAGGGAGACCGGCGCTGGGAAGGCTCTATCTCGTCCTCGGAAGCGCCGTGATCCTCCTGCTCGTCGCGGCGCTCGTCGGGCCCTATCTCATCGACTGGAACGGATTCCGCGCGACGTTCGAGCGGCGCGCCTCCGAGATTCTCGGCCAGCCGGTGCGGATCGTCGGCGACGCGGACCTGAAGATCCTGCCGGTTCCGTCGCTGACCTTCGAGAACGTCGAGATCGGCGAGGCCGAAGGGCGGCCGATGATGACCGTCGAGCGCGTCGCGATGAAGCTCGAATTCGGCGCTTTCTTCTCCGGCCGGATCGCGATCACCGAGATGACCGTGGAACACCCGGTCGCCGAGATCACGGTGGACGACGCGGGAACCGTCGACTGGGCGATCCGCCCCGGCTCGGGCGTGACGCTCGACCCCGGCCGCGTGTCGCTCGAAGGGGTGACGATCACCGATGGCGCCGTCAGCTATTTCGACGCCCGGACGAACGCTGCCGTCCGCCTCACCGACATCAACACGAGCATCGTCGAGGCGCCCGCGCTCGGCGGGCCGTGGCGAATCTCGGGCAATCTCGTCTGCCGCGACGCGCCGCTCTGCGGCGACGGGCTGCCGGTCGATTTCGCGATCACGACGGGCCGCATGGCGGAGGACGGGACGCTGGGCGTCGGCGTCACGCTCGTTCCCGCCGATCCCGCGCTCGCCGGCACGCTCCGCACCGACGGCACGGTCGCAACCAGCGGCTCGCTCGCCTACGCCGGCACGTTCCGCTTCGACAAGCTTGCGACCGCGTCGGCCGACACGCCCGCGTCCGGCCCGGCCGGCGCGCTCCGCCCGGCCTGGCGCATCGGCGGCAGCTTCGACCTCGACGCGCAGCGGATCGCGCTGTCGGATTTCCTGTTCGACCCCGGCGAGGGCGCCGTGACGCTTTCGGGCAACGCCTCGCTCGCCTTCGGCCGCAACGCCCGGTTCGACGCCGACATCGCCACGCGCCAGATCGATCTCGACACCATGATCGGCGAGGGGCCGGCCAATCCCATCGGCGTCGCCGATGCCGGCGCCGATCTTCTCCGCCGGCTGACGGCGCTGGCACTGCCCGACATCCCGGGCCATCTGAAGCTCGAGGTGCCGGCCATCGTCGTTTCCGGCACCGTGCTGCAGAACCTCTCGCTCGACCTCACCGCGGTGCCGGCCAACCCCTCGGCCGGAACGCCGGGCCGCTGGGACGTCGCCGAACTCGCCGTCGTCCTTCCCGGCACAACCAGCCTGTCGCTCACCGGCGTCGTGACGGCCGGCGACGCGCTCGCCTTCGACGGCGCGATCCGGCTCGCATCGGAGGCCCCGATCGCCTTCTCCAGCTGGTGGCGCGGGAGCGGCGCGACGCGGACGCAGCTCGCGCCGTTCGCGCTCGCCTTCGACGGCCGGATCGGCGCGGACGCGATCGAAGCGGACGAGGTCACGGTGGACATCGGCCCGTCGTCGGCGGCGGGGGCGTTCAGCTGGACGCGCGACGGGGCGTCGGGCGAGCGCCGGCTCGAGGCGACGCTCGCTGCGGGGACGTTCGACCTCGACCAGCTCGCGGCGCTCGGCGAACTCCTGGCCGGGCCGGACTTCACCACCACGGAGATCATCGCCGACACCGCAACCATCGGCTTCACCGCCGACGAACTCCGCCGCGGCGACGTGCGGATGACGGACGTCGCGATCGACGCGGCGATCGAGCCGAACGTCGTCGTCGTGAACCGCTTCGTCATCGGCGATCTCGCCGGCGCCCGCTTCGAGCTCGCGAGCGGCCGGCTCGACCTTTCCGGCGACACCCCGCGCGGCGCGCTCGAAGCGACGCTCGACGCGGAAACGCTCGACGGCGTCGTGGCGCTCGCCCGGCAGGTCGCGCCGGATTCGGCGGTCACCGCGTGGCTCGCCCGCACCGCGCCGTTCCTCACGCCCGCCCGCCTCGCCTTCCGCGTCGAGGCGCAGGCCGCGGGCGGGCCGTCGCTCCAGGCGATGATCGACGGCACCGCCGGTGACGCCACGGTCCACATTGCCGCCGCCCTCACGGGGGCACTCGACGACTGGGACCGCGGACGCCTCGATCTCGCGGCCGATCTCACATCGCCGGACACCGTCGACCTCGCGCGCCAGCTCGGCATCGACGTCGCCACCGTCGCGGATGCCGGGGCGGCGGAGGTTCATGTCGTCGCGGAAGGCGTTCCGGCGGATGGCATGTCGGTGCGGATCGACCCGTCGCCGCTCGGCGGGCTGCGGGTGTCCGGCAGCGGCACCGTCCGCTTCGACCGGACCGGCGCCTTCAGCTTCGACGGTCCGGTCGAAGCGCAGGGCGATCTCGCACCCGTGGCGCGCATGGCCGGCCTCGCCCTTCCCGGTATGGCGGGAGCCGTCGAAGGCGTGATCGCCGGCACCCTCCACGCCGCGGGCGACGGCGTGACGCTTGCCTTTGCGCCGAGCCAGAGTTCGATCGGCACCCGCAGCCTCGACGGGACGATCGCGCTCGCGCCCGCCGAGCAGGGGGCGCGGCTGACCGGCGCCCTCACGCTCGAAGAGGTCGATCTCGGCTGGCTCCTCGCCCTCCTTGCCGGCGCGGACCCCGACGCGACGGGGCTTGCCGACAGCCCGTGGCCGCGGACGCCGTTCTCCGGGCCGGTCCTCGACGACGTGACCGCCGAAGTGGAGATCGCCGCCGACCGGCTCACCCTCGGCACGGCGCTGACGCTCGACGCGGCGTCGATCCTCCTCACCGCGCGGCCGACCCAGGGGTCGGTGCAGCTGAGGTCGGCGTCGCTCGCGGGCGGAACGGTGGAAGGGTTCGTCGCCGCGACCTTCACTTCCGGCCAGGCGGCCGTGGAGGGGCAGGTCAGGATCGGCCGCGTGCCGCTCGCCGCAATCGTGTGGCGGCGCGAGGGGCAGCCGGTCGCCGACGGCACGCTGACGCTCGATGCGAGCTTCAACGGTCTCGGCCGCTCGCCGGCCGGCGTCGTGTCGACGCTCACGGGCACGGGTGCGTTCACGATCGACCGCGGGATCTTCCACTATTTCAACCCGAACGCCTTCAACCTCACCCTCGAACGCGTCGAAGCCGGGCCGCCGCTCGGCGACATCGCGCTCCGCGACGCCTTCACCGGCTTCCTCGACGCGGGCGATCTCGCCTTCGAGACGCTGACGACGACCTTCGAGATCGTCGCGGGCGTCGCCAGCCTCGACAATGCGATCGTCGCGGTCGCCGGGACGAACCTCTCCGCGCAGGTCGGGATCGACGTCAACCGCCTCGCCGTGGACGGACGGTGGGCGTTCGACCTCGTCGACGACAGCGGCGCCGGGCGCCTCCGCCGCGGCGTCGACATCCTCTTTGCCGGGCCGATCGCCGACCCTTCGCGCTCGGTCAACGTCACGGCGCTGTCGAGCTATCTGCGGGTCGAGAGCATCCGTCGCGCCGACGAGACGCTCGCGAACGAGCTCGAAATCCGCCGCTTCATCCGGATGATCGAGCGCGATGCCGCCGACCGCGCCGCCGCGGCGGCGGCCGCGGCCGCAGCCGCCACGCCGGAACCCGTGCCCGCGCCGATCCCGCAGCCGGTGCCCACGCCCGCTCCGGCCAACGATGCGGCGCCGGTCCTGGCGCTGCCGCCCGCGCCCGCTATCGGCGGTCCGGTGCCGCCGGCGGCGATCCCCTGAACCACGCCAGCACGAACATCCGCACCGCCGAGGAGAGGTTCGTGCGGGGAGGGCGGTCGCGGTCGATCTCGGCGACGAGGCCGGAGAGGCTCAGCGAGCGTGCGTCGGCGATCTCGGTCAGCGCCGTCCAGAACGGCTCCTCGAGCGAGATGCTCGTCCGGTGCCCGGCAATCGCGATCGACCGCTTGGCCACGCCTCAATCCTCGCGCCGGTGGCCGTCGAGCTTTCTGTCGGCGGCGGCTTGCGTGGCTCTGGTCGCGGCCTTCTCGGCCTTGCTCCGGCCGAATGCCGCGCGATTGGCTTCGGCTTCGCGCTTCCCGTCGGCGCGGGCCTTCTCCTTGCGGACGCGGCGGAGGTTGACGATCTCGGCGGACATTTCTTCGCCTCTAGATGCCCGTGAAGAGAAAGTCGATCGCTGCGATGAACCGGTCGCGATGCGAGTCGAGGCTCGTCACGTGTTTCCGGAGACCGGACCGGCGGATCGACGCCATTTCCCGGGTCGAGAGGACCACCGCCCGGCCGTCGATCTCGAACACCGGATTGAGGCGCGGGATGGGCTTCATCAGGCGCGTATCGAACAGCGGCCCCACGACGATCATCGGGCCATCATTGAACAGATCGTCCTGGAGCACGACGACGAAAGGCGCCTTGTCCCGCCCGGCCGGGTTGGGGTTCTCGAAGACACCGAACTGGCGGATCACCAGCTGCGCCACTCCTCGCCGAACACCCCGTCGCGTTCGATGTGCTCGTTGAACGACCGGATCGCCTCGGCATTCTCCGCCCGCCAGCGGGCCGCGGCCGCTTCGCGATCGGCCGTCGCAGGCTTCACGGCGATGCGACGGCGGCCTGCCATCGGCTCGGCCGATTCGGCGAAGCCAGGCGGCTGCTGCGGTTCGAGCGCGTAGAAGTCGTTCGCGGTCACAGCACCGCCGGTCGCCGCCGCGATCCGCGTCATGTGTTCGGGTTCTGGAACGCGCCGGCCGCCGGCATAGCGGGAGACGGCCGCCTGCGACACGCCGATCTGGCCCGCGAATGCGGCATGAGTCGTCCGGGTCGCAGCAAGATAGTCGGCAAGCTTCATCGCCAGACAATGCCAAATTGGCATGTCGGGTGCAACGACTACCCCGGCCCGATCATCGCCTCGGGCCGCACCAACTCCGCGAACTCCGCCTCGGTCACGAGCCCGCTCGCCAGCGCTTCCTCGCGAAGCGTGGTCCCGTTCCTGTGGGCGAGCTTCGCGATCCTCGCGGCGGCGTCGTAGCCGATGCGCGGGGCGAGGGCGGTGACGAGCATCAGCGAGCGGTCGACATGGCCGCGGATGACGTCGCGGCGCGGCTCGATGCCGACGACGCAATTGTCGGCGAACGACAGTGCCGCATCGGCGAGGAGCCGGGCGGACTGGAGGAGGTTGTAGGCCATCAGCGGATTGTAGACGTTGAGCTCGAAATGGCCCTGGCTGCCGGCGAAGGTCATGGCGGCGTTGTTGCCGAACACCTGGATGCAGACCTGGGTCATCGCCTCGCACTGCGTCGGGTTGACCTTGCCGGGCATGATCGAGGAGCCCGGCTCGTTCTCGGGCAGCGCCAGTTCCCCGAGACCGGCGCGCGGGCCCGAGCCGAGGAGGCGGATGTCGTTGGCGATCTTGAAGAGCGAGCCGGCAACGGTCGCGAGCGCGCCGTGGGTGAACACCATCGCGTCGTGCGCCGCGAGCGCCTCGAACTTGTTCGGCGCCGACGTGAAGGGGAGGCCGGTGATGGCGGCGATCCGGGCGGCGACGAGATCGGCGAACCCCGCCGGCGCGTTGAGCCCCGTGCCGACGGCGGTGCCCCCCTGGGCAAGCTCCATCAGTCGCGGCAGCGTCTGCTCGATGCGCTCGATGCCGTTCCGGACCTGCGCGGCGTAGCCGGAGAATTCCTGGCCGAGCGTGAGGGGCGTCGCATCCTGCGTATGCGTCCGCCCGATTTTTACGATGTCGCGCCACGCTTCGGCTTTCTCGGCGATTGCGTCGGCGAGGTGGCGGAGCGCCGGGAGGGTGCGGCGGACGATCTTCTCGGCGGTCGCCACGTGCATCGCCGTCGGGAACGTGTCGTTCGACGACTGGCTCATGTTGACGTGGTCGTTCGGGTGGACCGGCTTCTTCGAGCCGATCACACCGCCGAGGATCTCGATCGCGCGGTTCGCGATCACCTCGTTGGCGTTCATGTTCGACTGCGTGCCGGAGCCGGTCTGCCAGACGACGAGCGGGAAATGGCCGTCGAGCGCGCCCGACATCACTTCGTCCGCCGCCTTCACCACGGTGATGCCGATGCGCCTGTCGAGGCCGCCGAGCTCCATGTTGGCTTCGGCGGCGGCGCGTTTCACCACGCCGAGGGCGCGGACGATGGGGAGAGGCTGCTTCTCCCAGCCGATGCGGAAATTCTCGAGCGAGCGCTGCGTCTGCGCCCCCCAATAGCGGTCCGCGGGGACCTCGATGGGGCCAAACGTGTCGGTCTCGGTGCGCGTCGTCATGCGCGCGATGAGGCTGATTCAGGCCGCGCGGGTCAAGCGCCGCCGTGTTCCACCGGCCGGTGGACCCTCAGTTCTTCTTGCGGAAGGCGTCGAGGCTGACGACCTGGGCGTCGCCCTGCGGCTTCTCCGCCGCGGGCGCGGCCGCAGGTTCGTCCTTTACCGCCTTCGGCTTGGGAGCGACGGGCGCGGTCACGATCTCGGCCTTCTTGCCGGCGATCGGCACGGACGCCACCGGGGCCGGGGCCTTCTCGGCCTCCGCCTCGGCCGGCGCCATCGCCGGCTCGAACTGGAGGGCGAACTGCACCGACGGGTCGACGAATGCCTTCACCGCGCTGAACGGGATGAGAAGCCGCTCCGGAACGCCGTTGAACGACAGGCCGACCTCGAGGGCGTGTTCGGTGACCGCAAGGTCCCAGAACTGGTGCTGCAGCACGATCGTCATGTCGGACGGATACTGGCTCAGAAGCCGGGTCGAGATGCGGACGCCGGGAGCCTTGGTCGCGAACGTGATGTAGAAGTGATGCTCGCCGGGGAGGCCGGCCTTCGCGACCTCGGTGAGGACTTTGCGGAGCACGCCCCGCAGCGCGTCCTGGGCGAGGATATCGTAACGGATCTGGTCTTCGGCCATGGGGTCCGTCGTAGCCCCAAGCGCTCGTTGCGGCTAGCTGGAAAATGAAGTGGGAGCTTCTGTTGCCAGGTGCTCCCGAACCCCGCCTCAACGATGCGAACCGCTAAGGGCTTCGAGTGGAGTTACCCAACCGCATTACGCGGCGAGGCGGGCTCCGGCATAGTTGTTGTCATTGGCAACTATGAGTTCGGCCCGATAACGGCGGAACCATGCCGGGCAAAAGCCCACCCTTTACACCCTCGTCGATCCTGGTTCGCCCCCGCCGAAACCCGCCATTCGCGGGTGGGTTTGGGTGGAGGCGCCGGGTACTGCCCCCGGGTCCGAAGAGCTTATTACGATGGCCGTTTATCACCATAGCCGGCCGAAGCCGGCACCGATGAATATAGGGCGTCTCACACGCCGTGCAAACCCGGTGCGGCCGGTTTCCGGGTGGCACAGCGCCCGCCGTCGATCGAGGCCGCTGGAGGCTGGCAACCGGCGCCGGGGCTCCTGGAGCGTGATCCGTTGAAGCCGGATCACGCTCGTCGCCCTTGTCCTTGATGGAGCATGATCTTCATCGAAGAACCGGCAGCCACTTCTTCGGATCATGCTCTACAATGCGGCGCCGATACGGGCGGGCGACTCGGGAGATGCACCAATGATGGAACTGATCGTCTCAATCGCGCTGCTCGTCGGCGACACGCCGGTCACGCTCGTGAAAGAGCTGATGCGCCAGGAGATCGAGTATCTCGCGCAGACCGGCCGCGGCGATCCGCTCGCCGGCGACGCTCTCAACCGCCTCTTCACCGACGACCTCCAGGACGCCTATCAGGCCGTCGTCGACCTCCAGGCCGCGCTCGGCATGCCGCTGATCGACGGCGATCCGATCACCGGCCACCAGGACTACTGCCCGTCGCTCCGCGGCATCGTCGTCGACGGCGATTTCGAGACCCAGACCACCGCCGACGTCACCGCCCGCTTCATGAGCCAGTGGTGCCACCCCGAGGCCGGCCCCGCGGTCGCGGGGGAGGTCGCCGAGATCGTCTTCCACCTCGTCAAATACAACGGCGAGTGGCGTATCTCGGACTTCGACCACAGCCTCTACGGCTCGTTCCGCGACTGGCTCGGCACTCTGATGGCCACCGTCCAGACCCCCGCGCCCGCGGCACCGTAGCGGGAGATTCGGCGCCGACCCCTGAGACTCCGCTTCGGCGGTGCCGGTCGGCGGACCGCGATGCCGTCGCGTTTTCAACAGAGGAAGGGGGGCCGTGGCGTCGGCTGCGTTTGTCCGACAGACGCCCCGCGCCTACATTCCGGCGATGCGGCAATATCTCGACCTGATGCGGCTCGTGCTCGAAACCGGCGTCGTCAAGACGGATCGGACGGGTACCGGCACGAAGTCCGTCTTCGGTCACCAGATGCGCTTCGACCTTGCCGAGGGCTTCCCGCTCGTCACCACCAAGAAGCTCCATCTCCGCTCGATCATCCATGAGCTGATCTGGTTCCTCCGCGGCGACACCAATATCGCCTACCTCAAGGCGAATGGCGTCCGCATCTGGGACGAATGGGCCGACGCCAATGGCAATCTCGGGCCGGTCTACGGCGCGCAATGGCGGTCGTGGCCGACGCCCGATGGCGAGGTGATCGACCAGATCGCGCAGGTGGTTGCAGCGATCCGTTCCAATCCCGATTCAAGGCGCCTGATGGTCACCGCGTGGAACCCGGCGGATGTCGACAGGCAGGCGCTGCCGCCGTGCCACGTGCTGTTCCAATTCTACGTCGAGCCCGGCCGCGACGGCCTCCCCGGAAAACTCTCCTGCCAGCTCTACCAGCGCTCCGCCGACATCTTTCTCGGCGTGCCGTTCAACATCGCCTCGTATGCGCTGCTGACGATGATGGTGGCGCAGGTGACGGGCCTCCGGCCGGGCACGTTCATCCACACGCTCGGCGACGCGCACCTCTACCTCAACCACCTCGACCAGGCGCGCGAGCAGCTTTCGCGTGCGCCGCGCCCGCTGCCGACGATGCGGCTCGACCCCGCCGTCACGACGATCGACGGTTTCCGCTTCGAGGATTTCGAGCTTCTCGGCTACGACCCGCACCCGCACATTGCGGCGAAGGTGGCGGTGTAGTTCGCCTGGCGATCCTCTCCCGCTCATTCCTGCGGCTTCTGGCGGAGGAACGACGGGACGACGCTCTTGTTCTGCTTGGCTCAGCACGTTGGAGCGCGGCCTACTATCTGTTCGGTCTCGCCGTCGAACTGGGCGTGAAGCTTGTGTGGTGCGTACCGTCGCGGCGGAGACCATACCCGATCAGAAATTCTCGCAGCGATTCTACAGCCGTCGGATAGCCGATCTGGTCGCACTTGCCGCGCTGAGCGAATCCCTCGAGCGGATGCTGCAGAATCCCGAGTTCGACGCGCGTTGGTAGATCGTTCTCGGCTGGTCGGTCGACAGACGCTATGATGTCGTGGCCGAGGGTGACGCGAAGGGTATCGCGGAGGCGGTAGGCAGTCCTGACGGAGTCTTTGCATGGCTATCGAAGCATTGGTGACGGATCCGCCGCTCGATGCTGGTCGACGCTTGATCGATGCCCTCGCTGCGAGCTCCTTTCCCATGCGGGCGGCGGGATGGATCAACGAAGACGGTACCTGGAAGCTCTATTTCGTGGTCCCCAGTAGCGAGGACGACCGCGTCCGGCTCTACGTAGCCGTCGCCTACAAGATACGCGAGACTTTGCCGCCGGATGAGCGCGATCTCTCCTATCAGATCGTTGATGAGAATCACGTACTCGGCCGCGCGGTGACGGCGTGGACCCGGCTCGACGGCCCTCCCTACCGGCGCACGCAGGGGCCGGTGGGTACCGAGGCCTATATTTCCGACGCGTATATCTATCGCGCGGCGGCCTAGCGGCCGCAGCAAGGTCCGGTTCGACCGGAGCCCAATCGCGTCGGGTATCGTGCCAGGCGCGTCGGGCGGATTCGTCCACACCAACGCCCAGTTCTGCCGGCATCGTTGCGCATCGGCTCCCCGCCTCAAGTCGCTGCTGAGGCCGTCGGCAAATCGGAATCCGCCATGCTCGCCTGCGCCGCAATGCTCATCGGTTGGCTGACCGTGTACGTGCCGGTCGGCTACTTCCCGCAGCCCATGGCGGTCGATGAAATCGTGCCCGTGGCCGGGCCGCCAGGCACGCCGCCGGTTCGGGTCTCGCACGTGCGGTTCGTTGCCGAAAGCGGGCCGGCGACGATCGACGTGACCGTGTTCGACGGCCAGCTGCCGACGCCGGGCGGGCCGATGCAGGTCGCGGACACGGAGCGCATTGCGGTCGGCGGCGAGCCCGTCGCGGTGTACCGGACGAGCATGTTCATGGGGCAGCCCGACGATGTCGCCGTCGCCTATCCGGCCGATCCCGCTGGGGTCGGCGCGGCGATGGTGGTGGTGCGTGAACTCGACTTCGCCGGCGCGCTCGATCTCGTCCCGACGCTTCTCGGCGGCTGCTAGAGCGAGATCCGTTTACGCCGGGATCACGCTCTACGGCGTCGCCGCCATCACCACGATGTCGACGCGGTCGCCGGGGTCGATGCCGAGGCGCGCCGCCGTGCCGCCGTTCACTTCGAGGACGAAGCGGACGGCGCCGTTGCTCGGGACCGGCGTGTCGCTCATCGGCGTCGCGTTCTGGGCGATCGACAGGATCGTGCCGTCGGAGCGGATGAAGACCATGTCGAGCGGAATCAGCGTGTTCCGCATCCAGAACGAGACGGGCGCATCGCGGAAGAAGTCGAAAACCATGCCGTGATCGGCCGCCATCTCGGTGCGGAACATCAGTCCGCGCGCGCGGTCGGCATCGCTGATTGCCCATTCCACGGTGAAGACGTGGTCGCCGGTGTCGGTGTGGATCGTCACCTTCTCCGGGTAGCCGGGAGGCGTCGGGAGCGCGGTCGGCGCCTGGGCGAGAGCGGGAGCGGAGAAGCCGGCGAGCGCGACCAGGACGAGGAGCATCGCGCCGATGCGGCGGTACCCGCGCGCGCGGCCCGGGCGGAACGGGACGGACATCTGAAACCTCAGTGCGAGGCCGGAGGCCCGCCGCCCCCGTCGGGGCGGATCTCGGCGGCCATCAACCCCTTCGGCCCATTGCCGAAGCGGACGAGGACCGTCTGCCCCGGCCGGAGCTCTGTCAAGCCGAAGCGCCGCAGCGTCTCCATGTGGATGAAGATGTCGGGCGTGCCTTCGCCGCGGCTGACGAAGCCGTAGCCCCTCACGCGGTTGAACCACTTCACCATCACGCGCTCGAGCCCGCTGGACGGGGCCACATTCGTGTGTGTGCGGGCCGGGGCGCTCTGTGCCGGCGGGGGCACGCCGGTCTCGTCCATGGACAGGACGCGGAACGCCTGGAGGCCCTTCGGCCGGACGAGAACCTCGACGACGACCCGCGCGCCCTCATAGGCGGTCTGGAACCCGTCGCGCCGCAGGCACGAAACGTGGATCAGCACATCGGGCATGCCGTTGTCGGGCACGATGAAACCGTACCCTTTGGCAACATCGAACCACTTGATGATGCCTGTGATTTCGATGAGACCGACGGGCGCCTCTTCGGCGAAATCCTCGAGTCGAGGCCCCTCTTGCGAGAGCTTGGCCCCCATAGCGTCGCGCCCCCTGATCGAACCCTGATTGCCAACCGCTGCAATCGAATCGTAGTTCAGAATAGCACCCGTCATGGCCTGCACTAGTGCCAAACAGAGACACTCGGACAAAGACGTGATTGTTGCTGTCGATTCAGGCAAGTGGCCTGTGGGCGTGTCATCCTGGCACTCCCATCGACAAGAACGCCCCTCGCCGCGGCGAGGTTCCCGAGGAGCCACGACATGAAGTATCTTCACACAATGGTGAGGATCAGCGACATCGCCGCCTCACTCCAATTCTACTGCGACCTCCTCGGCCTCCGCGAGGTGCGCCGCACCGAGAACGACGCGGGGCGCTACACGCTCATTTTCCTCGCCGCGCCCGGTGACGACGCGGCCCAGGTCGAGCTCACCTGGAACTGGGATCCGGAGGAGTATCGCGGCGGGCGGAATTTCGGCCACCTCGCCTATGCCGTCGACGACATCTACGCGACGTGCGCGCGGCTCGCGGCAGGCGGCGTCACCATCGCCCGGCCGCCGCGCGACGGCCGGATGGCGTTCGTCCGTTCGCCCGACGGCATCTCGGTGGAGCTCCTCCAGGCCGGCGGATCGAAACCGCCGCAGGAGCCGTGGCTCTCGATGCCCAACACCGGGACATGGTGAGAAAGGCGATTTCGCCGCCTTGGCACCCGCCGGACCCGCCTCTATAACCACGCCCGCCGCGCCCTTCGTCTAGAGGCCCAGGACACCGCCCTTTCACGGCGGTAACACGGGTTCGAATCCCGTAGGGCGCGCCATTTTTCCATCGCCACCTCCGGCAGCGGAACGATCGAGCGGAGCGTCGGATCTTGCTGGCGGTCGTACCGGCTGTGCCTCCGGCGCGTTGTCGGAAACGTCGCCGCGGGGACCACGGATCGGGTACGGTCGCAGCACGCTGTTCGGGGAGAGCGTTGCATGGCGAAGCTCGTCTACGGATTGAACGTGTCGCTCGACGGCTATGTCGACCACACCGCGTTCGCGCCGGATCCCGTTCTCTTCCGCCACTTCATCGATGACGTGGCGAGCGTCGCGGGGAGCCTCTATGGCCGCAGGATGTACGAGATCATGCGGTACTGGGACGAGGATCACCCCCATTTCGACGAGGCCGAGCGCGCCTATGCTGCGGCGTGGCGGAGCCGGCCGAAATTCGTCGTTTCGAGCACGCTGACATCCGTCGGGCCGAACGCTTCGCTCGTCACGGGTGATCTTGCGACCGCGGTTCGCGACCTCAAAAGCCGCCTCGACGGCGTGATCGAGGTTTCGGGCCCGGTGCTGGCGGGCGCCATCACCGGTCTCGGCCTCGTCGACGAGTACCGGATGTACCTCCACCCGGTCGTGCTCGGTGGCGGCAGGCCGTTCTTCACCGGCCCCCGCCCGCCGCTCCACCTCGCGGCGAACGGGCGCATCGGCCCGGAGGTGATCCGGCTGAGCTACGTCCCGGCGGGGTCCGGTGCGTAGCGCCAGAAGGAGAGGGCGGCCGATCGGACGCGGCCGTCAGCCGAGGCGGAAATCGATGGTCATCCGGTCGCCGGCGAAGGGGCGGAAGTGGTGGTCGGCGAAGGCGATGTGGGTGGGGTGGTCGCGGTAGTGCGCCACGACGTGCTCGCTCGCGAAGAGGACGAGCCAGCACAGCGAGAACCGCGCGTCGTCGGCGAGGGCCCGGCCGGTGCGGACGGCGCGAACGCCGGGGATGGCGCCGAGCATGTCCGTGCCGATGCGCAGCATCTCGCGCACGCC
The DNA here is from genome assembly GCA_020849325.1 of Bauldia sp. GTDB lineage: Bacteria > Pseudomonadota > Alphaproteobacteria > Rhizobiales > Kaistiaceae > JADLGL01. The sequence goes on along the minus strand of JADLGL010000036.1, from coordinate 3,719 downwards.
CGCATCCGAGAGGCCCTCCGGGTTGAACATCACGACGTGCTCGACCGGCTGTGGCAGGCGACAGGCGGCCAGCGCCGGTCCGGCCTTGCCGCGCCCTTCCCAGTCGGCAGGCTGGCCCGCGGGGGTGCCGGCCGGATCGGCGAAGGGTTCTGCCCTGCCGGTAGCCAGGCCCAGGGTGGCAAGGCCGAGGGTTTCGGCCATCGCGACGACGTTTCGGGCGACGGCCGCGGCGGGGGTGACGGCGCCGCAGCCCAAGCGGATCGCCTTCGCAAGGTCGTCCTCGCTTTTGATGCCGGCGCGGTGGAGCACGATCGGGACGGGCGACCGGCTGGCGAAGGCTTCGACGGCCGGAAGCGCGATGTCCCACTCCTCCGGCCGGTCGGGCGAATCGGAGACGTCGAGGACCATCGGCGACGCGATGCGCTCGGCCTCCCGCATCCACGTGCAGGCGTCGTGGAGATCGCGGGGCGCGACGAGCGGCAGGCGATAGCCCGCGGCGGCGGCGTGGTCGAAGAGGTCGCGGGCATCCACGATCGGCATTGCTGGGGGTCACCATTCCGGCTCTCGGACGCGCAGGCTATCGCGCGCCGGTCACACCGCATCAAGTCGCCGCCGCGCGCCGCCGATGGCGGCGGCCGGATGCGCCTCGAGCGTGATCCGACCCGAACGGATCATGCTGGAGCCGTCCCGGCCCCGAAATCGGCCGGGAATCCGCCTTTGGCCTTGGTGGCGCGGGCGGGCGCCGGTAGCCTCGCGGCATGCCGGAAAGCACGCCCCGCCGAGTCTCGGCCTTTCGCCGCTTCCTCGCCAATGAATCGTCGGCGGGGATCGTCCTCATTGCCGTCGCCGCGCTCGCCCTCATCGTCGCGAACAGCGGGGCGGCGGACACCTATTTCGACACGCTGCACCAGAAGGTCGCCGGGCTCACCGTCGAGCACTGGATCAACGACGCGCTGATGGCGCTGTTCTTCCTCCTCGTCGGTCTCGAGATCAAACGCGAGTTCCTGACCGGACAGCTCGCGACGTGGGGGGCGCGGATCCTGCCGGGCGCCGCCGCTGTTGGCGGCATGGCGGTGCCGGCGGTCATCTTCGTCGTCGTCAATGCAGGCGACGCCACCGCGCTTCGCGGCTGGGCCGTGCCGACCGCAACCGACATCGCCTTCGCGCTCGGCGTCCTGTCGCTCCTCGGCTCGCGGGTGCCGACCTCGCTGAAGGTCTTTCTCACCGCGCTCGCGATCCTCGACGACCTCGGCGCGGTGGTGATCATCGCGGTCTTCTACACCGAGGACCTGTCGCTGCCGATGCTGGGCGCCGCAGCCGCGATCCTCGTCCTCCTCGTCGTCCTCAACCGGCGCGGCGTGACGGCGCTGCCGATCTATCTCGCGCTCGGCGCGGTGCTGTGGTTCGTCGTGTTCCGCTCCGGCGTCCACGCGACGCTGGCCGGCGTCGCGCTCGCCCTCACCATCCCGATCCGGTCGCGGCGCACCGAGGACAGCCCGCTCGAGCGGCTGGAACACGGCCTCAGCCCGTGGGTGGCGTTCCTGATCGTGCCGGTCTTCGGTTTCGCCAATGCCGGCGTGGCGCTCGGGGGCGGGGCCTTCAGCCCGACCGACAGCGTGCCGCTCGGCGTGGCGCTGGGGCTGTTCGTCGGCAAGCAGCTCGGCGTGTTCGCGGCAGCGTTCCTCCTCGTCCGGTCGGGTCTCGCGCCGATGCCGCGCGGCGCGTCCCTCCTGCAGCTCTATGGCGTCGCGGTCCTGTGCGGCATCGGCTTCACGATGAGCCTCTTCATCGGCCTCCTCGCCTACGAGACGGCGCCGCTCCTCATCGACGAGACGAAGATCGGCGTGCTGATGGGGTCGGCGCTGTCGGCGGTGGTGGGGGCGATCATCCTGGTGATGGCGGGGCGGCGCGCGGCTTCCCCGGATGCCGACTGACCGGTCGGCTCGCCGGCCCCAAATGGAAAAGGCCGCCCGAAGGCGGCCTTTTCGTTTCCGCGGTGCGCGGTGAGGGTCAGTGCATCATCGCGCCGGCGGGCGCGCCGCCCTTGCCGGCCCGGATGATGGAACCCATCACGATGCCGCCGAGGTAGATGAGGACGGCGCCGACGGTCAGCGCCATGGCCCAGCCTTCGACGGTCGCCGGGGCAAGGGCGTTCATCGTGGCGGCCTGGAGGGCTGCTGCGGCGGCGGGGTCCGTGGCGGCGGCCGCGGCGAGCGCCGGGTCGATCGCCGGTGCCGGAGCGTCGGCGAGGACGGCGTTGGTCCGCCCGATCGACACCGCCGTCAGGAGGGCGAGGCCCACGGCGCCGCCGACCTGCTGCGCCGCGTTGAGGAGCGCCGAGGCGACGCCGGCATTCTCCTGCGGCACGCCCGACACCGCGCTCGACACGAGGGCCGGGAACGTAAGGCCCATGCCGGTGGCGATCACGAGCTGGGCCGGCAGGATCAGGCCGAAATAGCTCGAATCCGGCGCGAGGAAGAGGCCGAGCGCGAGCATGCCGGTGCCGGCGACGAACGGGCCGATCGTCACCAGCGGCCGCGGACCGATGCGGCTCATCATCGTCGACGAGATGCCGGCGCCGATGATGATGCCGACCGTGAACGGCAGGAAGGCGAAGCCGCTCTTGAGCGGTGCCCAGAAGTTGATCTGCTGCATCCAGAGGACGAGGTAGAGGAACGACGAGAAGAGGCCCGCGCCGACGAAGAGGCCGCCGATATTGGCGCCGGTGAGGTTGCGGAACTTGAAGAGGCGAAGCGGCAGGAGCGGCTGCCGGATCACGCCCTCCCAGATGAAGAAGGCGGCGATCAGCACCACGGCGCCGGCGATGAAGGCGATCTTGGTGCCGGTCGCGACGGTGTCCTCGTTCACGTTGGCAAGACCGTAGACGAGCGCGGCAAGGCCCGCGGTGATGAGGGCCGCGCCGATGACGTCGAAGCCCTTGGCGTTCTGCTCGCGGCTCTCCGGCACGTAGCGGAGGGCGCCCCAGAAAGCGAAGATCGCAATCGGGACGTTGACGTAGAACACCCAGCGCCAGTCGGCATATTCGGTGAGGACGCCGCCGAGGATGAGGCCGATGGCGGCGCCGCCGGCCGAGATGGCGGCCCAGACGCCGAACGCCCGGTCACGCTCCTTGCCTTCCTCGAACACGACGGTGAGGAGGGACAGTGCGGCGGGCGCCAGCATCGCGCCGCCGACGCCCTGGAGCGCGCGGGCGGCGACGAGGATCTCGAAGCTCTGGGCGAGGCCGCCGAGCAGGGAGGCGAGGCCGAAGATGAGCGCGCCGGCGATGAAGATCGTCCGGCGGCCGATCCGGTCCGCGAGTTTGCCGCCGAGGAGGAGGACGCCGCCGAAGGTGAGGGCGTAGCCGGTGACGATCCACTGGAGGTCGGCGAGGCTCGTGACCTCGAGCTCGATCGCGATGTGGTTGAGCGCGACGTTCACGATCGTGCCGTCGAGGATGATCATCAGCTGCGAAATGCCGAGGACCAACAGGGCGAGACCCTTGTGGGTCGCCCCATGCGAAGCAGTTGTAACCGACATAGGAGACCCGTTGGGATGCGGCCGTACGGCCTGAAAAGGAGCCAGAATCGCTTAGCGGCCACTCACTATGGAGCGGCCGCGGCCGCTCCCATTACGCCTGTCGCCGGCCACAGGCGAGCCGGAATCGGCAGCGGAGCCATGCCGCTGCGGCAAAGCTCGCCATGATCCGACCGGCGCTT
>JADLGL010000035.1 GCA_020849325.1 Bauldia sp. | reverse complement strand
GCCGGTAGGCCGGGTACGCTTCGCCCAGGATGCGGCCGATGTCGGAGAACCAGAGGAAGTCGTCGGCAACGATGAAACGCTGGCCGGCCGCCTCGGGCTTCTCCATCGCCGCGACATGGGCCGCCGCCACGTCGCGGACATCGACGACCGGCAGGCCGAACCGGGACACCAGCGGGTACTTTCCGCGGAGGAAATTCTCGATCATCTCACCCGACGTCTGGACGTTGGCGTCGAGCGGCGGGCCGAACACCTGGCCGGCGTTGATGACGGCGAGCTCCGGCCCCTTCCCGTCGGCGACGAAATCCCACGCCGCCCGCTCGGCGAGCGTCTTCGACAGCGAATAGGCGTTGATGTCGGGGGCGTCGACGTTCGACCAGTCGGCCTCGTCGAAGCTCGTTTTGTCCGTTCGGCCGGCTGCGACCGCGGCGACCGACGACGTCAGCACCACCCGCTTCACGCCGGCGGCGCGCGCCGCGTTCAGCGCCCGCAGCGTCCCCTCGCGCGCCGGCCGGACCACCTCGTTCACGTCGCGCGGCTGGCTGATCGGGTAGGGCGAGGCGATGTGCATGACGGCAGCGCAGCCGCGCACGGCCTCGTCCCAGCCCGCATCGGCGGTGAGGTCGGCCTTCGCGAAAGAGAGCCCGTCACCGGCGTCGACCACGGTGGCCACGGCCGCGCGGACTTCCTCCTCGTCGGACGGGTCGCGGAGCGTGCCGCGGACCCCGTAGCCGCGCTGGAGCAGCGCCGCGATGCAGTGTTTGGCGATGAACCCGCGCGCTCCGGTGACGAGAACAGTCTCTCCCGCGGCCATCGCTCCTCCCCGCGCAAACAAAAAGGGGCGGTCGCCCGCCCCTTCGTAGCAAATCCGGCTGCGGCCCGCCTACGCGTTGACCGCTTCGCGCTCGCCCGCGGTCTCCGCGTGGCGGGCCCGGTCGGCCGCCCCCTTGGCGTCGACGTCGCGGTCGACGAGCTCGATGACCGCCATAGGGGCCGAGTCGCCGTAGCGGAAGCCGGCCTTGAGGACGCGGGTGTAGCCGCCGGCGCGCGAGGCATAGCGCGGGCCGATCGTGGCGAAGAGCTTCTTGACGGCCTCCTCGTCGCGGATGCGGGAGATCGCGAGGCGGCGGGCGTGGAGATCGCCGCGCTTGCCGAGGGTGATCATCTTCTCGACGATCGGACGAAGATCCTTCGCCTTCGGCAGCGTGGTGACGATCTGCTCGTGCGTGATCAGCGACGCAACCATGTTGGCGAACATCGCCTTGCGGTGGCTCGCGGTCAGGCCGAACTTCCGGCCGGTCTTGGCGTGGCGCATATGCGCTCTCCCTGAATGATTGGCCGGCGGCTCACGCCGCGGGCGGCGTTCCTAGTAGTGGTCTTCGTAGCGCTTGGCCAGATCTTCGATGTTCTCTGGCGGCCAGTTCGGAACTTCCATGCCGAGATGGAGACCCATCTGGGCGAGGACTTCCTTGATCTCGTTGAGCGACTTCCGGCCGAAGTTCGGCGTGCGGAGCATCTCGGCTTCGGTCTTCTGGATGAGATCGCCGATGTAGACGATGTTGTCGTTCTTCAGGCAGTTGGCCGAACGGACCGACAGTTCGAGCTCGTCGACCTTCTTGAGGAGCGCCGGGTTGAAGGCGAGCTCCGGAATGGCCTCGGCCGCAACTTCCTTCTCCGGCTCCTCGAAGGTGACGAAGATCGAAAGCTGGTCCTGGAGGATGCGCGCCGCATAGGCAATCGCGTCGTCCGGGCGGATCGAACCGTTGGTCTCGACCGTCAGCGTCAGCTTGTCGTAGTCGAGGACCTGGCCCTCGCGCGTGTTCTCGACCTTGTAGGAAACCTTCCGGATCGGCGAGTAGAGGCTGTCGACCGGGATGAGGCCGATCGGCGCGTCCTCGGGACGGTTCTGGTCGGCCGGAACGTAGCCTTTGCCGGTGTTGACCGTGAACTCCATGCGGATCTCGGCGCCCTCGTCGAGGGTGCACAGGACGAGATCGGGGTTCAGGATCTCGACGTCGCCGACGGTCTGGATGTCACCGGCGGTGACGACGCCGGGGCCCGACTTCCGCACGACCATCCGCTTCGGGCCTTCGCCCTGCATCTTGATCGCGATTTCCTTGATGTTGAGGACGATGTCGGTCACGTCCTCGCGGACGCCGGCGATCGACGAGAACTCATGGAGGACGCCGTCGATCTGAACGGAGGTGACGGCCGCGCCCTGGAGCGAGGAGAGGAGCACGCGGCGCAGCGCGTTGCCGAGGGTGAGGCCGAAACCGCGCTCGAGCGGCTCGGCGACGACGGTGGCGTAGCGCTTCGCGTCCGACCCGGGGGTCGTCTCGAGCGCGTTCGGCTTGATCAGTTCTTGCCAGTTTCTGCGGATCACTTGGGTGAATCCTTTCGGTCAAAGGTCAATGCCGCCAATGGCGGCGAAGCCGGGCCGCATTGCCCGGCGCAAACAGCACTCTGACGCTCGTCGCCCAGAGCATGACCCGAAGAAGCGGTTGCCGGTTCTTCGAGGGAGATCATGCCCCACTGGGGAACTCACGCAGAGCGTGATCCGACTTGATCGGATCGCGCTCTAGACGCGGCGACGCTTCCGCGGACGGCAGCCATTGTGCGGGATCGGGGTCACGTCGCGGATCGAGGTGACGGTGAAGCCCGCCGACTGCAGGGCCCGGAGGGCCGATTCACGGCCCGAACCGGGACCGGACACCTCGACCTCGAGGGTCCGCATGCCATGCTCGCTCGCCTTCCGTGCGGCGTCCTCCGCTGCCATCTGCGCGGCATACGGGGTCGACTTGCGCGAGCCCTTGAAGCCCATCGTGCCGGCCGAGGACCACGAGATCGTGTTCCCCTGGGCGTCGGTGATGGTGATCATCGTGTTGTTGAACGTCGAAGAGACGTGTGCGACGCCCGAGGCGATGTTCTTGCGCTCGCGGCGACGTACGCGGGTCGTGTCCTTGGCCATTTCGTGTCCTGTAACGATATCTGCGCTGCCGTAGTGCCAGCAGCTCCACCGAAGGGAGGCAGTAGGCAATCGGCAGTAGGCAATCGGAAGAACCCGACTGCCGACTGCCTATTGCCGACTGCCGACCCCGACTACTTCTTCTTCCCGGCGATCGCCTTGGCCGGACCCTTGCGGGTACGGGCATTGGTGTGCGTCCGCTGGCCGCGCACCGGGAGACCGCGCCGGTGACGGAGGCCGCGGTACGAACCGAGGTCCATCAGGCGCTTGATGTTCATGGCGACCTCGCGACGAAGGTCACCTTCCACGAGATAGTCGCGATCGATCGCCTCGCGGATCTGGATGATCTCGGCGTCCGAAAGCTCGTTCACGCGCCGCTCGGCCGGGATGTTGACCATCTCGGTGATTTCCTTGGCGCGGTACGGGCCGATGCCGTGAATGTACTGCAGCGCGATGACGACGCGCTTGTTGGTCGGGATGTTGACGCCAGCGATGCGGGCCACGTGGTCTCACTCCTCACGATCCGCCGCTTCCGGCGCGATCCCGGCCCTTACGGCCGCTGAAAGCACTAATCCGGCGCCCGGCAAAATGCCGGCACCGGCGATTCCTGATCAGAATGTGAACGCGGTAGATAGCGACCTGATCATGTCGCGTCAACCGTCGGCGCGCGCCTCGGCGTTCGCCTTTGCCTCGGCCACGATGCGATCGATCTCGGCCGTGACGGCGTCCATCTCCCGCATCCCGTCGATCGCCGACAGAAGCTCCTGCCGGCGATAGTAATCCGCCACCGGGGCGCTCTGCTCGCGGAACGCCGCAAGACGCCGCTTCAGCGTCTCCGGATTGTCGTCCGCGCGAACCGCGCCGCCCGCCGCCACCGTCTCCCGCGCCCGCTTCTCGACCCGGCCGAGCAGCGCAGCCTCGTCGACCTCGAGCGCGATCACGGCGTCGATGGCGATGCCGCGCTCGGCGAGGAGCGTCGCAAGCGCCTCGGCCTGCCCCACCGTCCGCGGGAAGCCGTCGAGGACGAAGCCGTTCCGGGCATCCTCCTCTTCGATCCGGTCGGCGATCACGCCGATCACCACTTCGTCCGGAACGAGGTCGCCGCGATCCATGATCGCCTTGGCGCGGAGGCCGACCGGCGTTCCGGCGGCGACCGCGGCGCGCAGCATGTCACCGGTCGAGAGGTGGGCGATGCCGTGGCGGGCAATGAGCCGCGCCGCCTGCGTCCCCTTCCCCGAACCCGGCGGTCCGAAGAGAACGATCCTCATCTCTTCTTGCCGCGCAGCTTCGACTTCTTGACGAGGCCCTCGTACTGGTGCGCCAGGAGATGGCCCTGGACCTGCGCCACCGTGTCCATCGTCACCGACACGACGATCAGGATCGACGTGCCGCCGAGGTAGAACGGGATGCCCGTCTGGGCGATCACGAACTCCGGCACGAGGCAGACGATCACGAGGTAGATCGCGCCGACCACCGTGATGCGGGTCAGCACGTAGTCGATGTACTCCGCCGTCCGCTGGCCCGGCCGGATGCCCGGGATGAAGCCGCCATGGCGCTTCAGATTGTCGGCGGTGTCGGCCGGATTGAAGACGATCGCCGTATAGAAGAAGGCGAAGAACACGATCATGACCCCGTAGAGGATCATGTAGAGCGGCTGGCCGTGGCCGAGGAGCGCCGTGATCGTGGCGAGGAAGCCGGTCGATTCGGTCGTGGTGCTGAAGCCCGCGATCGTCGCCGGCAGAAGGAGGAGCGACGAGGCGAAGATCGGCGGGATGACGCCGGAGGTGTTGAGCTTCAGCGGCAGGTGCGAGGATTCGCCCTGGAACATCCGGTTGCCGACCTGGCGCTTCGGATACTGGATGAGGAGGCGGCGCTGGGCACGCTCGACGAAGACGATGAAGGCGACGATCGCGACCGCGAGGATCACGATGAGGAGCATCGTGCCGGTGCCGATGGCGCCCTGGCGCGACAGTTCGAGCGTGCCGGCGATGGCCGCCGGGAAGCCCGCGACGATGCCGGTGAAGATGATGAGCGAAATGCCGTTGCCGATGCCGCGCGCGGTGATCTGCTCGCCGAGCCACATCAGGAACATCGTGCCGCCGGTGAGCGTGATCACCGTCGACAGGCGGAAGAACCAGCCGGGATCGGCGACGATCCCCTGCCCTGCCTCGAGGCCCGCGGCGATCGCATAGGCCTGGAGCGCGGCGAGGATCACCGTCCCGTAGCGAGTGTACTGGTTGATGATCTTCCGGCCGGACTCGCCTTCCTTCTTGATCGCCTCGAGCCGCGGAATGAGCGAGCTCGCCAGCTGCATCACGATGGACGCGGAGATGTACGGCATGATGCCGAGGGCGAAGATCGCCATGCGCTCGACGGCGCCGCCGGCAAACATGTTGAAGAGGCCGAGAACGCCGCCCGACTGCGACTGGAAGGCGTTGGCGAAGGCGTCCGGGTTGATCCCCGGCATCGGGATGTAGGTCCCGAGCCGGTAGATGATCAGCGCGCCGAGCGTGAACCAAATCCGCTTCTTCAGCGCCTCGGCCTTCGCGAAGGCGCCGAAGTTGAGATTGGCTGCGAGCTGCTCTGCCGCTGATGCCATCGTCCGGTACTCCGAAGTTCAGTGCCGCGCGCAGATCGCGTCGCGTCAGACGGCCTTGAGCGAGCCGCCCGCCTTCTCGATCGCCTCGAGCGCCGGCTTGGAAGCGCCGGCGACCTCGAAGGCCACCGCGCTCGTCACCGTGCCGCCGAGGACGCGGACGCCGTCGCGGACGCGGCGGAGCACGCCGGCGGCGACCAGCGCCTCGCCGTTCACCGGCTTGGTCGCATCGAGCTTGCCCGCGTCGATCGCCGCCTGGACCTTGTCGAGGCTGACTTCGACGAACGATTTCCGGAAGATGTTGTTGAAGCCGCGCTTCGGCAGGCGGCGATGGATCGGCATCTGGCCGCCCTCGAAGCCGTTGATCGCGACGCCCGAGCGGGCCGTCTGGCCCTTGCCGCCGCGGCCGCCGGTCTTGCCGGAGCCCGAGCCGATGCCACGGCCGATGCGCTTCCGGTTCTTCGTCGCGCCCGGCGCGTCCGAGAGTTCGTTGAGCTTCACGTGCGTTCCCTCACGGTAGCGGGCGAACAAGGCTTACGCCTCGTCGACGACCCGTACGATGTGCTGCATCTTGGCGATCATGCCGCGCGTTGCCGGCGTATCCGGAACGGTGGCGCGACGGCCGATCTTGTTGAGACCGAGCCCGACCAGCGTCTGGCGCTGGATCCACGGGCGGCGCTGCGGGCTGCCCGTCTGCTCGATGGTGATCGTCTTGGTGTTGGCCATCTCAGCTCAGCCTATGCTTCCGCCGCGGCGGCGTCCGGATCGACGTCCTTGCGGCGCGACTGGAGCGTGGAGACCTTGATCCCGCGGCGAGCGGCAACGCTGCGCGGGCTGTCTTCGTGCTTCAGCGCGTCGAAGGTGGCGCGAACCATGTTGTAGGGGTTCGACGAGCCCAGCGACTTCGCGACGACGTCCTGGATGCCGACCGTCTCGAAGACGGCACGCATCGGGCCGCCGGCGATGATGCCGGTGCCGGGAGGAGCAGCGCGCACATGGACCTTGCCCGAGCCGTGCCGGCCGGCGACGTCGTGGTGCAGCGTGCGGCCTTCGCGGAGCGGGACGCGGATGAGGCCGCGCTTGGCGGCTTCGGTGGCCTTGCGGATCGCTTCCGGAACCTCGCGGGCCTTGCCATGGCCGAAGCCGACGCGGCCCTTCTGGTCGCCGACGACGACGAGCGCCGCGAAGCCGAAGCGCTTGCCGCCCTTCACGACCTTCGCGACGCGGTTGATGTGGACGAGCTTGTCCACGAACTCGCTGTCGCGCTCCTCGCGGTTGTCTCTCTCGCGCTCTCTGGCCATCTGGTCCTCAGATCCGTTCGCTCATGTCATGGCCCGGCAATGCCGGTTCAAGCCATGATCAGAAATTCAGTCCGCCCTCGCGGGCACCGTCGGCCAGCGCCTTGACGCGGCCATGATAGAGATAGGCGCCACGGTCGAAGACGACGTCCGTCACCCCGGCCGCAACCGCGCGCTCGGCGATCAGCTTGCCGATGGCGGCCGCGGCATCCTTGTTGGAGCCCTTGTTGCCGGCGTCGCGGTAGCTCTTCTCGAGCGAGGACGCCGACGCCACCGTGTGGCCGCGGGCATCGTCGATCACCTGGGCGTAGATGTGCTCCTGCGACCGGAACACCGAGAGGCGCGGACGGCCGCCGTGGACGACGTACGTACGGCGGACCCGGCTGGCGCGACGCTGGCGCTGTGTCTTGTGCGGCTTCATCTGCGGCCCCGTTACTTCTTCTTGCCTTCTTTGCGGAGGATCCGCTCACCGGCGTACTTCACGCCCTTGCCGAGATACGGCTCGGGCGGGCGATAGCCGCGGATTTCCGCGGCGACCTGGCCGACGCGCTGGCCGTCGATGCCCGTCACCACGATCTCGGTCGGCTTCGGCGTCGTCACCGTGATGCCGGCCGGGATCGGGTACTTCACCTCGTGGCTGTAGCCGAGGGTGAGGTTGAGATCCTTGCCCTGCACCGCAGCGCGATAGCCGACGCCCGAAATCTCGAGCTTCTTCTCGAACCCGGTGGTCACGCCCTTCATCAGGTTCGCGATCTGGGTCCGCGACATGCCCCACTGGGCCCGCGCCGGCTTGGTGTCGTTCGCCGGGTCGACCTTGATCCCGCCGTCCTGCATGGCGACGGTGATGTTGTCCGTTGCCACGAACGACAGCTCGCCCTTCGGCCCCTTCACGGTGACCTTCTGGCCTTCCACCTTGGCCGTGACGCCCTTCGGGAGCGGAACTGCCTTCTTGCCAATTCGCGACATCGTCTTTCTTCCGTTCGTGCTTCGTCGGTTTCCTGCCGGCCTAGAAGACCTGGCAGAGAACCTCGCCGCCCACATTCTGCTCGCGCGCGTCGCTGTCCGACATCACGCCCTTCGGCGTGGAGAGGATCGAGACGCCGAGGCCGTTCATGACGCGCGGAATCGAATCCGCCGACGTATAGACGCGGCGGCCCGGACGCGACACCCGCTGAATCTCGCGGATGACCGGCGCGCCGTCATAATATTTGAGCTCGATCTCGAACTCGGACCGGCCGTCCTGCTCGATCGAGGAATAGCCGCGGATGTAGCCCTCCGACTGCAGCACGTCGAGGACGCGCTGGCGGATCGAGGAGGCCGGGGTCGACACCTTCGACTTGTTCCGGAGCTGCGCGTTCCGGATACGGGTGATCATGTCGCCAATCGGATCGGTCAGAAGCATCGTTCCGTCTCCTTACCAGCTCGACTTCACGAGGCCCGGGATCATTCCCTGCGAGCCGAGTTCGCGAAGCGCGAGACGGGACATCTTGAGCTTGCGGTAGACCGCCCGCGGCCGGCCGGTGATCTCGCACCGGTTGCGGATGCGGGTCGGCGACGAGTTGCGCGGCAGCTCGGCGAGCTTGAGCTGCGCCTGGAAGCGCTCCTCCAGCGACAGGCTCTCGTCGCGCGCGATCGCGCGGAGCTTCGTGCGGCGCTCGCCGTACTGCGCCGACATCCGGCGGCGACGGTTGTTCTTCTCGACCGAGCTCTTCTTGGCCATCGTGTCTATTCCTTACCCGTGCGCCACGGGAATTCGAATGCGGTCAGGAGGGCGCGCGCCTCGTCGTCGGTCTTGGCCGTCGTGCAGACGATCACGTCCATGCCCCAGACCTGCTCGATCTGGTCGTAATTGATCTCCGGGAACACGATGTGCTCCTTGATCCCCATCGCGAAATTGCCGCGCCCGTCGAAGCTCTTCGGGTTGAGGCCGCGGAAGTCGCGCACGCGCGGCAGCGCGATGTGGATGAGGCGATCCAGGAAGTCGTACATCCGGTCGCGGCGGAGCGTGACGCGTCCGCCGAGCGGCATGTTCTCGCGGACCTTGAAGGTCGCGATCGACTTCCGGGCGCGCGACACCGACGGCTTCTGGCCGGCGATGAGCGCGAGATCGGCAAGCGCCGCCGACACCTTCTTGGTGTCGTTCACGGCTTCGCCGACGCCCATGTTGAGGACGATCTTGTCGAGGCGCGGCACCTGCATCGGGTTCGTGTACCCGAACTGCTTGGTGAGAGCCGGACGGACGACCTCGTTGTAGCGGGTCTTCTGCCGCGGCTGATAGGCTGCTTCAGCCATCGATCAGTTCTCCAGAACGCTTCGCGAAGCGGACCTTCTTGCGGTTCTCGCCTTCGCCCTCAAACTTGAATCCGATCCGCGTCGGCTTGTCGTCCTTGGGATCGACATGCGCGAGGTTGGACAGGTGGATCGGCATCTCCTTGGTGATGATGCCGCCGGCCTGCGACGCCGACTGGCGCTGGTGGCGGGACCCCATGTTGACGCCGCGGACGATCGCGCGCTCGGCCTCGGGTTCGACGCCGAGCACTTCGCCCGTCTTGCCCTTGTCCCGGCCCGAGATCACGACGACCTTGTCGCCCTTGCGAATGCGAGCGGCCATTACAGCACCTCCGGCGCGAGCGAGATGATCTTCATGTGGTTGCGCGCACGAAGCTCGCGAGGAACCGGCCCGAAGATGCGGGTGCCGATCGGCTCCTGCTGGTTGTTGATGAGAACCGCCGCGTTCCGGTCGAACCGGATGACGCTGCCGTCCGGACGACGGATGTCCTTGGCGGTGCGAACGACGACCGCCTTCATGACGTCGCCCTTCTTCACGCGGCCGCGCGGGATCGCTTCCTTGATCGACACCACGATGACGTCGCCCACCGAAGCGTATTTCCGCTTCGAGCCGCCGAGCACCTTGATGCACATGACGCGGCGAGCCCCGGAATTGTCCGCGACGTCGAGGTTGGTCTGCATCTGAATCATGGCAACCGCCTAACTTCCTGTGGCGCCGTCACCGGCTCCGCGCCCTCGCCTTTCGGTTCGGACGCCCTGTTCCTACTCGGCCGCAGCGCCGGCGACCTTCGCCTTGGTACCGGCGACCACCACCCAGCGCTTCGTCTTGGAGATCGGCACCGCCTCTTCGATCGAGACGGTGTCGCCGACCTTCCACGTGTTGTCCGCATCGTGCGCCTGATAGTTCTTCGAGCGGCGCACGGTCTTGGTGAGCACGGGGTGCGCGAAACGGCGCTCCACCTTGACCACCACGGTCTTGTCCTGCTTGTCGCTGACGACGACGCCCTGGAGGACGCGCTTCGGCATGATCTCTAGTCCTTCTTCGCGGCGGCGCGATCGCTGGTCGCCTGCGTCTGCAGACGCGCGATGTCCTTGCGGACCTCACGGACGCGCGAGGTGTTGTTGAGCTGGCCGCTCGCCTTCTGGAAGCGCAGGTTGAACTGCTCCTTCTTCAGCGAGGCGAGCTGGTCGGTGCGCTCGTCGGGGGTCATCGACCGAATTTCACTGGCCTTCATGGCTCTTCTCCGATCCCGTCTCAGTCCGGGATGCGCTGAACGAAGCGCGTGATGATCGGCAGTTTCGCGGCACCGAGGCGAAGCGCCTCGCGGGCGGTCTCCTCGGCGACGCCGTCGATCTCGAACATGATCCGGCCGGGCTTGACGCGCGCCGCCCAGAATTCCGGCGTGCCCTTGCCCTTGCCCATGCGGACCTCGGTCGGCTTCTTGGAAACCGGCACGTCCGGGAACACGCGGATCCACACGCGGCCGGCACGCTTCATGTGACGCGTGATGGCGCGGCGGGCCGCCTCGATCTGCCGGGCGGTGACCCGCTCCGGCTCCATGGCCTTGAGACCGAACGCGCCGAAGGAGAGGTCGAAACCACCCTTGGCAACGCCGTGAATCCGGCCCTTGAACTGCTTGCGGAACTTCGTCCGTTTCGGCTGAAGCATCGGTCCCTACCCTACGCGGCGGCTTCCCGGCGGCGGCCGCCCGAAGGCTGCTGGTCGCCCTCCGTCAGGCGCCGTTCGGACGCCATCGGGTCGTGTTCCATGATCTCGCCCTTGAAGATCCACACCTTGACGCCGCAGGCGCCGTAGGCGGTCTTCGCGGTCGCCGTGCCGAAATCGATGTCGGCGCGGAGCGTGTGCAGCGGCACGCGGCCCTCGCGGTACCACTCGGTGCGGGCGATCTCGGCGCCGCCGAGACGGCCGCCGCAGGTGATCTTGATGCCCTCGGCGCCGAGACGCATCGCCGACTGCACCGCGCGCTTCATCGCCCGGCGGAACGCCACGCGGCGCTCGAGCTGCTGGGCAATGGAAGCGGCGACGAGGTTGGCGTCGAGCTCGGGCTTGCGCACCTCGACGATGTTGATGTGCACCTCGGAATCGGTGAGCGAGGCCACCTTCTTCCGCAGCTTCTCGATGTCGGCGCCCTTCTTGCCGATCACGATGCCCGGACGGGCCGAGTGGATCGTGACGCGGGCCTTCTTGTGCGGACGCTCGATGACGATCTTCGAGACCGCTGCCTGCTTGAGGTCGTCGGCGAGCGCGGCGCGGACCTTGACGTCCTCGTGCAGCAGCTTGCCGTACTCGCCCTTGCCCGCATACCAGCGCGAGTCCCAGGTGCGGTTGATGCCGAGCCGGAGCCCGATCGGATTGACCTTCTGACCCATCAGGCGGTTTCCTCGACTTCACGCACGACGATCGTCAGATGCGAGAACGGCTTCTGGATGCGGCCGACGCGGCCGCGGCCACGCGGCGTCCAGCGCTTCATGACAAGTGATTTTCCGACATAAGCCTCGGCGACGACGAGCGAATCGACGTCGAGCGAGTGGTTGTTCTCGGCGTTGGCGACCGCCGATTCCAGCAGCTTCTTCACGAGCCCTGCGGCCCGCTTGCGGCTGAAAGCGAGGTCGTTGCGCGCCGTCTCCACCTTCTTGCCGCGGATCAGGGCCGCGACGAGATTGAGCTTCTGCGGCGACACGCGGACAGTCCGAAGCACGGCCTGTGCCTCGTTGTCCCCGAGCGAGCGCTCGCGCTTCGGCTTGCTCATCGCTACTTCCTCTTCGCCTTCTTGTCGGCCGTGTGGCCGTAGTAGGTCCGCGTCGGCGCGAACTCGCCGAACTTGTGGCCGACCATGTCCTCGTTGACCATCACCGGCACGTGCTTGTTGCCGTTGTGGACGCCGAAGGTCAGGCCGACGAACTGCGGCAGGATCGTCGAGCGGCGGCTCCAGATCTTGATGACTTCGCTACGGCCCGACGACCGCGACTTCTCCGCCTTGCGGAGGAGATAGCCGTCGACGAACGGGCCTTTCCAGACAGAACGGGTCACGCCGGGATCCTCTACTTCTTCCGCATGTGGCGGCTACGGACGATGAACTTGTCCGTGGACTTGTTGCTGCGGGTCTTCTTGCCCTTGGTCGGCTTGCCCCACGGGGTGACCGGATGACGGCCGCCCGAGGTCTTGCCTTCGCCACCGCCGTGCGGATGGTCGATCGGGTTCATCGCGACGCCGCGGACGCTCGGGCGCCAGCCCAGCCAACGCTGCCGACCGGCCTTGCCGATGACACGGTTGGAATGGTCCGGGTTCGAGACGGCGCCGACGGTCGCGAAGCAGTTCTGGTTCACCAGGCGCTGCTCGCCCGAATTCATCTTCAGGATGGCGTAGCCCTGGTCGCGGCCGACATACTGGGCGTACGCTCCGGCGGCGCGGGCGAGCTGGCCGCCCTTGCCGGGCTTGAGCTCGATGTTGTGGACGATCGTGCCGACCGGCATCGCCGCGAGCGGCATCGCATTGCCGACCTTAACGTCCGCCTGCTTCGCCGCCACGACCTGGTCGCCGACGCCGAGGCGCTGCGGCGCCACGATGTAGGCGAGCTGGCCGTCCTCGTACTTCACCAGCGCGATGAAGGACGAACGGTTGGGATCGTATTCGAGCCGCTCGACGGTCGCCACCACGTCGAGCTTCTGACGCTTGAAGTCGACGATGCGGTAGGCCTGCTTGTGGCCGCCGCCGCGACGGCGCGCGGTGAGGCGGCCGTGGTTGTTGCGACCGCCGGTTTCCGTCTTGCCGACGGTGAGCGTCTTGACCGGGCCGCCCTTGTGGAGGCCTTCGCGCGACACCGTCACCAGCTGGCGCTGGCTCGGCGTCGTCGGCTTGTAAGTCTTGAGTGCCATCGTTCTGCCCCTGCCCTCAGAGACCGGTCGTCACGTCGATCGACTGACCGGCGGCAAGCGTCACGATCGCGCGCTTGACGTCCGACTGCCGGCCGAGGATGCCGCGGAACCGCTTGAGCTTGCCCTTGCGGTTGAGCGTGTTGACGGCGGTGACCTTCACGTCGAACAGCGCCTCGACGGCCGCCTTGATCTGCGGCTTGGTGGCGTCCTTCGCGACGTTGAAGACGACCTTGTCCTGCTCCGACGCCATCGTCGACTTCTCGGTGATGGCCGGGCTGCGGATGATGTCGTAGTGGCTGTGCTTCGTCACTTGAGCCGCTCCTGGAGCGCCGCGACGGCGTCCCTGGTCAGCACCAGCTTGTGCCGGCGCATGATGTCGTAGACGTTGATGCCCTGGATCGGCAGCACGTCGATGTTCGGGATGTTCCGCGCCGCGAGCGCGAAGCCGCCGTCGATCGTCTGGCCGCCGATGAGGAGCGCGTTCGAGAGGCCGAGCTTCTCGAAGCGCGCCTTGAGCGCCTTCGTCTTCGGCTCGCTCACCGACAGCGCGTCCACCACGATGATGCCGTCTTCCTTGGCCTTGGCCGAGAGCGCGTGCTTCATCGCGAGCGCCCGCACCTTCTTCGGCAGGTCATGGGCATGGCTGCGGACCACCGGGCCGAACGCCTTGCCGCCGCCGCGGAACTGCGGCGCGGACTTGGCGCCGTGACGCGCCTGGCCGGTGCCCTTCTGCTTGTACGCCTTCGCCTTGGTGCGGTTGATCTCGCCGCGGGTCTTGGACTTGTGCGTCCCGGCCTGCCGCTTGGAGAGCTGGTAGCGCACCATGCGCTGCAGGATGTCGGCGCGGGGCTCGAGACCGAAGATCTCGTCCGCGACCTCGATCGAGCCGGCGTCGCCGCCGTCGAGCGTCTGTACCTTGATGTCCATTACGCGGTCTCCCCTTCGGCTGCCGAAGCAGCCGCGGCCGGAGCCGCCTCGCCACGCTTCCGGAACGCGCCCGGAACCGGAGCCTCGCCGGGAAGCGCGTGCTTCACGGCATCGCGGACCACGATCCAGCCGCCCTTGGCGCCGGGCACCGCGCCCTCGACCATGATCAGGCCGCGGTCGACGTCCGTGCGGACCACCTTGAGGTTCTGCGTGGTGACGCGATCGTTGCCGAGATGGCCGGCCATCTTCTTGTTCTTGAAGACCTTGCCCGGATCCTGGCGCTGGCCGGTCGAACCGTGCGTGCGGTGCGACACCGAGTTGCCGTGCGTCGCGCGGCCGCCACCGAAATGGTGCCGCTTGATGACGCCCTGGAAGCCCTTGCCGATCGTCGTGCCGGTGACGTCGACGAACTGGCCGACGACGAAGTGGTCGGCGGTCAGCTCGGAGCCGACCTCGATCATCGCGTCCTCCGTAACCGGGAACTCGACGAGCTTCCGCTTCGGTTCGACCTGGGCCACCGCGAAGTGGCCGCGGAGCGCCTTCGGCGTGTTCTTGACCTTCGACAGGCCCGCACCGAGCTGGAGCGCGGTGTAGCCGTTCTTCTCGGTCGTCCGCTGTGCGACGACCTGGCAATTGTCGAGCCTGAGCACGGTCACGGGGATCTGTTCCCCCGCCTCCGTGTAGACCCGGGTCATGCCGACCTTCTGGGTGATGACGCCTGAGCGCATTGTTGTGTCCGCCGGCCTAGAGCTTGATCTCGACGTCGACACCCGCCGCAAGGTCGAGCTTCATCAGCGCGTCCACGGTCTGCGGGGTGGGGTCGACGATGTCGAGAAGACGCTTGTGGGTGCGCATCTCGAACTGCTCGCGGCTCTTCTTGTCGACGTGAGGCGAGCGGTTCACGGTGAACTTCTCGATCCGGGTCGGAAGCGGGATCGGGCCGCGCACGCGCGCTCCGGTCCGCTTCGCCGTCGAGACGATCTCACGGGTCGAGGAATCGAGAACCCGGTGGTCGAACGCTTTGAGCCGGATTCTGATGTTCTGGCCGTTCATGGTGCTTTTCCCAGATCGTCTGTCGAACGGAGGGGCGTTGCCGCCCCTCCACCGTATCGATGATGCCCGGTGCTACTTGATGATCGAGGTGACGACGCCCGAACCGACGGTGCGGCCGCCCTCGCGGATGGCGAACCGGAGACGCTCCTCCATGGCGATCGGAGCGATGAGCTCGATCGTCATTTTGATGTTGTCGCCGGGCATGACCATCTCGGTGCCCTCGGGAAGCTGCACCACGCCGGTCACGTCGGTCGTCCGGAAGTAGAACTGCGGACGATAGTTCGTGAAGAACGGCGTGTGACGGCCACCCTCTTCCTTGGTGAGGATGTAGGCCTCGGCCGTGAAGTTGGTGTGCGGGGTGATCGAACCCGGCTTGGCCAGAACCTGGCCGCGCTCGACGCCCTCGCGGTCGACGCCGCGGAGCAGCGCGCCGATGTTGTCGCCGGCCTCACCCTGGTCGAGGAGCTTGCGGAACATCTCGACGCCCGTGACGGTGGTCTTCACGGTCGGACGGATGCCGACGATCTCGACTTCCTCGCCGACCTTGACGATGCCGCGCTCGACACGGCCGGTCACGACGGTGCCGCGGCCCGAGATCGAGAACACGTCCTCGATCGGCATCAGGAAGGGCTTGTCGACCGGACGGGCCGGCGTCGGGATGTAGTCGTCGACGGCGCGCATCAGCTCGAGGATGGCGTCATGGCCGATCTTCGGATCGCGGTTCTCGAGGGCGGCGAGCGCCGAGCCCTTGACGAACGGGATCTTGTCGCCGGGGAAGCCATACTTGGTGAGCAGCTCGCGGACCTCGAGCTCGACGAGCTCGAGCAGCTCCGGATCGTCGACCATGTCCACCTTGTTGAGGAAGACGACGAGCGCCGGGACGCCGACATTGTAGGCCAGCAGGATGTGCTCGCGGGTCTGCGGCATCGGGCCGTCAGCGGCCGACACGACCAGGATCGCGCCGTCCATCTGGGCGGCGCCCGTGATCATGTTCTTCACGTAGTCGGCGTGGCCGGGGCAATCGACGTGCGCGTAGTGGCGCTTCGACGTCTCGTACTCGACGTGAGCCGTGTTGATGGTGATGCCGCGGGCCTTCTCCTCGGGAGCCGAGTCGATCTGGTCATACGCGGTGAAGGTGGCCCCGCCCGTCTCGGCCAGAACCTTGGTGATGGCAGCCGTCAGCGACGTCTTGCCATGGTCGACGTGACCGATCGTGCCGATGTTGACGTGCGGCTTGTTGCGCTCGAACTTTGCTTTGGCCATGGGGGCTCTCCGTCTCTTGTTTTCCTAGGGGTCGACCGGCTCAGGCGAACTTGGCCTGGATTTCCTGGGCGACCGCCTGCGGAACCTGCTCGTAGTGGTCGAATTGCATCGTGTAGGACGCGCGGCCCTGGCTCATGGACCGCAGCGTGTTGACGTAGCCGAACATGTTGGCCAGGGGCACGAACGCCGTGATGATGTTGGCGTTGCCGCGCATGTCCTGGCCCTGGATCTGGCCGCGCCGCGAATTGAGGTCGCCGATCACCGAGCCGACATAGTCGTCCGGCGAGGTGACTTCGACCTTCATGATCGGCTCGAGGAGCTTCGGCGCCGCCTTTTGCACCGCCTCGCGGAATGCTGCCCGCGACGCGATTTCGAAGGCGAGCACGCTCGAATCGACGTCGTGGTAGGCGCCGTCGATCAGCGAGGCCTTGACGTCGAGCAGCGGGAAGCCGGCGATCACGCCGCCCGGCAGCACGCTCTCGATGCCCTTCTGCACGCCCGGCACGTATTCCTTCGGCACCGAGCCGCCGATGATCTTGGACTCGAACGTGAAGCCCTTGCCCTTCTCGTTCGGCTCGATGACGATCTTGACGCGGGCGAACTGGCCCGAGCCACCCGACTGCTTCTTGTGGGTGTAGTCGACCTCGGCCTGCTTCGTGATCGTCTCGCGGTAGGCGACCTGCGGGGCGCCGACATTGACCTTGATCGAGTACGGCGCCCGGCGAAGGATGTCGATCTTGATGTCGAGGTGGAGCTCGCCCATGCCCTTGATGATCGTCTGGCCCGACTCCTGGTCGGTCGAGACGCTGAAGGACGGGTCTTCCGACGCGAGCTTCTGCAGCGCGACGCCGAGCTTCTCCTGCTCACCCTTGGACGCCGCTTCCACCGCCATCTCGATGACCGGGACCGGGAATTCCATCTTCTCGAGGATGATCGGCTTGTTCGGGTCGCACAGCGTGTCGCCCGTCCGCGTGTCCTTGAGGCCGACGAAGGCGACGATGTCGCCGGCGTAGGCTTCCTCGATCTCGATGCGCTCGTTCGCCTGCATCTGCACCATGCGGCCGATGCGCTCGCTCTTCTCCTTGGTGGAGTTGAGGAGCGTCATGCCCTTGGTGACGATGCCCGAATAGACGCGGGCGAAGGTGAGGATGCCGTATTTGTCTTCGAGGATCTTGAAGGCAAGCATCGACAGCGGCTCGGCGTCGGACGAAAGGCGCACCATCTCGGTGCCCTTGTCCGGGTCGATGCCCTTGGTCGGCGGCACGTCGAGCGGCGACGGCAGATAGTCCACCACCGCGTCGAGAAGCGTCTGGACGCCCTTGTTCTTGAACGACGAGCCGGCGAGCACCGGGAACCAGGCGGCCGTGATCACGGCCTTGCGGATGCAGGCCTTGAGCGTCGCCTCGCTCGGCATGTCGCCGTTGAGGTAGGCCTCGAGGGCCGCCTCGTCGAGCTCGACCGCAGCCTCGATGAGCGCAAGGCGCGCGGCCTCGGCGTCCGCCCGCATGTCGGCCGGAATCTCTTCGTCGTGGAACTTGGCGCCGAGGGTCTCGTCCTCCCAGACGACCGCCTTCATGCGGACGAGGTCGACGATGCCCTTGAAGTTGCTCTCGGAGCCGATCGGAAGCTGGATCGGCAGCGCGCGCGCGCCGAGCCGGCTCTTGATGTCGTCGAGGCAGCGCTGGAACGACGCGCCGGTCTTGTCCATCTTGTTGCAGAAGACGATGCGCGGGACGTGATATTTGTCGCCCTGCCGCCACACGGTCTCGGTCTGCGGCTCGACGCCCTGGTTGGAGTCGAGCACGCACACCGCGCCGTCGAGGACGCGCAGCGAACGCTCGACCTCGATCGTGAAGTCGACGTGGCCGGGCGTGTCGATGACGTTCAGGCGGTGCTTCTTGCCGTCGCGATCCCAGTACGTCGTGATGGCGGCCGACGTAATGGTGATGCCGCGCTCCTGCTCCTGCTCCATGTAATCGGTCGTGGCCGCACCATCGTGCACCTCGCCGATCTTATGGATCTTGCCGGTGTAATAGAGGATCCGCTCGGTCGTCGTCGTCTTGCCCGCATCGATGTGGGCCATGATGCCGAAGTTGCGGTAGTCCTCGATTTTGTCAGGGCGCGCCATGAACGGAATTCCTACCAGCGGTAATGCGAGAACGCGCGGTTGGCCTCGGCCATGCGATGCGTGTCTTCGCGCTTCTTGACGGCGTTGCCGCGGTTGTTGGCGGCATCCATGAGTTCGCCCGAAAGGCGCTCGACCATGGTCTTCTCGTTGCGGCCGCGGGCGGCCGTCAGCAGCCAGCGGATGGCGAGCGCCTGCCGCCGGATCGTCCGGACTTCGACCGGGACCTGGTAGGTCGCGCCGCCGACGCGGCGGGACCGGACCTCGATCGACGGGGCGACGTTGTCCAGCGCCTGGCGGAACACGACGAGCGGGTCCTGCTTCGAGCGGGTCTGGATCTGGTCGAGGGCACCATAGACGATGCTCTCGGCGACCGACTTCTTCCCGTCTTCCATCACCGAGTTCATGAACTTGGTGACGACGAGATCGCCGAACTTCGGATCCGGGATGATTTCGCGCTTCTCGGCGCGGTGACGGCGGGACATGGGCTCGACCTCGCTTACTTCGGACGCTTCGCGCCGTACTTGGACCGGCGCTGGCGGCGATCCTTGACGCCCTGCGTGTCGAGCACGCCACGGATGATGTGGTAGCGGACGCCCGGAAGGTCCTTCACGCGGCCGCCGCGGATCATGACGACCGAGTGCTCCTGGAGGTTGTGACCCTCGCCCGGGATGTAGCCGATCACTTCGAAGCCGTTCTGGAGCCGCACCTTGGCGACCTTGCGAAGCGCCGAGTTCGGCTTCTTCGGGGTCGTGGTGTAGACGCGCGTGCAGACGCCGCGCTTCTGCGGGTTCTGCTGCAGCGCCGGCACCTTGTTCCGCTTCGGCGGCTCGACCCGCGGCCTGCGGATCAGCTGATTGACGGTTGGCATCCTCGCCCTTCCCGGCTCTCTTCCGTCGCCGGAACATCCGG
Organism: Bauldia sp.; assembly: GCA_020849325.1. Lineage (GTDB taxonomy): Bacteria > Pseudomonadota > Alphaproteobacteria > Rhizobiales > Kaistiaceae > JADLGL01. The sequence goes on along the minus strand of JADLGL010000035.1, from coordinate 1,526 downwards.
GCGACGCGTCAAAAACATCAAGCGCCACACCGTTTCCGGGGGCGCTTCGAAACAGCAGAGGATCACGGCAGAGCCGCGATCATGCGATTCTCGACTTCGCGTTTGTGGTTCGCCAGCGTTTAGGCTTCGTCGTTCAGCGGCCTGGCGCCGCGCGAACATGAAGGCCTACGGCCTGTCGAAAAGTGCGCGGAAACTACTTATCCGGACGTTTGGGGTCAATCCCCGTCCCACCCGAAATTTGCAGGTTTCCCATGACGAATGCGCGGCTTTTCGGCCGGCATCGCGTCATGGGCGCTGATGTGGGGTTTTCGCTTCGGAAAGTCCAGTTCGGAAAAGGCCGCGGGCCGATCCGGAGTGTCGCAGCACGGGACGTCCCGCGGAATTCGGCCGTTTCATGCCCGTCGCCGGGTCGCCGTCGGCGCCAATCGGACTGCCAGCTCCGGTACATGCGGCGAGAGAGGCAGCGGAGGCATGGCGAATCCGTTGCCTCAAACCCGAGTCACCGCGCACGTTCCGCGCCATGGGCGGACGCTCGCGATCGGTCATGGCCGATCGACGGCCGATTCACCCGTGGCGCCAATGCCTCGGTTCGAATCAATCCGTACGGCTGACTGGACCCAAGTGGCAGCCGGCGGCATAGTGTGAGAATCGGACCCTTGGGGTGGATCACCATGAAACTGCGCGCACTTTTCGCTGCCGGCGCTATCGCGCTCGGCCTTTCCGGCACCACGGCCAATGCGGCGGACATCGTCCCCGTGATCGTGCCGACGGCACCGCCGATCGTCGTCCCGCCGCCGGCGCCGGGCTTCGACTGGGCCGGCCTCTATCTCGGCGCGTATGGCGGCTACAACGTGAGCATCCCTCCCGGAGCGGCCGGGGTCACTGCGGGCTTCAACATCGTCCGCAACCGGCTCCTCTTCGGCGCCGAGGTCCGCGTCGGCGCCTTCTTCCCCGGTGAGGCACCGTCCGGCTTCGACATCCACGTCGAGGGCCTTGGCCGCGCCGGTTTCCTGATCGGCGACCGTTTGCTGGCTTACGGCGCCGGCGGCGTCGGCACGGTGTTCTGCTGCGGCTTCACCTACTGGATCGCGGGCGGAGGCCTCGAGGTCGGCCTGGGCGAGCGCCTGTCGATCTTCGGCGAGGGCCGCGTCTTCGGCCCGTTCAGCGGCGGCATGGGCGGCCCGGCCTTGATGCTTCGGGCCGGCGTCAACTTCCACCTCTAGGGCTGGATCGGAACGCACCGCTCCTTCGGAACCAGGCACGATCGGACCAGCCGTCCAGACGACACGAATCGAAAGGGCCGCGGATCGTTCCGCGGCCCTTTTCTGTTGGCGTTCCTTCGCTGCCGGCCCGACGTCAATCGTCCGCCGGCTCGCCATACGCTTCCTCGCTGCTGAGCGGCAGCTTCGGCCGATCGCTCGGCGCGAGATCGCCGTCGGTGTCGTCGGTGAGATCGGGAAGCGACACCGTGTTCGGGTTCTCGGGCAATCCCGGCGTGCCCGGCTCGTCGGGCATCGGCTGGGCGG
>JADLGL010000034.1 GCA_020849325.1 Bauldia sp. | reverse complement strand
CAGTCGGCGCGCTCGGGATCGGCGATACGGACCGGATCGTCGTCTACGATGACGGCGTGTTCCGCTCGGCACCGCGCGTCTGGTGGACGTTCCGCGTCTTTGGCGCGCGGCACGTGCAGGTGCTCGACGGCGGGCTGCCGAAGTGGCTGGCGGAGGGACGGCCGGCCGGGCGCGGCATCCACGCGCCGGTGCCGGCGGTGTTCGAACCGCATTTCCGGCCGGAGCTGGTGCGCGGGTTTGGCGATGTCCTCGCCGCGGTCGAGCGGGACGGCGTGCAGATCGTCGATGCGCGGCCGGCCGGGCGTTTCCGTGCCGAGGCGCCCGAGCCGCGGCCGGGCCTTCGCGGCGGGCACATTCCGGGGTCGTACTCCCTGCCCTCGGGCGGGCTCTACGGCGGCGACACGCTGCGGCCGCCGGCCGACCTTCTTGCCGCGTTCCGGAACGCCGGCGTCGATCCCGACGCGCCGATCGTGACGACGTGCGGCTCGGGCGTCGCGGCGAGCGTTCTGGTGCTGGCGCTCGCCGTCCTCGGGAAGCCGGACGCCTCCGTCTATGACGGTTCGTGGTCGGAGTGGGGCGGCCGGCCGGACGCGCCCGTCGCCACGGGGCCGTAGCGTTCCGCTCGCAGGGGCACCCGGTCAGTCGCGCCCGTACCGCTCCTTCAGGAGCGCGAAGATCGCGCGGATCGTCTGGGCTTCGCCGCCCTCGGGCTGGCCGGGCTTCGATGACGCCGTCCAGGCAAAGATGTCGACGTGGAGCCAGCGCTCGGGCCGGGCGACGAAGCGCTGCAGGAAGAGCGCGGCGGTGATGGCGCCGGCGAAGCTGCCGGTGCCGGCATTGTTGATGTCGGCGACCTTCGATTCCATCATCGCGAGATAGGGCCGCCAGAGCGGCAGGCGCCAGGACGGGTCGGCGGTCGCTTCGCCGTGGCGGGCGAGGTCGGCCGCGAGGCTGTCGTCGGCGGTGAAGACGGCGGGAAGGTCCGGCCCGAGCGCGACGCGGGCAGCGCCTGTGAGCGTCGCGAAATCGATCAGGAGGTCGGGGTCCTCCTCGCCCGCGAGCGTCAGGGCGTCGGCGAGGATGAGGCGGCCTTCGGCGTCGGTGTTGCCGATCTCGACCGTGAGGCCGTTCCGGCTCCGCAGCACGTCGCCGGGCCGGAAGGCGGCGGAGGCGATGGCGTTCTCTACCGTCGGCACGAGAAGGCGGAGGCGCACCGGGAGCTTTGCGCCCATCGCCATCGCGGCGAGCGCGAGCGCATTGGCGGCGCCGCCCATGTCCTTCTTCATCAGGAGCATGTTGGACGACGGTTTTATGTCGAGCCCGCCGGTGTCGAACACGACGCCTTTTCCGACCAGTGTCACCTTCGGTGCGTCGGGATCGCCCCATGTGAGATCGACGAGACGCGGGGCGCGGGCGGGCGTCGCGGCCGCGCCGACGGCGTGCACCATCGGAAAGCCGCGCGCGAGGTCCTCGCCCTCGATCACCTTCACCGCGGCGCCATGCTGCTCGGCGACGGCGCGGATGGCGCCGGCAAGCTCCGCCGGGCCGAGATCGTTTGCCGGCGTATTGACGAGATCGCGGGCCAGCGTGACCGCTTCGAGCGTGCGGCGGAGCTCGGCGGCATCGACGCCCTCCGGGACGGCGAGGCGGACATCGGGGGCGGCGGGGTCGCCGCCCTTGTAGCGGGCGAAGCGGTAGGCGCCGAGGCCGAATGCGAGTGCCGCCATCGCCGGCTCGTGGAACCCCCCGGCGAGTACGTAGTCGCCCGGCGGAAGGCCTGCGAGCCGGGCGGGAATGAAGGCGGCGCGCTCGTTGCCGGCATCGGCGCCGAGGCCGAAGAGGACGCGGGCGAGCTTTCCGGCGGTGCCTGGCACGAGGGCGATCGATCCGCGGGCCGCGGCGAATCCCGACGCTTCGACGAAGGCGCGGCCATCGGGTGCGAGACGGGCAAGCGTGTCCTCCAGCCCCTCGGGCGTCACCGCCTCGACTGGAATCGCGCCCTTCGCCGGCGCATCGACCAGAATCGCCTTCGCCATCGTCCAACCTTTCGCTACGGCCCGTTTCTTAAGGTTTCGCGCGCCGCGCCGCCAGCAGCCGGTTGCCCGGGCGTCGGCAAGAAGCTCCCTCACCCCGAACGGGCGAGGGGAACGTGCAGGGTCACGCTTCGTGGGGAGCGCTTAACCAAGCGTTAGGGTTAACGGTTCATTGCTGGCACGACGGGGAAACCCACCAACGGTCGCGTCCCATGTCCGCCATCCTGTCGCCCTCCCTCGCCCGCCGACTGCCGCTCCGCGTGGCGGTGCCGGCGCTCGCGGCGCTCCTCCTCGCGTCGTGCGCGTCGATGCGGGCTGACGAGGTCGATCCGGTCGTCACCAATGCCATCGCCGGCGCCACCGCGACGGATCTGCCGGCCGCGGAATCCTACTGGCAGGGCCGCTACGCCGCCGACCCGGCAAATCGCGACAACGCGTACAACTACGCCCAGGTGCTGCTTCGCCTCGACCGGCTGTCGCAGGCGATCGCGGTCCTCCAGCGCGCCACCCTCGCCTTCCCCGAGGACCGCGAGATCATGGCGGCGTACGGCAAGGCACTGGCGCGGAACGGCGATTTCACCAATGCGCTGACGATCATCCGCCGCGCGCAGGACCCGACGCTGCCCGACTGGACGCTCCTCGCGGCGGAAGCGGCCATCCTCGACCAGACCGGCGACCATGCGCAGGCGCGAATCCTCTACGGCGAGGCGATTCAGATCGCGCCCGGCGAGGCGTCGCTCTACTCCAATCTCGGTATGTCCTACGTCCTCACCGGACAGCTCGACCTCGCCGAGCAGACTCTCCGGCGCGCCGCGGCGCTGCCCACGGCCGACAGCCGCGTCCGGCAGAACCTCGCCCTCGTCCTCGGCCTCCAGGGCCGCTTCGAGGACGCGGAGGCGATCGCCCGGCAGGAACTCTCGCCGCAGCAGGCCGAAGCCAACATGGCCTATCTCCGCGCCATGCTCGGCAGCAACGACGCTTGGACGCGGCTCACGGGCGCGTAATCGGGGCGGGTCAAGTGGATGGATCGTTCCGGAGAATGGCTCGACGAGCTGAGGGCGGCCACCGCTCAGTACCCGACGATATCTCAGCTCGTGATCGACGAGTACCAGTTGACGTTCGGCAACAGCGACGTGCAGTTCGTGTGTGAGACGGCGTGGATCCTCGCCTCGCCGAGCGGATCGACGGAGACCCTCGAAGCGGACCTCAGTTCTCGGTCTCCTGAAGCCTACAGGCTCTGTCGCATCGTCGGGCGAACCATTCTTTCGATGTCCTTTGATCTGGACGGCAGCTTCAGGATTGCCCTCGACAGAGGCGACACGCTGACACTGCGGAAATCCACCGAGGGCTTCGAGAGCTTCAACTTCCACTGGAAGGGCGGCGGGCACGCGATCCTCTAGGAACGGCGTCGGAGCGTCCCGGTGCCCAGGGTTTGGGCTCCACTCACACGATCCCCTGCTTCATCAGCTGGATCACCGACGGGCCGAGGATGACGCCGAACAGCACCGGCAGGAAGAACAGGATCATCGGCACGGTCAGCTTCGGCGGGAGGGCCGCGGCCTTCTTTTCCGCTTCGTTCATGCGGATGTCGCGGTTTTCCTGGGCCATCACGCGGAGCGACTGGCCGAGGGGGGTGCCGTATTTCTCGGCCTGGGTCAGCGCCAGCATCACCGCCTTGACGCCGTCGAGGCCGGTGCGGGCGGCGAGGTTCTCGTAGGCCTGGCGGCGGTCCGGCAGGTAGGAGAGCTCGGCCGTGGTCAGCATCAGCTCCTCGGCCAGCTCCATCGACTGGGCGCCGATCTCCTCCGACACTTTCCGGAACGATGCCTCGGCCGACATGCCGGATTCGACGCAGATCAGGAGAAGATCGAGCGCGTCCGGCCAGGCCTTCTTGATCGACTGCTGCCGCTTCTGGATCGTGTTCCGGACGTAGAGGACCGGCGCGTAGAAGCCGACATAGGCAATCAGGATCGCGACGAAGACCTTGAACCAGGCCGGCTGATCGTACTCGCCGATGAAGAAGAGATAGATCATCGCCGCGACGAAGAGGATGAGCGGCAGCACCGCGCGGGCGACGAGGAACACGAACAGCGGCGCCTGGCCGCGATAGCCCGCCATGCGGAGGCGGGCGACGGTGTTGTCGTCGGCGAGCGCCTTCCGAAGATTGAAGCCCTCGACGATGCGGCGGAGGTTGCGCGCCGGGTCGTTGCGGAGGCTCGCCCGGTTCTGGGCATCGGCGGCGATGCGGGCGCGCTCGCGCTGGCGGATCTTGTCGCGCTCGATGGCGACGCTCCGCATCCGCTTCTGCAGCCGGTCCGGCGCCATCAGCGGCATCGCGAGCGTGATGATCGTCGCGAACACGGCGACCGCGGCGAGGATCGCCAGCAGCGTCATCGGGTTGGTGAGGGTGTTGACGATCTGGTCGAACATCGGCCCGGCCTGGAGGTGATCCGATCTGGTCGGATCACGCCCCGGGCGCTTCTCCTCTGTGGAGCATGATCTTCTCGAAAAGCCGGCAGGCGCTGGTGCGGATCATGCGCTAGATCTCGAAGTTGATCATGCGCTTCATGACGAAGACGCCGATGGACATCCAGAACGCCGAGGCGAGAAGGATGATGTTGCCGACCTGCTCGGTGAACAGCAGCATGATGTATTCGGGGTTCGTCATGTAGACGAGGAACATGACGACGATCGGCAGCGAGCCGATGATCCACGCCGAGGCCTTGGCCTCGGTCGACATCGCCTTGATCTTGCCGCGCATTTTCGCGCGCTCGCGCAGCACCTTGGACAGGTTCCCCAGCGCTTCGGAGAGATTGCCGCCGGCCTGCTGCTGGATGGTGATGGCGATGGCGAAGAAGTTCGCCTCCGGCAGCGGCACGCGATCGGTGAGGCCGTTGATCGCCTCGGACGTGGTGAGGCCCATCGTCTGGCGCTCGGCGATCATCCGGAACTCGGTGCGGACCGGCTCCTGCGATTCCGCGCCGATGATGCGGAGGCAGTCGTTGAGCGGCAGGCCCGCCTTGACGCCGCGGACGATGACGTCGACCGAGTTCGGGAACTCGGCGATGAATTTCTTGAACCGGCGCTTCCGGCGGAAATTGACGAACCAGTACGGGAAGCCGAGGACGCCGGCGACGGCGAAGCCGGCACAGGCGAGGAGCGGCGCGCCGAGATAGAGGCCGAGGGCGAAGAAGACGGCACCGGCGCCGGCGCCGAACAGCCAGAAGGTCGACTTCGACCAGGTGAGGCCGGCCTGCTGGATGCGGAGGGACAGCGGCGGCGATTTCCGCTGCGAGGCTTTCGACTTCTCCTTGGCCTCCATCTCCTTCAGCGATTCCTGCACCGAACGGCGGCGCCTCGCGGCGCTGTCGGCGGCGGCGACGACCCTTGCGCCATCGCCGGACCGCTCGGCGATCGCCGCGCGCCGCTTCTCGGCGTTCGACGAGCCGCGCACGCGGTTGAAGAAGATCGCGTAGACGAGCCCGCCGACGGCGAGGAAAGCGAGGAGGGCGAGTGCGATCACCGTCATCTGCGGGGTGAGGAAGTCGGTCACCGCATGGCCTCGTTCTCGATCGAGGCGGCGTCGAGCGCACGGGCGAGCTTCTTGTCGAGATTGTAGTAGCGCGCCCGCTCCCAGAAGCCCGGCCGGCCGATGCCGGTGGATCCGTGGCGGCCGATGATGCGGCCGTTCGCGTCCTCGCCGAGGATGTCGTAGCGGAGGATGTCCTGCGTGATGATCACGTCGCCCTCCATCCCGGTGACCTCGGTGATGTGGGTGATGCGGCGCGAGCCGTCGCGCATGCGGCTGACGTGGACGACGACGTCGATCGAGCCCGAGATCATCTCGCGGATGGTCTTCGACGGCAGGGTGAAGCCACCCATGGTGATCATGGACTCGATGCGGCTCAGCGCCTCGCGCGGCGAGTTGGCGTGGAGCGTCCCCATCGAGCCGTCATGGCCGGTGTTCATGGCCTGGAGGAGATCGAATGCCTCCGGGCCGCGGACCTCGCCGACCACGATGCGCTCGGGCCGCATGCGGAGGCAGTTGCGGACGAGATCGCGCATCGTCACCTCGCCCTCGCCCTCGATGTTGGGCGGGCGGGTCTCGAGGCGGACGACGTGCGGCTGCTGCAGCTGGAGCTCCGCCGCGTCCTCGCAGGTGATGATGCGTTCGTCGTGCCCCATGTGGAAGGTGAGGCAGTTCAGCAGCGTCGTCTTGCCGGAGCCGGTACCGCCGGAGACGAGGACGTTGCAGCGCGATTCGGCGATCACCTCGAGGATCTGCGCGCCCTCGGGCGTGATGGTGCCGTAGCGGACGAGCTGCTCGAGGGTCAGCTTGTCCTTCCGGAATTTTCGGATGGTGAGCGTCGGGCCGTCGATCGACAGCGGCGGCGCGATGACGTTGACGCGGGAGCCGTCGGGGAGGCGCGCGTCGCAGATGGGCGAGGCTTCGTCGACGCGCCGGCCGACCTGACTGACGATGCGCTGGCAGATGTTCATCAGCTGCGTGTTGTCACGGAAGCGGATGTTGGTCATCTGCACCTTGCCGGCGACCTCGATGTAGGTCCGCCCGGCGCCGTTGACCATGATGTCGGCGATGTCGTCGCGGGCGAGCAGCGGTTCGAGGGGCCCGAGGCCGAGTACGTCGTTGCAGATGTCTTCGAGCAGATCCTCCTGCTCGGAGATCGACATCACGATGTTCTTGAGCGTGATGATGTCGTTGACGATGTCGCGGATTTCCTCGCGCGCGCTCTCGATGTCGAGCTTCGCGAGCTGCGAGAGGTCGATCGTGTCGAGGAGCGCGGCGAAGATCGTCGATTTGACGTCGTAGTAGTTTTCCGACCGGCGCGGACCGGGCGCGGCGGCGGCAGTGCGCGCCGCGGCGGCGGCCGGCGCCTTCGCCTCCGGCGGGCGGCGGGCGGCATCGTCCGCCGCGGGGCGCATCGCTTCGACGACCGCTGCCCCGCCGCCCGTCACTGCGGCGGGAAGCGGCTTGCCGCCGGCGGCCAGTCCCTCGGTGCTACCGCGCTTGCCGAACATTCACATTCCCCGTCAGGCGGTCTTCCGGCCGCGGAGCCGGGCGAGGACGGAGCCGAGCCCCTGCCGCCGGACCCTGCGGACGTCGCTCCGGCCGGAAACGGCACGGGCGATCTTGTCGAAGGCGGCAGCGGCGGCGCTCTTGCCGTCGACCTCGGCCACGACCTGGCCGTTGTTGGCCGCCGTGCCGAAGAGGGCGGCGTCGAACGGAATGACCGCGAGCGGCTCGACGCCGAGCGCCTTCACGAATTCCTCGACCTTGATCTCCGGCCGCTTCGGGACGCCGACGCGGTTGATGACGAGATGCGGGGCGGCGTCGTTCTGGCGCGCCTGCTTGAGGAGATCGAGGAGGTTTTTGGCGTTGCGGAGGTTGGCGAGATCGGGTTCCACCGTCAGCACGATCTCGTCCGCGCCCGTCAGCGTCCGCTTCATCCAGCCCGACCAGATGTGCGGCAGGTCGAGGACGACCATCGGCACGTTGGCCTGGGCGATGTCGATCACCGGCTCGATCGCCGCCTCGCCGAAGTCGAAGGTCCGGTCGAGCGTCGCCGGGGCGGCGAGGAGGCTGAGATGCTCCGAGCAGCGCGACAGGAGGCGATCGAGGAAGGTCTCGTCGAGCCGGTCGGGCGAATGGATCGCCTCGGCGATGCCCTGGGCGGGATCCTGGTTGAAGTCGAGGCCGGCGGTGCCGAAGGCGAGGTCGAGATCGGCGAGGACGACGTCGCCGCCGAGCGACTTCGACAGGGCGAAGGCGACGCTGTGCGAGAGCGTCGAGGAGCCGACGCCGCCCTTGCCGCCGACGAAGGCGACGGTGCGGCCGAGCGGCTCCGACTTCGGGTTGGAGTAGAGGTCGGCGACGGTCGCGATGATGTTGAGAACGCCGACCGGGCCGACGAGATATTCCGACACGCCGCGGCGGTGGAGATCGCGGTAGAGCTCGACGTCGTTGGTGACGCCGACGACCACGACCTTCGTGCCGGCATCGCAGACCGCGGCGAGGCGTTCGAGCTCGACGACGAGGCGCTCGCGCGGCAGCGAGCTCTCGACGAGGATGAGGTTGGGGGTGGGCGCGGCGGCGTAGAACTCCGTCGCCGCCGCAAGGCCGCCCATATGGACCTTGACGTGCGCGCGGCTCATGCGGCGATCCGCGGCCGCGGCCGCGAGCGTGTCGGCAAAGGGCTGCGTCTCGCAGAAAGCCTGGATCGAGATGCGCGGGATCGGCCGCACCTCGCGGCCGTCGGGCAGAGGCGCCGGCTCCGCGACCTTGTCGGCCGGCGGCGGCACCTCGTCGAAGGCGAGGCTCGACATCATGGTCCCGCTCCGGTTCCGGTCGCCGGCGCCGGATATTCCGTGCCGGTGGGCTGACCCGCCTGGTAGGCATCAAGGACGTTCGAGCGGCGGGCGGCGCTCGGCGGGGTCATCAGGCGGGGATAGAGGAGATCGAGCGGGTTCGCGACCATCGCGGCGAGGTTCTGCTGCGTCGCGCAGCCGAAGTTCGCGTAGTTGACGTCGACGTTTCGCGCGAGGTTCTCGGGCCAGAGCCCGCACTGGCTGGTCGTCGCGGCAAGGCGGACGAACGCGAGGCGAACCGGCGCATTGGCGGTCGCCGTGCCGCCGGGATAGGTGCGGTACTCGATCTCGCCGGGCGAGACGCCGCCGGCCACCAGCACGCCTTCGACCTGTTGGGCGATCGACGCCGCGTTCGCCGCGTTGGGCGACCCCATCGGCAGGACGATGGCGAGTGTGCCGCTGCCGCTCGACCTGAAGGTTCCGGCGAAGGCCAGCACGTTTCCTTCCATTCCGGTGGCAAGGTAGGGCGTCTCCCGGCCCACCGGAATGTCGAATGTCGCCAGACTCTCCTCGATGGTTATCGGATGGTTGGCGCGGTAGTCGTTGGGAACGGCGGCGACGGGCGCCGTCATCGCCTCGAAGGCCCCCCCGCCGCTCTGGCAGCCCGCGAGCGCCAGCGACAGCGCGGTCGCGACGAGCGCCGGGCGGAGCGCGCGGCGTCCGGGGGAGGCGGGAGCGGCCGGAAGATGGGTGTCGGTCATGGAGCGCACTCCGGTCCGTTCTGCGGTCACGGGATGATGAAGCCCGGGTTGCCCTGGTAGGCCGTGCCGCCGGCAGCGGTGGCCTGACCCTGGACGCCGTAGCGGAGGTTCAGCTGGTTGAAGAGGACACCGGCGGCACCCGCCGGGATGACGAGGTTGTCGTCCGGCCGGGCGAGCTGCGCGGGGGCGACCGGGTTCACGAGATACGGCGTGACGATGATGATCAGTTCGGTCTCGCTGTGCTGGTAGTCGCGGCTGCCGAAGAGGGCGCCGAGGATCGGGAGATTCCGGATGCCCGGGAGGCCCTGGAGCGTCTGGGTGATGTTGTCCTGGAGGAGGCCGCTCATCACGAGCGCGCCGCCGGAGGGAAGTTCGAGCGTCGTCTCGGTGCGCCGGACCTTCAGGCCCGGCAGGGTGACGCCGCCGATCGTGAGGCCGCCATCGACCGAGAGCTCCGAGACCTCGGTGAAGACGTGGATCGAGATCCGCCCCTCGGAGAGAACGACCGGGGTGAATTCGAGGCTGACGCCGTACTTCTTGTATTCGACCGTCACGCCGCCATTGGTGGTATCGACGCCGACCGGGACCGGGAACTCGCCGCCGGCGAGGAACGAGGCGGTCTCGCCCGAGATCGCGGTGAGCGTCGGCTCGGCGAGCGTCCGCATGAGGCCGGTCTGCTCGAGGGCCTGGAGGTTCGGGCCGATGCTCATGCGGCCGTTGATCATGTCGCCCGCCGTGCCGCCGTAGTCCGGGACGAGGATGTTCTCGACGAGTGCCGCGCCGAGCGTCGGCGCGCCGGGGAAGAAGTTGCGCGGCGTGGTGCTGAACGTCATGCCCTCGGCGCCGCCGACGTTCTCGAGCCCCCAGCTGACGCCGAGCTGGCGGACCGCCGTGCGCTCGACTTCGGCGATGGTGACCTTGAGGAAGACCTGCTCCTCGCCCTCGATGGTGAGGAGGTTCACCACCTGGCTGGCGCGGGCGACGTCGCCGGCGATATTGCCGGCCGCGGTCGTATCGGCGCCCGCGGCGCCGGCATTGGCGAACACCGCGGTGATCTCCTCGGCTCTCCGGGAATCGGCCGCGTTCTGGACGGTGCCCGACAGGAGGATGTTGTCGTTGATCATCTCGACGGAGATGTTCGAGCCGGCGATGAGGCGGCGCAGCGTCTCGGCAAGGCCCGAAATGTCGCGCTCGACCGTGAGGTCCATGCTGACGATCGTGTCGCCGTTCTGGTCGAAGACGAAGAGGTTGGTCTGGCCGACCGCGACGCCGGTGAGGTAGACGCGGCGGGGCGTGCGGACGACGACGTCGGCGATGCCGGGGTTCGACACGAGGACGTCGCGGGCATCGCGCGGCAGGTCGATGATCAGGCTCTTGTTGAGCGGGACCGTGCAGGTCTGGTGACCGCCGGCCGCCGCCTGGCAGCGCGCCGTCCCGACCTCGCTCGGCGAGCCGGCAGTGGCGGGGAACGCGGCGAGGACGAGGATGCCTGCCAGCGCCGCACCGCGGAAGATCTTGGCGAACATGCGGACTGCTCCTTCGAGCGACTACTGGGCCGGGGTCCCGGCGACGCCGACACGGGTGGCGACGCCGTTGCGGATGACGGTGATGCCATCGGCCTGGGTGTCGCCCCGGATGAGGTGCGTCGCGTCGTCGCCCGGCTTCTCCTGGGCGTCGGCGAGGCTGCGGAGGGCAAGCGCGAGGCGATCGCTCATCTGCTGCGCGACGGTGATGATCTCGGACTGCTCGGCGGAGAGTTCGAGCGTCGCGGTGCGGCCGATCACGACCGGCATGCCGTTCTGTTCCTCGACCGCCTGGTCGATGGCGAGGACGCGGATGTTCTGGAGGATCGTCTCGGTGATGAAGCGATCCGAGTTGGGGTCGCGGCGGGTCATGATCACGTCGACGCGGTCGTTCGGGAGGATGAACCCGCCCGCGCCGGTGTCGACGCTGATCGAGACGGCGACGGCGCGCATGCCGGTCGGGAGGAGCGCCGCGAGGAAGGCGCCGTCGGTGCGGGCGAGCTTCGCGTCGGTGATCGGTTCGCCGGCGAACAGCGTCGAACGGGCGATCGTGCCGATGAGGCCGGCGGTGCCGTCGGTGAGCTGGGAGCGGCGGATGTAGCTGGCGGCGATCGCCGTGCGCGGCCAGGGCTGCCAGGCGAGGTCGGCCTCTGCGATGGTGGTGCCGATCGGGATGTCGCGGCCGGCGACGAGGACGTCGTCGGTGGGAATGGTGGGCGCGGGCGCCGCGGCCGGCGCCTGCGTCACGACCTGAACCACCTCGGGTTCGCGGTTGAGGAGATTGATTGCCAGATACGCCGCGGCCCCGCCGGCCACCAGCGCGACGAGCAAGACCAGGATTCTCGCCAGGTTCATCCGAGCCAACCCCTGAGGCCAGAACGCGGCCTGCCATGGGATCAATGTGGTCGGGGAATGGTGTACTTATAGTTAAGGAGGGGTGAGCGTCGTTGCTTAACGGAACGTTACCGTAGCAAAGCGGCCTTCAATTCTTAACGGGCCGAAAGATTTCAGCTGACGAGGCCGATCCACATGGTCTTCGGGTAGATGACCAGCGCCGCCGCGGCGAGCGCGAGGCAATAGGGCACGCCGCTGCGCGGATCGTGGAGGCGGAGCACCCACGGCTGCAGCGCGAAAGCGGGGAGCGGCCGGCGGCGGGCGAAGATGATGACGATCGTCAGGGCGCCGCCGTAGAGCGCACCCTGGAGCAGGAACTCCAGCGCGTGGTCGAAGCCGAGCCAGAGCGCCGCGACGGCCGCGACCTTGGCATCGCCGCCGCCGATCCAGCGGAAGGCGAACATTAGGAAACCGCCGGCGAGGAAGGCGGCGCCTGCCGCAGCGTGGAGGCCGATGGTCGACAGATCGAGGCCGGCGACGGGAGCGGCGACCGCGAAGCCGGCGATGCCGATCAGGGAGACGCGGTTCGGGATCGTCATGGTGAGGACGTCGGACATCGCCGCGTAGGCCATCACCAGCGGAAAGAAGGCGAAGACTGCGTAGTTGATGACGTCCATCGTCCCGGTTCTTCCAGTTGCCCCGGTCCAGTGTCCCGGCCTGTCCCCTACGGAACGTAAACGCCGGAATGAAAAGGCCGCCCCAAGGGTTCCCCGGGGGCGGCCAAGATCGCCAGGTGTCGAGGGGCCTAGCCGCCGCTCGCGCCAGCGCCGCCGGCATCGCCACCCGCGTCGCCACCCGCGTCGCCACCGGCACCAGCGCCGGCGCCGAGGTTCGGGTTGTCGGCAACGCCCTGGAACGTGCTGTTGAGGGTGGTGCCGAGGGCCGTGGCACCGGCGATGATCGCGACGCCGATCAGGACGGCGATGAGGCCGTATTCGATGGCGGTTGCACCGGATTCATCCTTGCGGAAGCGAGAAAGAAGATTCTTCATTTTTAGTCTCCATCCACTCTTGTTTGAACAGCTCTTGGCTCGGTCTTTTATTGCTGCCGCTTCAGACTGGTTTTTCTTGTCGTGCGGGCCGCTACCGAGGTCAAACCTAAGACCCAAACACTGAACATTGGTTAAGCTGTATCCCGTTATTTCGGAGACCTATTTCTGTATTGTTTACTATGCTGCCAGTGCCGCGACCGTGTTCGAGCAGCACAAAGACGAATGATTTCAACGGCTTATTGTCAGAGAAGGCGCGACGAGGTTTAGGCGGATCTCGACGATCGGCGAAAGCATTCGTTCAACATGATCGCAGGAGGACCGACGGTTTTCGGCGCTTAAGCGATGATTCACCATTCGCGCGCACTCTCCCGCATCATCGCGATTGGGACTTACCGGGGCGGCTGATGCGATTGGCACCGAGCCAGAAGAGCAGATTTTCGGCACGCGCCCTCGGCGCCCTCGCCGTCGCTTCGGTGCTTGCCACCGCGGCCCCCGCGCCGGCGCAGGACCGCTCGGCGATGCTGGTGACGATCGACCAGGCGGTCATCCTCCGCTTCCCCGAGCCGGCGCGCTCGGTGATCATCGGCAATCCCTCCATCGCCGACGCGACGATCCTCAACACGCAGACGGTCGTCCTCACCGGCCGCAGTTTCGGCACGACGAACCTCATCGTCCTCGGCGCGGACGGCACCGCGATCGTCGACGAACTGGTCACGGTGCGGTCGAGCGACCTCCAGGTCACCGTCTTCCGCCGCTCGACGCGCGAGACCTACAGCTGCAACCCGACCTGCGAGCCCACGCTCAATGTCGGCGACGCGCCGTCGATCTTCGACCTGACCGCCCAGCAGCTCCAGACCCGCGGCAACCTCGCCCTCGGGAACTAGCGGCCCGACGCATTT
>JADLGL010000033.1 GCA_020849325.1 Bauldia sp. | reverse complement strand
GCGAAGAGGAAGAGCAGAACCGCGCCGCCCGCGACGAAGGCGGAGCCGGTGCCCCAGGCGCTTGCGGCCGCGCTGCCGGCGAAGGGCGCGGCGAGCATCACCGCGACGCTGATTGCGTCGCCCGCGGCGAAGACGCGGGCGATCCGCCCGGGCGGGACGCTCGACTGCACCACGAAGCGGTACGGCACCATCATCAGCGCCGCCGCGCCGCCCATGAACGCCAGCGCCGTGAAGAACAGCCAGGCAGGCACGCCAAGGCCGGCGAGGGCGGCGGCGCCCAGGGCGATGGTGAAGACGCCGCCGATCGCGGCGCCGGCGCCCATCACGATGAAGGGCCGGTGCCCCGCGAGGCGGCCGCCGACGAGGGCGCCGACCACGCCGCCGAGGCCGGAGGCCGCGATCGAGAGACCGAAGGCAGTCGAATCGAAGCCGAACTCCGCCGTGAGGAGGCCGATGAGGGCGTCGTAGAAGAAGAACGCCGCGTAGGCCATCGCGACGACGGCGACCGCGAGCCGGACTTTCCGGTTGCGCCGGATCTCGTCGAGGCCGGCAAGCGTGCGCTGGCGAAACGTCTCCTTCGTCTCCTCGGCGGGCCGTTCGGGCATTGCCACGAAGGCCATGATCGCCGCGGCGAGGACCGAGAGGCCGGCATTGATGGCGAACACCGAAGCCGGCGCGACGACGCCGAGGAGCAGGCCGCCCAAAGCGGGACCCGCGATCTTCGAGACCTGGGTGATCGCCTGGTGGATGCCGTTCGCGAGCGGCAGGAGCGCCGCCGGCGTCGTCGCCTGGATGGCCGAGTGCCGGGCCGGCGTGAAGACGGAATCGACCGCCGAGCGGAGGAACACCAGCGCGAGGAGGACCGTCGTGTCGCCGGCGAAGACGAGGCCGCCGGTGACGAGCGCCCGACCGGCATTGCTGCCGACGAGCACCGTCCGGAGCGACAGACGGTGGACCAGCGCGAGGATGATCGGCCCGACGAGGATGTAGGGGAGGACCACCATCAGCGCGAAGATCGCGAGGACGAACGGCCCTTCCTGCCAGACGAAGACGAGGAGGGCGACGATGGCCGCGTAGTCGAGCCAGTCGGCGAACTCCGCCGGCACCGCGCCGAGCGCGAGGCGGCGCGGCGATTTCAGGGCGAGGAGTGCCCGGTAGCCGGGCGTTTCGGCCATCGGCGGCTACGCGAAGGCCGCCGGGCGGCGCCGGGCGGCCGATGGAACACGCATGGCAACGCTCCGAACGCGAATTCCTGGCGGCGCACCGCGGGACGGACTCCGATCGAAGTATCCACCGCGGCGGCCACCCGTGTCACTGGTGGTCCTGCGCATTCGGAAGATCCCCTGTTGGCGTCGCCAGACCCTCTGCACTCGCGCCTGTTCCCCTCGCCCCGTTCGGGGAGAGGGGAGACAAGCGGTCGCTCGCGGGGCGCGCTCCGAATGCGTCAAACCACCAGCGGTTCACGAAAAACGGGGCTTGCCCGGCGGGCGAAGGCCGAACCACACTCGCGGCTTCGCGGCGAGGGAGCCGCAGCGGAGGTGTCGGCGATGACCGGGGCTTCGTTCACTTCGGGCGGGTGCCAGTGCGGCGCGGTGCGCTACCGGCTGCACGAGCCGCTGTCGAACCCGCATATCTGCCATTGCCGGATGTGCCAGAAGGCGAAGCCGCCGCAGCGGCCGGGGCGGCGGCACTCGCGGACGCGCTCGCGGCCCTTCGGGACTGGCCGGAAGGGGCGGAGGTGACTGTCGGCACGGCGCCGATGCGGGCCGGGGTCGCGGCGGCCATCACGGCATTCTTCCCGCCAGGCGTGCCCGACCACCCCGCGTCCGCGCTCCTCGACCGGCTGCGGTCCGACGTCCATTCGGGCCGGCTGATCCTGCCGGCGCGGTAGGGAGGCGAAGGGGAGCGCAGCCGCGCGGGGATGTCCTTTGCCGGCCGCGTGCAATCGGGGGGGGTGGAATGAACGAAGCATACTTTGCCGCCAACCGGGCGAGTTGGGACGAGCGCGTCGGGGTGCACCTCCGCGACACGACGGGCGTCTACCCGCTCGACGCTTTCCGCAAGGGCGCCGATACGCTGACGCCGATCGAGCGCGCCGAGCTCGGCGACGTTTCGGGGAAGCGCATCCTCCACATGCAGTGCCATTTCGGCATCGACACGCTGTCGCTGGCGCGGCGCGGCGCCGATGTCACCGGACTCGACTTCTCGCCGAAGGCAATCGCGGCGGCGCGGGCGTTCTCCGCCGAACTCGGCATTCCCGCCCGGTTCGTCGAAGCGAACGTCTACGACGCGCCGGCCACCACGGGCGGCGGCTTCGACATGGTGTTCACGAGCTGGGGCACGACGATCTGGCTGCCGGACATCGACCGCTGGGCGGCGGCGGTGGCGGGGTGCCTGAAGCCCGGCGGCTCGCTCTACCTCGCCGACGGGCACCCGGCGATGATGATGTTCACCGAGCGCGACGGCCGGCTCGAGCTCGGCTGGCCGTGGCGGAACGCCAAGGACGATCCGAGCATCGAGGACGACCCGCAATCCTATGCCGGCGACGGCACGCCGCTCGCCAACAGCCGCACCTATGGCTGGCTCCACCCGTTCTCGGCGATCATCGGCGCGCTCGAGGCGAACGGGCTCGAACTCGAATTCCTCCACGAGCACGAGATGGTGCCGTGGCGGCCGTTCCCGTCGATGGTGCGGGAGGGCGAGATGTTCGTCCAGGCGCCGGGGCAGATCAGGATTCCGCTGGCGTTCTCGCTCCTGGCGGTGAAGCGGTAGCCGGAGGCTTGCCGTCCTACTGCAGCGCCGCGGCCAATTCCTCTGGCTTCCGGGTAACGGCATCCACGCCGCGGGCGTCGATTTCCTTCCAGCGGATGCAGGCGACCCTGCGGCTCTCGCCAGCGGGCTCGAGCGGCGGGCGGACGCGGGCGCATTCGGTGATGGCGTAGGGACAGCGCGTGCGGAAATGGCAGCCGGAGGGTGGGTTGATCGGCGACGGGATTTCGCCGACGAGGCCCTCGATCGTCCGGGCGCGGGCGCGCTTCGGGTCGGCGATGGGCACGGCCGTCAGAAGGGCACGGGTGTAGGGATGTTTCGGTGCGGCGTAGAGCTCGCGCGCCGGCGCGCTTTCGACGATCCGGCCGAGATACATCACCATGATGCGGTCGGAGACGTGGCGGACGACCGAGAGGTCGTGGCTGATGAAGATCAGCGTCAGCCTGAACTCCTCCTTGAGCTTCGCGAGGAGGTTCAGGATTTGCGCCTGGATCGACACGTCGAGCGCCGAGACCGGCTCGTCGCAGATGATCATCTTCGGCTCGGAGATGAGCGCGCGGGCAATGCCGATGCGCTGCGCCTGGCCGCCCGAGAACTCGTGCGGGTAGCGGTTGATCATCTCCGGCAGGAGGCCGACCTCGTCCATCATCCGGAGCGCGCGGGCTCTCCGCTCCGTCCGCCCCATGTTCGGGAAGAACGAGCGGAGCGGGTCGGTGATGATGTCGCCGACGGCAAGGCGCGGATTGAGCGAGGCGAGCGGGTCCTGGAAGATCACCTGGATCTCCTGCCGCCACATCCGCATCTCTTCCTTCGAGAGATGCGTGAGCTCCTGGCCGTAGAACTCGATCCTGCCGCTGTCGGGAGACATCAGATGGAGGATGCAGCGGCCGAGCGTCGATTTGCCCGAACCGCTCTCGCCGACGATGCCGACGGTTTCGCCCTCGCCGACCGACAGGTCGATGTCGTCGAGCGCGGTGAGCGTCAGCGGCCGGCTGAAGAGGCCGTGGCGGATCGGGAAGGTCTTTCGCAGCCCTTCGACCGTGAGCGCGACGCGGTGGGACTCGCTCATGTCGGCACCGTCTCCGGGTCGAGTTTCGCGACCTCGGCAATCGCGGCGCCGACGGTGAGCTCGCGCTCGTAGAAGCACGCCGTCGGGCGGCCGCGGACGCGCGGCACGAGCAGCGGCCGCTCCCTGAGGCAGACCTCCATCACGAACGGGCAGCGCGGATTGAAGGCGCAGCCGGGCGGCAGCTCGGCAAGGCTCGGCGGCATGCCGACGATGGGGACGAGGCGGCCGCCGACGCGCTCGACATGCGGCGTCGATTGGAGGAGGCCGAACGTGTAGGGATGCCGCGGATCGTAGAAGAGATCGTCGACCGGCCCGACCTCGACCGGGCGGCCGGCGTACATGACCATCATCCGGTCGGCGAGGCCGGCGACGACGCCGAGGTCGTGGGTGATGATGACGAGCGCGGTGCCGAAATCCCGCGTCAGGCCGCGGAAGAGATCGAGCATCTGCGCCTGCACGGTCACGTCGAGCGCGGTCGTCGGCTCGTCGGCGATGAGGACGCGCGGCTCGCACAGGAGCGCCATCGCGATCATCACGCGCTGGCGCATGCCGCCGGACAGTTCGTGCGGATAGGCGCGGGCGCGACGCGCCGGCTCGGGGATGCCGACGCGTTCCAGCATCTCGATCGACCGCTTCAGCGCCTGGTCGCGGGACATGCCGCGGTGGCGGACCAGCACCTCCTTCAGCTGCGTCCCGATCCTGAGGCTCGGGTTCAGCGAGGTCATCGGGTCCTGGAAGATCATCGCGATGTCGCGGCCGCGATAGCGGTCGAGGTCCGACGGCGACAGCTTCAGAAGGTCCGCGCCCTCGAAGAGGACGCTGCCGGTGGCAGCGCCGTTCCGGGCGAGAAGGCCCATCATCGCGAGGAACGCCTGCGTCTTGCCGGAACCGCTCTCGCCGACGACGGCCAGCGTCTCGCCCTTCTCCAGCGTGAGGTCGAAGCCCGCGACGGCGTGGATCTCGCGCTTGTGGAGGGCGAAGGTGACGTTGAGGTCCCTGACTTCGAGGATCGGCGCCATCAGCGGTCCTTCGGATCGAGGGCGTCGCGGAGACCGTCGCCGATGAAGGTGAGCCCGAGGAGGAGGGTCACCAGCACCACCGCCGGCGGGATGAGGAGCCAGGGCATGACCTCGAACACCTCGGCCCCGCGCGAAATCAGCGTTCCGAGTGAGGTGAGCGGCTCCTGCACGCCGAGACCGAGATAGGAGAGGAAACTCTCGACGATGATGATCTCGGGGATGGTCAGCGTGGCGTAGATCACCACGGGCCCGGTGAGGTTCCGGATGATGTGACGGAAGACGATCGTGCGGGTCGTGGCGCCGCCGGCGCGCGCCGCTTCGACGAACTCCTTCTCCTTGAGGCTCAGCGTCTGGCCACGGACGATGCGGGCCATCGTGAGCCATTCCAGCGCGCCGATGGCGACGAAGAGGAGCACCGGCCTCCGGCCGAAGATGACCACGAGGATGATGACGAACAGGATGTAGGGCAGCGCGTACATGATGTCGACGAAGCGCATCATGATCGCATCGATCCGGCCGCCGACGTAGCCGGCGATGGCGCCGTAGACGACGCCGATGGTGACGGAGACGAACGTCGCCACGGCCGCCACCAGAAGCGACATCTGCGTGCCCTGGAGGAGGCGGGCGAGAAGGTCGCGGCCGTTCTGGTCGGTGCCGAGATAGTGGCCCTTCGCCCAGTCCGGCGGGCTGCGGAACGCCGACCAGTCGACCTCCTTCACGGTCCACGGGACGAACAGCGGACCGATGAGTGCGGCGAGGATGATGAAGACGATGACGAAGATCGAGACCATCGCCGCCCTGTTCCGCCGCAGGCGGCGGAAGGCATCGCGGGTGAGCGACTGGCCCTTCGAGCGGTCGAGTTCGTGGAGACGCTCGGCGTAGCGGGTGAGGACGGCGTCCTTGCCGGTGAAGCCAACCATCAGCGGTACCTCACCTTCGGATCGAGCCAGGCGTAGAGGATATCGACGAGGAGGTTCAGGACGAGGATCACCACCACGTAGAGAATGGTCGTGCCGAGGACGAGACCGTAGTCGCGGTTGAGCGCGGCGTTGACGAAGTAACGGCCGATGCCCGGCAGGCCGAAAATGTTCTCGACGACGATCGAGCCGGTGAGAAGGTAAGAGAGGCCCGGGCCGAGATAGGACACCACCGGGATCAGCGCCGGCTTGATGGCGTGCCGGACGAGAACGAGGCGCTCGCCGATGCCTTTCGCTTTCGCCGTCCGGATGTAGTTGGCGCCGAGGACCTCGATCATCGAGCCGCGCATCAGGCGCGATATTCGGGCGGCGTGCGGCCAGGCGAGGACGGTGATCGGCATCACCAGCTGGCTGATGTTCCCGCCCCAGCCGCCGGCGGGCAGCCATTGGAGGTACACGCCGAAAATCAGCTGCAGGATATGGCCGACGAGGAAGTTCGGGACGATCACGCCGATCATCACGACGAAGACGAGGAGGTAGTCCGGCCACCGGTTCTGGTTGACCGCCGAGACGATACCGACGACGAGCCCGATCAGCGTCGCAATGACGAACGCCGAGAAGCCGAGCATGAAGGTGAACGGGATGCCGAAGCCGAGGAGGTCGCTGACGGAGAAATCGTACGACGTCATCGATGGGCCGAGATCGCCGCGCAGCACACCGCCGACGTAGAGGAAGTACTGCTCGATCAGCGGCTTATCGAGATTGTAGTAGGCCCGGACGTTGGCCTCCACGGCCGGAGGCAGAGGCCTTTCGCCATCGAACGGACCGCCGGGGGCGAGCCGCATCACGATGAAGCACAACGTGATTGCGATCAGGGCGATCGGCAACGCCGCAAGAATACGCCTCAACGCGTAGCGAAGCATGATCGTCCCTGACCCCCAGTCCGGGTGGGGCCGGCGCCAAACGGCGCCGGCCCCGGTTGCGTTCCGCTAGTTGGTCAGGGAGAGCCAGCGGGTGCGGTGGATGTCCTTGGCGTTGTCCACGAAGCCCTGGACACGCGGCGACACCACGTTCTTGGAGACGTAGTAGTACAGCGGGAGCGCCGCGTAGTTCTCCATGGCAAGGACTTCCGCCTCGCGCAGGATCACGGCACGCGCGGCCATGTCGGTGATCGTCGCGCTCTGGCGCAGCAGCGCGTCGAACTCGGGGTTGTTGAAGCGCCCGTAGTTGTACTGGATGTCCGAGCGCAGCAGTTCGAGCGTGTTGATGGCGTCGTTGTAGTCCATCAGCCAGCCCGCGCGGCCGACGCCGGCGAAGTCGTTGTTCTGGAGGGCGTCGTAGTGGACGGCGGTCTCCGAGTTGAACAGCTCGACCTGAACATGCAGCGGCTCCCACATCGCCGCGATCGCCACGGCGATCCGCTGGTGGTTGTCGTTGGTGTTGTAGCGGAGCTGGAGGCGAAGCGGGTTCTGGGCGGTGTAGCCCGCCGCTTCCATGAGCGCGGTCGCCTGCGCGACGCGTTCGCCATAAGGCAGCGCGACCCAGTCGGGCTGGTAGCCCGGGAAGGGATAGTTCGCGGTGCCGGGCGGAACCCAGCCATAGGCCGGAAGCTCACCGGTGCCGAGGATCTGCGGGCCGATGACGTCACGGTTGACCGCCATCGAGAGCGCCTTGCGGACGTTGACGTCCTGCAGCTGCGGCATGTTCTGGTTCATGACGTAGTAATAGATGCCGAGGAAGGGCGCGACGTGCGCCTGGCCCGGATACTGCGTCTGAAGCAGCTGGTACTGGTCGGTCGGGAAGTCCGTCATGATGTCGAACTCGCCGGCCCGATAGCGCTGCAGGGCCGCCGCGAGGTCGTCGAGGGCGTAGTAATACACCTCGGCGATCTGGACGTTGGCCGCGTCGTAATAGGTCTCGCTCTTCACCGAGTGGATGTAGCTGTTCGGGATCCACTCGACGATGTTGTAGGGACCGTTGCCGACGATGTTGGCGGGCTGCACCCACGCGTCGCCGAACTGCTCGACCACGTGGCGCGGCAGCGGATAGGCGGTGTAGTGGGCGAGAGCATCGACGAAGTACGGCGTCGGCTGCTCGAGGGTGAATTCGATGGTCCGATCGTCGATTACGCGGACACCGAGCTGATCCATCGGCATTTCGCCGGCGTTGATCGCCTCGGCATTCTTGATCGGGTACTGGAGATACGCGTACTCGGCCGCGCGGGCGGGATCGAACAGGCGGCGGAAGGCGTAGTCGAAGTCCTGCGCGGTGACGGGGGTGCCATCGCTCCACATCGCATCGCTGCGGATGACGAAGGTGTAGGTCAGACCGTCATCGGAAATGGTGAAGGCCTCGGCCTGGCCGAGGATCGGCGTCGCGTTCGCGTCCTCGGTCATCAGGCCTTCGAGATAGTCGCCGACGATCCGGTTCTCCCAGTCGCCGGAAACCCGGTGCGGATCGAGCGAGGCGGGCTCGCCGCCGTTGAAGGTGCGAAGCGTTTGCGCTCCCGCAGTCGCCGAGAAGCTGATTG
The DNA here is from genome assembly GCA_020849325.1 of Bauldia sp. Lineage (GTDB taxonomy): Bacteria > Pseudomonadota > Alphaproteobacteria > Rhizobiales > Kaistiaceae > JADLGL01. The sequence continues at coordinate 29,219 of JADLGL010000033.1, read as the reverse complement.
CCAGCGCGGCGGCTACCGCTGCGAACTTGGCAAATGGGACGAATTTCATTTGTGGAGCTCTCCTTTGCGGCGTTTACCCACGTCTTTGCCGGAGAAAGCGGGCCCGGCCCCTCAGTCTGGGAGCGACTTTTCCCGCCAGTCAACCAGCAGCGCCGATTCGGGCCGCCGCCGTAATTCCGTCACAGGCCTTAACGATAGAAGCGAACCGGCACCCGTTCTGATCCATGTTGGCTTGAAAAACGGCAGGAAACCGGGATTTCGTTGCCGGCGCGGAGTTCGCATGTGGCCCGGCCGACACACCGCGACTGCGGCACGAAAAAATTCTGCTTGCCCTCTTCCGTATCGCGTGCATGGGGCCTATACGACTGCCCTTCCGTCGCCCAGACCCACCGGAAAGGAGGGCCGCATGAATTCCAATGACCCTTCGCAGTACCGAGTGGGATACTTTCGCCGGCTCCGAATGAGCGGGCGCTGCTCGTAAGCAGTATTGCCGGCATCAGTTCGCCGGCCGCGGATCTTTCCCACCTTTAACTCTACCTGGATCGCCGGTGCCGGCGCAGCACGCGCGCTCGCCGCCGTCCGGTCCGTCGTTCTACTTTCGAAATTGGGACCGTAACTGGGAGGACCAGTGCGGCACGGCGATGTCTATTGCACGGATCGACGACCGGGCAGCGGCCCGGCATTCCACCATCCTGGCGCGCCTCGCCTTCGCGGGCCCGGCCCTCCAGGCGATCGGCGCGACTTTCGGCCGGCTCCGGCCAAGGGGCGAGCGCATCGGATCGGAAACGCCCCTCTCCGACCACCTGCGGCGCGACATCGGGCTGCCGCCCGACCCGTCGCGGCGGGCGTGGCGGGAGGGGTGAAGGGAAGAGGAAGTAAGCGAATAGTGAGGATGTGGCGAATGGTGAGTAAGAGAATAGTGAGTAGTTAAGTAAAGTGAGCAGTGAAGTAGTGAGTAATAAAGCGTGGCTCCAATTTTACTCGCTATTCCCTATTCGCTACTTGCTGCTCACCATTCACCATTCACTACTCACGACCCCAACGATCTCAGCCAACACCGCGGTCAGCCGCCCGATCTCATCGGCGGAGCCGACGGTGATGCGGAGGTGATCGGCGATGCGCGGGACGTCGAAGCGGCGGACCAGGATCGCCCGGTCGCGGAGCGCCGCCGCGAGGGCTTTGCCGCTCATGGCCGGGTGGCGCGCGAAGAGGAAGTTCGCCTGCGACGGCAGGACCTCGAAGCCAAAACCGCGCAGCGACGCCGCGAGGCTCTCGCGGTTGGCGATGACGGCCGAGCGCATCGCCTCGAAATGCGCCTCGTCCTCGATCGCGGCGACGGCACCCGCCTCGGCCGGCCGGCCGAGCGGGTAGGAGTTGAAGCTGTCCTTCACCCGCACGAGGCCCTCGATGAGGGCCGGGTCGCCGATGGCATAGCCGACACGGAGGCCCGCCAGCGCACGGGATTTCGAGAACGTCCGGACGACGAGGAGGTTCTGGTGTTCGGCAACGAGCGGGATGGCCGTCTCGCCGCCGAAATCGACATAGGCTTCATCGATCACGACCGGCACGTCCGGGCGCGCGCGAAGGAGGCCGGCAATGTCGTCCGGCGACAGCGCGATGCCGGTCGGCGCATTCGGGTTGGCGATGACGATGGCGCCGCCGCGGCCGAGATAGGACCGGAGGTCCACGCAGAACGCGCCGTCGACCGGCACCGTCTCGAAATCGATGCCGAAGAGCCGGCAATAGACGGGATAGAAGGCGTAGGTGACGTCCGGGAAGAGGACCGGCGCCGGCTGCTTCAGGAGCGCCGCGAAGGCATGGGCCAGAACCTCGTCGGAGCCGTTGCCGACGAAGACATGGGCGGGAGTGACGCCGTGATAGCGGGCGAGCGCCTCGCGGAGGTGCGTCGACTGCGGGTCGGGGTAGAGCCGCAGGGCATCGCCGGCCGCGGCGCGGATGGCTGCGATCGCGCGCGGCGACGGGCCGAACGGGCTCTCATTGGTGTTGAGCTTGACGAGCCCGGCAATGCGCGGCTGTTCGCCGGGGACATAGGGCGAAAGCCGGCGGGCGAGTTCGGACCAGTAGCGGCTCAACGCGGATGTCCTCCTGACGGATCGGGTCAGCGATGAGCATTTGGGCTGACGGAGGTCAAGCGGCGGGCGCATCGCGCAGCGGAAGGGACGATCTCCATCGCCGAATGCTCCCACGGGGCGTCGAGGCCGGCCCGTCCGTTCCGTGATTGCTGAAGCCCGATCCGTTCAGCCGCGGATGCCGAGCAGCGTCATGGCGGGACGGAACGGGCCGTCATGGTCGGCCCTGCCGAGCGCCGAGACGCCGACGCAGTATTTCGAGCAGTGCGCCACCGGACGCTGGTGGAGGCGCCGGAGAACCTGGTCGGCGAGGCCGCGGCCATTGTGCGATTTCGTTTCGACGATCGCGACGCCGGGGCGCGCGGCGACGAGACCGGCATCGCCGGCAAACGCGACCTCGCGGTCGATGGTGATCCGCTCGCCGCCGGCACGGGCGACGAGGGTGGTGCGGTGGTAGCCGACGCGGAGCGAGGGGACGAGGTCGCAGTCGAAATCGCGGCCGTAGAGGGCGGCGTAGGCGCCTTCGATGAAGGCGAGCCCGGCGGCGTCGAGCGCTCCGCCCGGCGCGAGCGCGAGACGGCGCTTCACGGTCGCGCGGCGCTTCCCCTTCAGCTTCACTTCGAGGAACGAGGCGCCGGCGTCGACGTAGTTGCGGATGCGCACCTTGAAGCGGATGCGCCGGCCCTGGCGATGATGGACGAAGCTCGGCAGGCCGGGCCCGTCGAAATAGATGGAATCGTAGGCGAAGGACCGCCGCCCGGCGATGTCGAGAACGTCGAAATCCTCGGCGAGGTCGTCGAACGCCGCCGCGAGCGCCGTCTCGGGGACGACGTATTTCTGGTCGGTCCGTTCATCGAGCTTTGCGCGCTCGTCGAGCTCGGCGAGGCCGATGCCGGCGAAGCGGTCGAGGCGGAGGTCCATCAGGCCCCTCCGTCGCGAACGGCGGGGAGAGCGGTGTGCGGCTCCGCCGGAAGCGCCGTCGGAACGCCGGCGCGGGTGCGGTAGTGCGCGGTGACGCGGACGACGTCGTTGACGTAGTCGATGAAGGTGATCCGGTAGGACATGACGTCGACGCCGAGCCGCGCCGACAGAGCGCGCTTCGTCTCCTCCGGATCGGACAGCGCGCCGCGGTCGATGCGGTCGAGGGTGAGTTTCACCGTGTCGACGGAGGCGAGCATGTTGGGATGGTCGATCACCCAGGCCGCGACGAGGACCACCGCGACGACCATGGCGACGAAGGCCACCTCGGTCCCCTGGATCGAACAGATGACGGCGATCGCCACGCTGCCGAAGAAATAGGTGATCTCGGTCTTCGAGATTTCCTCCGATCGGAGCGTGAAGAGCGCGAGGACCGCGAAGAGGCCGAATCCCGCCGCGATGCCGAATTCGACGCTCGACAGGATGGTGAGGATCACGAAGGCGAAGAGATTGAACATCCCCGCCGTGATGACGAGCTCCTTGTCGCGATAGCGGCGGTAGTAGAGGCCGAAGACGAGCGCGGCCATGGCGGCGACGTCGATGGCGAAGCGGAGCACGAGCTCCACGATGAGGTCGGTGGTGATTGCCTGCATTGACGTCGCCTCCGGGGCGGCCGGCGCGCCAGGCGCGATCCGACCGAGCCGGATCACGCCAGTCGCCGATTTGACTGAAGGAGCCTGATCTTTCCCCTAGATGATCCGTTGAAGCCGGATCATGCTCGTCGCCTTGTTCCTCGATGGAGCATGATCTTTTTCGAAGAACCGGCAGCCACTTCTTCGGATCATGCTGGTCGCCTTGTTCCTTGATGGAGCATGATCTTTTCGAAGAACCGGCAGCCACTTCTTCGGATCATGCTCTAGAGCGCCGGCGCTCCGGTGAAGGTGGGGTTCTGGACGAGCTGGGCGCCGCCCTGCGTGGCGGTGACCGACACGATGCCGAGCGTCGGCGCGGTCGCCTGTTCCGAGCGGTCGCGGGCGCGGACGCTGAGACGCATCGTCGTGGCGCCGGCCGGGATGTCGCCGGCGGCGTAGGCGAGCGCGGCGTCGTCCGCAGCAGTGCGGGTCAGGAGGGCAGCGCCGTCGCCGGCGCCAAGGGCGAAATCGAGGTCCTCGTCGGCGCGCGCACCGCCCTGCGCCGCATCGCTGTCGTCGGCGGCGACCGCCGCAAGGCAGTCGGCCGGCGTCGCGAAGAACGTCGGGTTGACGCGGAGGGCGAGGCCGGTCGGGTCGGCGATGGCGGCGTAGACGGTGTAGGCGATCTCGAGCGGCAAAGCGGGGTCGACCGCGACGCACTGGTCGAGCTTGTTGTCGCCAAAACCGTCCGTCAGGGCGGCGAAGGCGAAATACGTCCCCGCGGCAGGGTCGGTGACGACAGCACCGCCCTCCCCCGCGGCGATCGTCCAGCCCGCCGGACCGTCGCCGGCGGCGAAGGTCGCGGTGGCGGTGCCGGCCGCGGCCGCCGTCGGGGCGGCTGGCGCCGCGGCCGCGGACGCAGCGCCGGCGGCGGCGATCCGCGCGCCGGGGGCGGGCGTCGCGATCGCCGCGGCATTGTCGGCCTTCTCGGCCTCGGTCAGCTCGATCGCGGCGATGAGGCCGGGCACGGTGGCGAGGATGTCTTGGCGCCGAGCCTCGATCTGATCCCGGAGTTCCGCAACGCTCGCCTGGAACGCCTCGTAGCTGAACAGTTTTCGCGTATCCTGCGCCATGTCGGCATCGATGAGGTCGTGCCAGGCGGTGGCGATCGGGCCGATCGTGTCCCAGTCGAGCCATTTCGTGGCGATGTCGAGGACGTATTCGAGGTAGCGCGCGCGGAGCTCCGGAACTGCCAAGAGCCGCGAGCGGAGCGCTTTCGACGTGTCGTCGAGCCCCGTCAGCGGGTCGACGTTCCGCTCGGAGAACGTCTCGTTCATGTCGTGCGGCGCGACGTGGAACTGCCCGTCCGGGTCGAGGTAGATGTAGTAGTCGCTGGCGCGGGCGTAAAAGCCGTCGGAGTTGTTGAGGACGACTTCGAGAGCGAGGAAACGAAGCGCGCCGTCGATGTCGAGGAGCGGCGACAGCTCGGCGACGAGGTTCTCGCCCGGCGTCTCGTTCAGCACTCTGAACATGTCGATGAGGGCGTTCCAGCTCTCGTCATTGTCCTGGTTGTCGATCTCGTAGATCGCGCGGTACTGCTCGATGTCGTCGCCGAGATACTCCATGCCGCCGCGCGCGCCGGGGCTGCCGGGCACCTGCCAGCGAACGCCGTCGCCGCCATAGCCGAAATAGTCTTCGACGAAATCGCGGTTGAAGTGCTGCTGGCTCGCGTAGACGCCCCAGTTCTCGCCGTCCACCACGAGGCGGACATAGTTCACCTTGGGCGCTGCGATGTACTGGTTGGCGATGTACGAATAGAGCGCGAGGTGAAGGAAGCCGGGATCGCCGACGCCGTTGAGGAGATTGAGCGTCCGGTAGCCTTCGAGGTTCTGGTTCTCCTCGACGAAATCGAACTTCAGGCGGATCGGCCGCTTCAGGCCGGCCGGCGTCATCATGAAGGACGTGTTGCCGCGGAAGCGGACGCCGACGTCCTCGTAGGCCACGCCGTCGACGGTCGCCGTCACCGGCACCTGGACGTCGGTGTTGTAGAAGGCTTCGAGCTCCGCCTCCCAGTCGGCGTAGCCGAACTCGAGGAAGATCGTCCGGATGACGGAGGTGTCGTAGAGCGGCACGCCGGCGTAGGTCGCGACATCGGCGGGCGCGAGCCCGACGCCGGTGGTGCCGGTCTCGGTGGCGCGGGCTTCGCCGCCGCCGGGGCCGCCGATCGCGAAGGCGTCGCCACGGCCACCGCCGGGCCCGCCGCCGGCGAACTGCGGGAGGCAGGCGCGGACCGCCGCCTCGACGCCGGGAAGGTTCGCCTCGAAGCGGGCGATCAGCTCGTCGTTCGGATCGAAGCCGACATCGACGAGGAGCTGACGGTCGGCGATCGGCAGCGCCGCGGTCGCGGTGACGACGCATTCGACGACCACGGCCCGGGCCTCGGCCGGGAGCGCCCCGAACTCCGCGTCGGCGAGCGCCACGACGGCGGCGCGAAGCGCGGCGTTCACGGTGGCTTCGTCGAGCGTCGCGGGATCGACGGCCGGCATTGCCGCAGCCGCGGCGGCCGGACTGCCGTCGAACAGGGTCGCGCCGCCGAAGCCGGGCGGCAGCATCGGCTGGCCGTCCGGGCCGAGGGGGATGGTACGCTGGACGCCGTCGGGTCCGACGAGGACGGCCCCGCCGGGACCGCGGGCGCCGCCCTGCCCCGCCCGGAACGCCCCGCCGGGGCCGCCGCCCGCGGCCGGATTGGCCGCGATGAAGGCGCGCGCGGCAGCGCGCTCGGTGGCGTCGAGGACGCCGTCGCCATCGGTGTCGAACTGGGCGACGATCTCGCGGCGCTCGTTGCCGGCGCCGCCGAAGACGAGGTTGACCTGCGGTCCGTCGGCCGGCACCGCGGTCCCGCCGCCGGCCGGCGTTTGCGCACTCGCGGCGCCGGCGAGGATCGCGATCGAAGCGACCGAGGTGCCGAGGCGGACGAGCGTCCGGCCGGCGGCGAGGGAGGCGCTCATGGTCCGGCGCCGCTGAATCATCGTCATGGGTCTTCCCGTTTCTGGTGCGTATCCGGCGCCGGACCGGGGCCCGCCGCCCGACTCGGAGCGGTCGGCGGAAGGCGGCGGCGCGGCCGTCACCCGATCGGGCTAAGGCAGGCCGGATGACAGCGGGATTACAGAATCATGACGGGTTGGTAATGCAACAAGTATTAGCAGCGCCGAAATCTGAATCGACTCTGTTTTCTGCGGCCGAACTAGCGATCGCCTCAGTTTATACCGTCTCCGAATAAGTGTATCCAATTGTATCAACGGGATATCGCTGCGACGATCGCGCCGATTAGCCTCGTCACCGGATGGTGATCCGGCTCAGCTCGGCCCGCGCCGCCGCCAGGAGCGGAGCCGTGCCGGCGTCGCCGATGATGCGCCCGGCCACCGCCGCCCCGACCGCCTGGCCCTCGACGATGTCGCTCGGCCAATGGAAGCCGCAGACGACGCGGCTGACGCCGTAGTCGCGGCCACGGTCGAGGATCGCTTCGGCGCGCGCCGGCACGAGGTCGGCGAGGAGGAGTGCCCAGGCATAGCCGATCGCCGCGTGGCCGGACGGCCATGAGCGGTTGGGTTCGAGGAGATCGCTGCCGGGGCAGCGGGCGAGCGCCGGATCGGCGACGAACGGCCGGAGCCGGTGGAAGGGCCATTTGGCCGCGACCGCAGCGGCGCTCGCGGCGTAGAGGACGTCCGTCAGCAGTTGCGTGGTGGCCGGCAGGTACGCCGGCGTGAAACCGGGACCGAGGACGCCGGAGAAGGCCGCGAAGGGGTCGAGGACGCGGTCGCGGTCGGCGAGCGCGAGGCGCGCGGCGGACCAGGTCCCGGCGACGGCGGCGTGGTCGGCGATGTCGGCCGCGGTGCCCGGCGCCGGCGGCGCGCCCGGCACATAGGCAGGTGCCGGCTGGCCGAGCGCCGGCAGGGCAAAGACGACGAAGGCGAGGATGGCCGCAACGCGGGCGGGATGGCGGGACATGGCAGCGCCCTTAGCACGAAGGCCGGCGATCCTCACCTGCCCGAGGACGGGGTGCGGCGCGTGACTGCAAAACGGAATCTTCCGAACGCAACAGGCCCCTCGCGGGTGGCGGGGCGAACCGCGCCAGAGGTTCTGTTTTTGCCGAACCTCCCCGTTCGGGTAGCGCAAAGTGCGGCGTCGGATACCATGTAGGCGCCCGTGAGCGGGACGTGCGGCCGGCGTGGCCGGGCGGGGTGTTTTCTGTTTCCGGGTTCCGGCAAGGCAGCTGATGGCGCGCGAGACGACACTCGACAGGGAAGGCGCGAGCCGGAGCGGGAGCGGCGGCGCTGCGGTGCCCGACGGCGCGGGTGCGGCGCGGGCACCGGTCGCGGGCGGGCCCGCGAGCGGGCAGCAGGGCCTCGCCGGGCGCCCCGGCGGCGGTCCGGGCGGGCCGGGCGGATTCAGGCCGCCGAAGGGGCCGAGCCTCCTGTCGCTGCTGAAACCCTACCGGGGGTGGATCGCACTCCTGGTGATCTTCACGATAGCGAGCAATGCGCTCAACCTCGTCACGCCGCGGCTGATTGCGCGCGGGATCGACGGCGCGGCGAACCCGGCATTCAATCTCACGGGCCTTGCGATCGAATTCGCCGCGATCGCGCTCGTTGCGTTCGTCTTCACCTATCTCCAGAGCCTCGTTCAGACCTATGCCGCCGAGCGGGCGGCGAGCGACCTCCGCCTCCGGCTCATCGCAAAGATCGCCGAGCAGGATTTCGCCTATGTCCAGCGCGAGACGCCGGCGAAGCTGCTGACGAACCTCTCGTCCGACGTCGATGGCGTGAAGAGCTTCATCGCGCAGGCGTTCGCGACGATCATCTCGTCGCTGTTCCTGATCGTCGGCGCGTCGGTGCTCCTCCTTCTCATCGACTGGAAGCTCGCGCTGGTCGTGCTCCTGGTGGTGCCGGCGATCGCCGTCACCTTCCGCACCCTGTCGAAGCGGGTGCGGCCGCTCTTCATGCAGGCGATGGGCGCGATCGACTGGCTCAACAAGGTCATCTCCGAGAGCATCCTCGGCTCCTCGCTGATCCGCCTCGTGAACAGCCAGGCAGGCGAGTACCAGAAATTCTTCGCGGCGAACGAGGCGTCGCGCGAGATCGGCATGAAGCTGCTGCGGCTGTTCGCGCTGATGATCCCGATCGTGATCTTCGCGACGAACCTCGCCACGCTCGCGATCGTGGCGCTCGGCGGCCATTTCGTCATCTCCGGCGCGATGAGCCTCGGCAATTTCGCCGCCTTCAACTCGTATCTCGCGATCCTGATCTTCCCGATCATCCTCATCGGGTTCATGTCCAACGTCATCAACCAGGCGCGCGCCTCCTACGCCCGGATAGCCGTGGTGCTGAACGCACCGGCGGCGAAGCCCGGCGGGACGCTCGACGTCGATATCCGCGGCGACATCGCCGTGGAGCATCTCACGGTCCGCTACGGCGAGCGCGCGGCGCTCGACGACGTGTCGTTCGAGATCAGGGCGGGGACGCGGACGGCGATCATCGGGCCGACGGCGGCGGGAAAGACGCAGCTTCTCTATGCGCTCAGCGGGCTGATCGAACCGGAGGCGGGCGTCGTCCGCTATGACGGGCGGCCGCTCGCGGAGTACGACCGGAAAGCCCTCCACCGGCAGATCGGCCTCGTCTTCCAGGACAGTATCACCTTCAACCTCACGCTCCGCGAGAACATCGCGTTCTCGAGCAAGGTCGACGACGCGTCGCTGCGGAAGGCGATCGAGACGGCCGAACTCGGCGATTTCGTCGCCGGACTGCCGCAGGGCCTCGACACGATCGTGTCGGAGCGCGGCACGTCGCTGTCGGGCGGGCAGAAGCAGCGCATCATGCTGGCGCGGGCGCTGGCGCTCGAGCCGCGCGTCCTCCTCCTCGACGATTTCACCGCCCGCGTCGACGTCCGGACCGAGAAGAAGATCCTCGACAACGTCGCCCGCAACTACCCCGGCATCACGCTCGTCTCGGTGACGCAGAAGGTGGCGCCGGTCGAGACCTACGACAAGATCATCCTCCTGATGGAGGGCAGGCTGCTCGCCAGCGGCACGCATTCCGACCTCATGGCGGTCTCGCCGGAATACGCCCAGATCAAGCTCTCGCAGCAAAGCACGGACGACTATGGACTATCGGCTCAACACGGCTGACGCCGCCCGGAACGAATCCGTCCGGCGCGCGATCGGGCGGCTGATCCCGCTGATGTCGAGCGAGGGCTGGCGCGTCGCCGTGGCGCTCGGCGCGATCACGCTGACGTCGGCGATGTCGCTCCTGACACCGCTCGTCATCAGCCACGTCGTCGACACCTACATCGTCGCCGGCGACTATCCGGGCGTGCTGCGCTGGTCGGCGATCCTCCTCGGGTTCTTCCTCGTCACCCTCGGCGCCTCCTACGTGCAGAGCCGGACGATGGGCTCGGTCGGCCGCCGCATCCTGTTCAAGCTCCGCAATACGCTGTTCGAGAAGCTGCAGTCGCTGCCGGTCGCATTCTTCAACCAGAACCGCTCCGGCGACCTCATCTCCCGCATCAACAACGACACCGACAAGCTCAACCAGTTCTTCGCCCAGGCGCTGGTGCAGTTCCTCGCCAACGCGTTCATGATGGCAGGCGCGGCGATCTTCCTCCTCACGCTCGACGTGCGGCTCGGCCTCGCGGCGCTCGTGCCGGCGGTGCTGGTGCTGGTCGTGACGCGGCTGATCGCACCGTGGGTGAAGCGCACGAGCTTCCGGAGCCTCCAGACGCTCGGCGGCCTTTCCGGCGAGATCCAGGAGAGCCTCCAGAACTTCAAGGTGATCGTCGCCTTCAACCGGCTCGACTATTTCCGTGCGAAGTTCGCGGCGGCGAACCAGGCGAACTACCGGGCGTCGATCACCGCCGGCGTGGCGTCGAACATCTTCATCCCGCTCTACGGTCTTGCGGCCGCGCTCGGGACGGCGACGGTGATCGTCTACGGCATCGTGCTGGTGCGGGACGACGCGCTGTCGATCGGCGTCCTCATCGCGTTCATGCTGTACGCCAACACCTTCTACCAGCCGCTCCGGCAGCTCGCGGCCATATGGTCGTCGCTCCAGCTCGCGCTCGCCGGCCTCGACCGGGTCTCCGAGGTGCTGGCGATGGAGACCGACCTGCCGGTCGTCCCCTCGCCGCCCGTCGCCTCCGGGGCGCTCCTCGCGTTCGAGGACGTGACGTTCCGCTATCCCGGCATGGCAACCGACGTCATCCGCCATGCCAGCTTCGAGCTCGAGCGCGGAAAGACCTACGCGTTCATCGGCCCGACCGGCGGCGGCAAGACCACGACCGCCTCGCTGATGGCGCGGCTCTACGACCCGACCTCGGGCAGGGTCCTCCTCGAAGGCCGCGACATCCGCGCCTACGACCCGGCGGAGCGGACGGAGCGGATCGGCTTCATCCTGCAGGAGCCGTACCTGTTCACCGGCACGGTCCGCGACAACATCCTCTACGGCAACCGCGCCGCCGCCGAATGGTCGGACGAGCGGCTGCTGGCGCGGCTCCGCGAACTCGGCCTCACCGCGCTCCTCGACCGCTTCGGCGAAGGGCTCGACACGAAAGTGGTCGCGACCGGCGAGGGCATGAGCCTCGGCCAGAAGCAGCTGATCGCCTTCATCCGCGCGGCGCTGCGCAACCCCGACCTCCTCATCCTCGACGAGGCGACCGCCAACATCGACACGGTGACGGAGCAGCTTCTCCAGGCGATCCTCCGCCAGCTGCCGGCGCACACCACCCGCGTCGTCATCGCCCACCGCCTCAACACCATCGAAAGCGCCGACGAGATCTTCTTCGTCAATGCCGGCGAGGTGGTGCGGGCCGGCTCGATGGAGCACGCGGTGGAGATGCTGCATGCGGGGGCGCGGCAGAGCTGATGGATTGACGCAGCCGGAAGATTTCCGTGCTGGCGTCGCCGGCCTCTGCACTCGTGCCTGCTCCCCTCGCCCCGTCGGGGCGAGGCGAAACGAGCGGTCGTTCCGGGAACGATCCGATTACGCCGAACCATTCGCCTGGGGGACGAACGCCCCCATCCGCCGTCACCGCCGCGGATGGGAATATCGGTCATGCCGCGCAGCGAAGGCGCGCGCATTGTTGACCGGCGCGCAGGATTGAGGGACATGGGCGCATGAGGCGACGTTATCGCGGCCCAATCCTGTGGATCGGTCTCGGGGTCATCGTGATCCTGGCCTACGTCCTCAGCCAGCCCGTCCCTATTTCCACCGAAGGCTATCGTCCGCCGGAGGTTGCCGCGCCGGCGACCGATGCCACGACGACGGCAGCGGTGACGGCGGCCGGCGTTGCCGCGGTCACCCCGCCAGCGGCGGAGGTGCAGCCCGCGCCGGCGGCCGCCCCGGAGCCGGCGCTGACCGTTGTGACGCCGCCGCCTACCCCCACGCCCGCGCCGGTGCCCACGCCGGCCCCGACCCCCGCGGCGCCTCCGGCGGAGGCGATGTACGTCAACGCGACCTCGCTCAACCTCCGCGCCGCGCCGCAGGCCGGCGGGGCGGTATTGGAAGTCCTGCCGCGCGGGGCGCGGGTCGACGTCGTCGGCACGACCGAAGGGTGGCGCGAAGTGGTGAACCCGGCCACGGGAACGCGCGGCTTCATGTCGGCGGAATACCTGACGACGACCGCGCCCACGGCGCCGGCACCGGCGGCAACGCCCGCCCCGGCCGCCACCCCCACGCCCGGTCTCACCCTGCTGCCGGGGTAAGAGGCCCCAGCCATGCCGACGCTAACCGCCGCGGCTTTCGTCGAGGCGCGGCGCGGCTGTGCCGCTCCGGCGGAGCCGCAGCCGCTCGACGACGCGTGAGGCGCTGCCCGGCGAGGCGATCGCGGCGAACGAGGCGAAGAGGAGGACGAGGCTGAGGACGCTGCCGAAATAGCCCAGCACCAGCGCCACGCCGTCCCAGATCGCGACGCCGAGATAGATCCATTTCATGCCGCGGAAGCCGAGCGGGTCGTGCGCCGGGGACAGCAGCCCGCGCCATTCGGCATAGACCCACATGATGAAGAACAGCGCCGGGATCAGCACGAAGGTGCTGAGATAGAGCGCGACGGGCAGTGCCTCCTCCGGGCCGGGAACGTGCTCGGCGAGGAGCGCCGTCGGGATCGGCGTGCCGGCGACGAGGAGAAGGATGAGGCCGTTGATCCAGAGGAGGCCGGTGTCGACGCGGGCCACGAACTGGAAGATGCGGTGGTGGTTGACCCAGATGACGAGGAGCGTGGTGAAGCCGATCGGATAGGCGATGATCGCCGGCCATTCGTGGATGAGGTGATCGAACAGCGACTGGCCGGGCTCGGTCATCTTCGTGGCCGCGACCACGTCGATCGTCAGGAGCGTGAGGGCGATCGCAAACACGCCGTCGCTGAGGAATTCGACGCGGTGCGGGGACTGCTCGGGCCGGGACGACACGAATGGCTCCTGCGGACATGGCGGGGCGGCACGCCCCAGACGCGGCCGCTCGCGGCACCATGCAGCGCGCTCTCCTTTCAAACCGTAACCGGCCGCGGAATTCCGACCGTCGCGGTGATCCGGGGCTGCGGAGGGAGCGCTTCCGAACGCTCGACCCCGGCGCGGGAACCCGGTCTCCGTCGCCATGGTTGAGCCACCGCATGGACCAAGGGAGGCCACAATGCCGACGACCGTTCCGACCGACGAGGAGATCCGCCTCCGGGCCTACCGGCTGTGGGAGGTCAACGGCCGCCAGGACGGCCGCGACCTCGACTACTGGCTCCAGGCCGCGATGGAACTCGAAGACGGGGTGATTGCCGGCGGGGCGATGCAGCCCGCGCCGGCCGCCCTTGCCGCCAGCGGGGATCGATTCTGGCCGGGCACGATGCGCCGAACCGGCTGATTTCCGCAGTTCGACGGCGTTGCTGAAGCAGTCGCCCGACAGGGCGCCTGCTTCTCGCTTCGAGAGAGCGCCCGCGATGGAACTCGCCGCCGGAAATCGTACGAACGGAAGCGCCGCGGAACTGCGTTTGGAATGGAAACATTGTTGGGGTGCGCAGTTCGGCGCCCACAAATACCAGACAGCAATGACGATCGGAGGCCGCTGCCAGTTGTGGCGGCCGGGATGATCTCGCCTGTCCTCGCGCCGGACGTATCCGACCTTCCCGCCGGGGAGGTTCTTCCTTCGACGGCAGAGGCCGTCCAGCGAGAGGATTCGACATGACCAGGCAGAACATCAGCTACGGCACCGCCGCTCTTCTTCTGATCGGCACCTCGGTGGCCGCGCTTGCCCAGGCGCCCGCTCCGGCGACCGACGCGCAGGTGACGGCCGATACCGCGACCCATACCGCCATGCTCGCCGGCTCCGGCGAAGGCACCGGCTGGTTCCTCGTCGACGAACAGAACAATTCGATCCGCTGGCACATCGAGTTCACGGGCGCCGAGCCGACGGGCGCCGCCATCATGTGCCCGCCGGCTGAAGGCGCGGCTCCGCCGGCAGCCGACGCCGCCGCCCCGACCGTCGCGCTGACGGGAGCCATCGTCGGCGCCGGCGCCGAGGCCCCGGCCGGGATGCCGGCCGACGCCGCCGGCCTCGTCGAGGTCCTGAACCTCCTCGAGGAAGGCGGCACGCTGACCAGCCCGTTCGAAGGGCAGACGGCCGATCTCGAAGACGGCGTCTTCGCCCAGATCGTGGCCGGAGCGTGCTTCCTCGACCTCACCACGGCCGCCACCGGCGGCGCGGCGCCGATGACGCCGGCCACGCCGATGACCCCGCCGGCCAATCCGTAATGGGATCGTTCCCGGAGCGACCGCTCTCTTCGCCTCTCCCCGATCGGGGAGAGGTCTTCGCAGCCTGGTGAGGCGAAGCCGAACCTCGCGAGAAGGGTGAGGGGGCCCGGGTCGTGAGTTTCTGCGGGGCGGCGCCCCCCTCGCCCTTCTTCCCCCGGATCAAGTCCGGGGGAACGTTCGGTTCGCAAAGCTCAGAACCCCTCTCCCCGAACGGGGCGAGGGGAACAAAGACCAGCGCAGAAGTCGGGCGACGCCAACACGTATCTTCCGAATGCGCCGGACCACTGGTCCGGCCGAAACGTCACGGACGGAGGGCACGGCGGAGGCCGGGGATCTCCGGGCCGGGTTCGGCTACCGGTTCTCCGGCGAGGCGCGACCGGCGGCGAAGGGGCCATCCGGCCTGCCGCAGCGCGAGATCGCCGACGAGAAGCGCGAGCGCGAGGAGGAGCCAGGGCCGCCAGGACGGTCGGAGGCGCCAGGCGTCTCCCGTGTGCAGGGCGGCGATCGCGTCGACCCTTTCCCCGCCGCTGAGGGTGGAAGCGGCGCCGAGGTCGCCGGGACCGGCGCGCGTGAAATCGAGCGCCGCGGGATAGCCGACGTGGATCGCGGCGACCGCAGCCACGCCGTCCCCCGTGATGCTGACCGCGTGGGTGCCCTCGGTTGCGGCGAAGACGCCGAGATGGCGACCGTCGCCGGCGGGGACGAGCGGCAGCGGCGCCGCTTCGCCGATGTCCGCCACGAGCTTCGCCCCGTCCTCCGGCTGCCCGTCATCGCCCACGAGCTGGGCGGCGATGCGGACGACGTCGCCGTCGCGGTCGAGGAAGACGTGGAGCCCCGGCCCGGCAATGCCCGGCAGGAAGGCGCGGACGGCCTGGGCCCACAGCAGCGCGTATTGCGGCGCGTCGAGCCATCGCAGCGTGCCGGGGCCGGCGCCGTGCGTGGCGAAGGCGAGAACGCGGCCGATGCCGTAGCGCCACGAGGCGAGGAGGGGCAGCGGCGCACCGGAATCGTCAACCGTGGCGAGGTGGAGTTCGGCGCCCGGTTTGGCTGTCGTCGCGATCACGGCTTCGACGGGGGGAAAGTCGGGCGGAAGATTGCCGATGAAATCGGCGCGCCAGTCGACGGCGGCGACCGGGCGCGACCCGACCATCACCGGCGAGGTGGCAAGGAACATCGCCTCTTCGGCAAGGATGCCCGGAAGCGCCTTGAAGTCGGCGGTGGCGTGGTAGGCGCCGCCACCGTCGGCGGCGATGCGTTCGAGCTTGTCGGTGATGGCGGAGGTTCCGACGGCGACCGTCGACACGGTGATGCCGGCCGCCACGATCTCGTCGATGAGGCCGGTGAAGTCGACCGGTTCGACGAGGCCGTCGGTGATGACCACGATGTGCCTGGTCTCGGCCGTCGAATCGCGGAGGAGGCCGAAAGCCTCGCTGATCGCCGGGAAGAGCTCCGTCCCGCCGCCGGGCGCGAGGGGCGCGAGGGCCGCGGCGACCGCCGCCCCGTCCGCCGCGGACTGCATCGGCACGACGACGCGGGCTTCGGAATCGAAGGCGACGATCCCGACCTCGCTCTCCGCGGGGAGAAGCGCCACCGCGCCGAGCGTCGCGCCCCGCGCGATGTCGAGGCGCGTCACGTCGTCGACCGGCGCCTGCATGCTGCCGGAGCGGTCGAGCACGAAGACGATCGCCGCACGCGGCGCCTCCTGCGGCACGCGGCTCGACAGCGGCGAGAGCCGCTCGAGCGGGGTCGCATAGTAGCCGCCGGGGCCAAAAGCGTTCTCGCCGCCGAGGATGACGAGGCCGCGACCGTGGACGCCCGCGGCATCGTCGAGCAGTTCCTGCTGCGCGGTGGTGAGTGCGAGGGCGGGGACGTTCATGAGGACGACCACGTCGAAGGCGAGCCAGCCGGCGAGATCGCGCGGCGCACGGTCGGGCGGGATGACCTCGGACGCGATGCCCTGGGCGTCGATGGCCGAGGCGAAGAACGCGCCCCACTCCCGGTCGGGCGAAACGACGAGGACGCGCGGCGCGGCCCGGGGGGCGATCACGGCGCCATCGCGGTTGTTGCCCGGCTCGGCGTCGCCGGGAGCCGAAATCGCCACCTCGACGAGCGTCCGCCCCTCCACCTCGGGGACGACCGTGTCGACGCGGTTCCAGCCGGCGTCGAGGGCCACCGTCCGGGTGGCGACGGCGATGCCGTCCCGCACGATGTCCAACGCCGCCGGCCCCGGCGATGCGGCGTAGATCAGCGCCGTGAGCGGCACCGAATCGCCGGCGCGGACGTTGCGGCCGGCTTCGACGCGCGCCACCAGCACCTCGCCCGGCGGCATCGCGGCCAGCGGCTCGAAATCCAGCGGCAGGCTCCGGGCGAGGAGTTCCGGCACGGCCGCTCCGACCGCCCCCGCCGTTTCGTTGCCGTCGGCGGCGACGACGATGCGGCCGGCGCGATCCGCCGGGAGCATCGCCGCCGCGAGCCGGATCGCGCTTTCGATGTCGACGCCGCGGCCGCCGTCGCCGGTTGCCGCCGGGATCACGTCGACCCGGCCATCCGCCGCAAGGCGCGCGGCTTCGTCCGCGAACGCCGCGGCGGCAGTGGTCGCGCCTCCCCCGGCCGCCGCCGTGACGGCGAACACCGCTTCGGCCGGCTCGCGGGCCGGCAGCGGCGCGGCGAGGACGGCGGCGAGGATGGCCGCGAGCGTCGCTCCGCGGAGCGCGACGATCGCGCGCCGGCGCCCCGCTCCGGGCGCGCCGCGCCGGATCGCGGCGCGGCGTAGGAACTGCTCGGCGCCGCGTCCGGCAATGAGCGCCTCGGCGAGGAGAGCAATGAAGGCGGCCGCGGCGAGCCAGGGCGCGAGATGGATCGGGGCGGCGGGAAGCGTTCCGCCTGCCGGCCCGGTCACGGCATTGCCGTCGGCGGCGGCGTTGACGGCGATGGCCGACACGGTGCCGTCGGCACGGGTTGCGGTGTAGAAGCCCGCCGCCATCGGCACGAACGCGGCGTCGAAGCCGCGTGGGAGCGGGCCCCGGCCGGCGGCGCCGCGCCAGGCGATGCTCCCGTCGGGGGCGACGACCTGCGCCGCGAGGTCGCGCGCCGCGAGCGGGCACGGCATGCCGGCGGTGCACTGACTGCCGGTCGCGCGGCCGAAATCCGGGCCGAGCCAGGCCACGAGATTGGCGACGAAGACCGGAAAGGCAGGCGTGTCGGCGAAGCCGGGCGCCGCGAGGTCGAGCGCGAGGCGAACCTCGCGACCGGCCGCGGTCGTGCGCGCCTGGACGAGCGGGGCGTCGCCGGCCGCCAGAATGATTTCAGCGCCGGGCAGGGTTTCGACGCCGAGCGCGGGCGGGCCCTCGAGGGTCGCCCAGTCGACGTTCCGGGAGAGCGGATGGGACGCGTTCCAGGCCGTCGGGTCGGACGCGGCGAGAGGCACGGGAACGGACTCCCCCGCGATCCTCCCGCCTGCCAGCCACAGGACGTTGGTGGCCGGACGTTCGTCGATCGCGGTGGTGACGACCACGAGGTCGATGCCCGTCAGGTCGTCGGGGACGCGTTCGGCCGTCTGGACCGTCACCGGCCCGACGGATTCGAGGGCGCGGACGAGGTTCCGGTCGGGCGGCCCGACGAAGACGACCCGTAGCGCCTGCGGCGATCCGAGGACGGTGAAGAACACGGCGTCGTCGTGCGGGGCGGCATCGGCGGCCAGGGACAGCCGCAGCCGGCCGGCGCCGGGGAGGTTCAGTTCGCCGCCGAAGGGCGCAACGAGGGGCGACGCCTCCCCGTCCGCCGAAGCCCGCGGGGCGCGGACGGCGATCGGCTGCCAGTCGAGGAGACCGCCGACTGCACCCGGCGCGAGGGCGACGGCCACCTCCGCCGGCACCGCAGCACCGCCCGAGGCGGTGACCGTGCCCTCGACGCGCCACCGGCCGGCGGCGGGGTCGATCGCCACGAGCCGGGCTGCGAGCGCCACGTCCGGCGTCGCGGGATCGCCATGGCGGACGATCTCGACCGTCGCCCCGGTCTGCGGCACCGCAGCGCCGGCGGCAGCGCCGTCGTCGGTCAGGACGACCACGCGCGCCGCTCCGTCGGCCGGGAGGAGCGGCGCGAGGGCGGCAAACGTCGCCGGCCAGTCGACGGCGTCGTCGCCGGGCCGCAGCGCCTCGACCAGCGGGACGAGGCCCGCGGGCCGCGTCTGTCGCGCGGCCACGAGCACGGGGTCCGCGCCGGCCCGCACGACGGAAACGCGCACGTCACCGTCGGCGCCGATGCCGCTGATGGCAGCGACGAGATCGGCCCGCGCCGCGGCGAAGCGGGTGGTGCCGGAGGCGTCGGCCGTCCGCATGCTGCCCGAGCCGTCGATGACGAAGACGATTTCGCGCGGCGCCGGGCTACCGATGCGCGGCTGGGCGAGCGCGAGCGCGGCGAGGAGGACGGCGAGGAGTTGCAGGAGGAGCGACGGTGTCAGTGGCGGACGGCGGCGGACCTTTCGCCTCGCACTGCCGGCGTCGAGGCGGCGCCAGAGCTGGAGGCTCGGGACGGCAACCTCCCGCCGCCGCGTCGCATGGAGGAGGAGGACGATCCCGCCGACAGCCGCCGCGAGAAGCCAGAGGGGCGCGAGGAACGTCACTCGGTCTCCGCCGGGCGGACGAAGTAGCGGGCCGCGACGGCCCGTTCGGCGGGAGGCAGCAGCGGCCGCGCCACCGGCGCCTCGGGGAGCGTGCGCCAATCGCCCGCGGGCGGCGTACCCGCCTCGAGCACGGCTGCGCCGCCGGCCGGCGGCGGCATGTCGATGCGGATGCGGTCGCCGGTCCCGGTGCCGCGGTCGCGCAGCAGCATCGTCCCGCCGCCCGGCAGCGGGCCGGGACCATCGACCGGCACGTCGCCGAGGGGGCGCGTGCCCTGCCCGGCGAAGACCGCCTCGCCGGCACCGGCATCCGCCGCGGGCCCGACGAGCTGGCCGTTCGCCATCGCCGGCCCTTCGGCGGCATTCGGCGGCGTGGCGCCACCCGGATCCGGCGGCAGGTCGACGTTGCCGCGCTCGAGGCCGAACGGATTGTCGCCGCCGGCCGCCGCGCAGTCGGCGCCCGCATCGAAGTTGCAGATTTCCTGCACGGCCGTCCCGGTGATCTCGGGCGCGGCAGCGGGCCGCGCCGCGAGGTTTCCGGGCGACGGCGTGTCCGGCCCGGCGGCGCCTTCCGGGCGAAGGCGCTCGGGCGTACCGGCCTCGCCGGCCGCGCCGGGAGCCGTCGACCCCGCCGGATCGCCCGCGGCGCCGGGCGCGGCGTCGGGTCCTCCCCCGGACGGCGGGGCGGCGGCCGCGCCCGTCGGCCCGCGGCCGGCGGCGGTGGCGCCGGCAATCCGCGACAGCGCCTCGGCACGGCCGGACGGAGCGCCGGTCGCGCCGTAGGCCGCGGCCGCGTATTCGCCGAGACGGGCGAGCTCGGCCGCGAGCGGCGCGCGTTCGACGGGCGTGCCGTCGGCGAGGTTCTGTGCGGTCGCGGCGGTCGCCGTCGCGATCGCCGCGAGGAAGGGATCGTCGCGCTCCGCCGCGTCGGCGGCGATCTCGGCGGCCAGCGTCCGGAGCTCGGCAGCGATGGTTTCGGCTTCGGTGGCACCGACGAGGAGGCTCGGCGGCAGCGCCCGATCGGGGGCCGAGGCCGGCGGGAGGGGCGCAAGGAGCAGCGCCGCCGCGAAGACCGCGAGCAGCGCCATCGGCACGACAGGCGCGAAGCCGCGGCGAGGGAGGATCGCGGCCGGCCGGATGGCCCCGGCCCGGCGTTCGGCGTCGGCAACGAGGGCGGCCGAGACCACCGTCGGCACGGCATCCGCGACCTCGACGGCCGTGCTGATGCGTTCGCGGAGGCCGAGG
Source organism: Bauldia sp. (assembly GCA_020849325.1). Lineage (GTDB taxonomy): Bacteria > Pseudomonadota > Alphaproteobacteria > Rhizobiales > Kaistiaceae > JADLGL01. The sequence continues at coordinate 8,930 of JADLGL010000033.1, read as the reverse complement.
GCGGCGTCGGCCCGGCGGGCGAGCGCGAGGCGCGACGGGCTTTCCGCAAGCGCCGAGACGAAACCGATGGCGAGCGCGGCGAGCGCCACCGCCCCGGCCGCGAGCGCCAGCGTCGTGGCGCTGACGGGGGTCCATGCGAGCGCGAAGCCGAGGCGAAGGAGGCACCACGCCGCGAGGCCGGCCGCGATCGCCATCGCGACCGACTCGCCCAGCCCGCGAAGGACCGCGCGGCGACGGGCGCCGTCGAGGCGGGCGAGAACGTCGCGCAGCAGCGGCTTCTGCCGCGCCGGGGACGTGTCGCTGACGGACGTTCCGATCATCGCCGCGGCACGGCGTCAGACGTTCATCGCGGTCCCGGCGTGGCCGGGACGTCGCCGAGGCCCGACGAGACGAGGAGCCGGGCGATGGAGCCGTCCGCGATGAGCGAGGCGATGGCCGCGTCCATCTCGCTGCGGAGGAAGCTGCTCCGCGCGAGGAGGACGGCGCCGATATTGGCGAACGCGCCCTGGACCGGGTCGAGCGGCAGGAGCCGGACCGCGCCCGCTTCGGGACGATCCGCCGCGATCTGCAGGAAGGTGGGGCCGTACATGATCATCCCGACGATCGTGCCGTCGAGGAGCCGCGACAGCATGAGGTCGGTGTCGGCGTAGGGCAGGCGGAGCCAGCGGCTCGCCTCGGGGCGGACATTGTTGAAGCCGATGAAGGCGACCTCGCCGCGCGTGCTGATCTGGGTGCCGAGCCGCGCGCCGGCGGGAATGTCGAGGAGCCGGCCATAGGCGGGGTCGGTCACCCCCAGCACGAAATCGATGCTGACATAGGGCTCGGTGACGGTGAACTCGACGGGATAGCCGGTGAACACCGCAAGGCCCAGCGCGGCGTCGCACTGATTGGTCAGCGCCACGAACAGGTCCTCGAGGAGGTACTGGCCGTCGATGCCGTAGCCGCCGCGGATCGGGACGAACTCGGCGGCGACGAGCATGCGGGTGCCGATCTCCTCCCCCACGGCGCGGTCGAACGCGGCCGTCGACGAGTCCTCGTCGTAGCAGAAGCGGAGGACATTGCCGGTCTGCCGCCGCCAGGTCTCGAGGAGCTCGTTGGCGGCGATGCCGTCGTTGAGCTGGGCCGCGGCGGGGAGCGGGGCAAGAACCGCGAAGGCGAGCACGGAAGCAGCCGCGAGCGCGCGGGGAAGACGGGCCATGGCGCGATGTCCTGCGAGGTCGGAAATGGCTCCGGGGCGTTCGCCCCGGAGCCGGATTGCGGCCGGTCGCGTCTAGTCGCCGAGGCGGAAGACGAAGACCGAGTTGCCCGAACCGCGCGGCACGCCGATGCCGCCGGGGACGTTGCTCGCATTGGTCTGGTTGCTGCGGCCCGCGGCCACCGCAATGTACTGCACGCCGTCGACCTCGTAGGTCATCGGGTGGCCGCCGATGGCAGCGTTCAGGCGGACCCGCCAGATCTCCTCGCCCGTCTCGTCGTTGAGGGCGTAGAAGTAACGGTCGCCGTCACCAACGAACATCAGGCCGCCAGCCGTGGTCAGGATCGAGCTGGTGTAGCGGTTGGCCTGCTGCAGGTCGTAGGCATGGGCGCCGTCGCCGACGGCGAGAGCGTGGATCGAACCAACGCCCGTGGCGCCGGGGGCGAGGGTCGTCGGACCGCCCTGGATGCCCGCCGGCGCGCCGCCGACGGTGAGGTTCTGCGGCACCGGCGAAAGGGTGGCGCAGGTGTTGGCCGCCGGCAGGTAGAAGAGACCCGTCCGCGGGCTGTAGGAGGTGGCCTGCCAGAGGCGACCGCCGCCGATTGCCGGGCAGAACTCGACCTGCTGGCCTTCGGCCGTCGGGATGATCTCGACGTTGGCGACCGCGCGGCCTTCCGGCGTGATCTCCGAGACGACGTTCTGGTAGATCGTTTCCGTCGCCCAGACGAACTCGCCGGTCGCCCGGTCGACGGCGAAGGTGATGCCGTTCTTGCCGGGGGTGGTGACGACGAGCTGGCGCATGACGCCATCGACCTCGGCGTCGATCAGCAGACGCTCGAACGGGCTGTCGAGGTCCCAGTTGTCGCGCGGCAGGTGCTGGAAGTACCACATCAGCTCGCCGGTATCGGCATCGAGCGCGAGCGTCGAGTTGGTGTAGAGGACGTCGCCGTCACCGGTGCCGCGGATGAGCTCGGTGTAGGGCAGCGGCATGCCGGTGCCGTAGAACACCATGTCGAGGACCGGATCGTAGGCACCCGTCGCCCACGGCGAGCCGCCCCAGCGGTTTTCCGGCGGAACGCCACGCCACGATTCGTCGACCAGCGTGTTGCCGGGGCCGCCGAGCGTGTTGAAGCGCCAGAGTTCTTCGCCGGTGTTGGCGTCGTGCGCGGTGATCCAGCAGGCGCCGGCGGTGCCGGTGATCGAGCAGCCCGACGTGCCGGTGAAGATCTTGCCGTCGGCGATCAGCGGGCCGGCGGTGAAGCTGTAGCCCTTCTCCCACTCGTTGACCTGGACTTCCCAGGCCACCGCGCCCGTGAGCGCGTTGAGGGCGATCAGCTTGGCGTCGACCGTCGTCAGGATGACGTTGTCGCCATACAGCGCGACGCTGTTCTTCTGCCGCATCGCCTGGTTGTTGTGGTAGCCGCCCTCGAACTCGGGCCGCTCGTGCGTGTACGACCAGATGAGATCGCCGGTGACGGCGTCGACCGCGTCGATCTGGTTGTTGTTGGTCGCCAGGTACATGATGCCGTCATGGACGATCGGCGCCACTTCCTGCTGGCCGAGCTCGGCCATCGGCCACGCCCAGGCGAGCGTCAGCTGATCGACGTTGTCGCGGTTGATCTGGTCGAGTGGGCTGTAGCCCCAGTTGTCGACCGTACGGCGCCACTGCAGCCAGTCGCCCGGCGCCGGGTTGATGATCATCTCATCGGTGACGGGCGTCCAGGTGCGCGTCGGTGCGGCCGCATCCTGCGCGATCGCGGTGCCGAAGGCCGTCCCAAGGGCCGCCAGCGAAGTAACGGTAAGCAACAAGCCTCTTCTCATAAGAGATTCCTCCCGATTGTTTTTTAGACAATCCCCCTGAACCTCTGTTCGTGCCGGTCTGTGTTATATGCGCGGGTCTTCATGCCCGCATGAATGCAGATTCTTTTTTTACAGTTGGCTTCAGTCTGGTCGTGACGCCCTGATCTAGGGCGTCACCGGCGCCTTGATGACGATCTGTTCGAGGACGGCCAGATCGGGAAGCAGCTCCTGCGGGCCGACGGCAAAGCCGTTGACGCTCAGGAGATAGGCGATGATGTCGGCATACATCTGCGGCTGCAGGCTGCCGGGGGCCGATGCCGGCATCTCGGTCGAGATGAAGCCGTAGAACTGGCCGGCGTCCGCGTAGTTCATGACCGCGTGGGTGATGTCTTCGCCGTGGCAAATGGCGCAGCGCGCATTGTACGCCGTCATGCCGCGCTCGGCCTGCTCGGCGGTGAACGCGCCGGGAGCTGCCGCATCGGCCGGCGCGGGCGTCCCGGGCGGCGTGCCCTGGGCGACGGCCACCGTGGCGGCACCCAGCGCGAAAAGACCCGCGAGACCCGCGGCGACCGACCCAACGCGACGGAAGGAACGGCTAGTGTTGGAGTCCGAAAACAAGTGCTCTTGCTCCTGGATCGAATACGTTGATTGCGTCAGAGAAACCGACTGCAATCCTGGCGGGTCCCACTGGCGGGACCGCCGTTTGACGCAGATATCATGACTCTTGATATCAACATATGCAACGCAGAAAGTAGCTGCCGAGGCGTGCCGGGCCACCTTGCCGCTGGCACCTCGTCGTCGCATGTTGCCTGCGTGCAGTGGTCCCCGCTTCTCTCGCGGGGCGGGTCCGTTGTCGCATCGGCAAGGCAGCCAGGGAGAGAAATGCTTTGAACCCCACCATTCGCCATCGCGCCGGGCGCGTCGTACTGACGTTCGGCGTAGCCGCCGGGGCCTGGGCCGTCGCGGCATCGGCCCCCATGGCCGAAACGGCCCAACCGACCGGCCTCGCGGCGGCGGGCAACGCCCATGCCATCGTCCTGGCCCAGGCCACACCGCCCGCTCCGGCGACGCCGCCGGCGCCGGAGGCAACCGGCTTCGCCGCGCTCGTGGCGGCGGGCGACGTCGCCGCGGGGCAGGCGGCCTCGCTGCAGTGCGCCGGCTGCCACTCCTTCGGAGAGGGTGAGCCGGCGCGATTCGGCCCCAATCTGTTCGGCATCGTCGATCATCCGGTCGCCGCGTCCGCGGGCTTCAACTATTCGCCCGGCATGGCAGCCGCTGGGGCTGCCGGCGGCATCTGGACCATCGATTACCTGAACGCCTTCCTCGAATCGCCGCAGGCGGCGATCCCGGGCACGACGATGCCCTTCGGGGGCATCGCCGACGAGGCGACGCGCGCCAACCTGATCGCCTATCTCGCAACGCTGACCCCCGGCGGCGCGCCGGCGGCGGATGCGCCGGCCGGGACGCCGGTCACCTTCACGCAGGCCCAGGTGGATCGCGGCGAGCGCCGCTACACGCGCGACTGCGAGGAGTGCCACGGCGCCAGCCTCAATGGCGGCCTGATCGGCGGGCCGCCGCTCCGCGGCAACGTCTTCGAGGGCAAGTACCTGAACGGCGCGCCGGCCTCGGCGCTGTTCCTGTTCACGAGCACCGCCATGCCGCCCGACAATCCTGGTGGATACCAGGCGTCGATCTACGCCGACCTCGTGGCCTACATCCTCACGCACAACGGCTTCACGGCCGGCACGGAGGAACTACCGGACGACGTCGCGGCGCTCGGCGCGCTCGTCATGACGCCCACGCCCTGACAGACGCCCGAAACGAACGTGCGGGCCGGAGCGCGAGAACCGCTCCGGCCCGCGATCGTTTCGGAGGTACGGCGCGGGCCGGACGCCGGGCGCGGCGAGACCATTGCCGGGGCCGTGCCCCTGCGCGCGGCGTTCCGAGGCGGTCGGCTCAGGGAAGCGCGGTCGCCGGGAAGCCGTAGAATTCGAGGATCTCGCCGAACGTCCCGTCCGCCTTCAGCGCGGCGATGGCCTCATCGACCGCGGCGCGGAGGAATATCTGGTCGGCGAGGAGGATCGCGCCCACCCCGAGCGATGTCGGCTGCACCGGGTTCGGCTGAATGGCGTGGAGGGCGGCATAGGCCGGGTCGGAGCGCTGCTTCGCCCACAGGGTCGGCGCCCAGACGAGCGCGACGTCGACGGTGCCATTGAGGAGCGCCTGCAAAGCGAGGTCGTCGTTCGCCATCGGGAAGATCGGCCAGCGCTGCCCGGTGCCGGCGGTCCGAAGATAGGTGAGAAGGCCGAGATGGCCGGACGTGCCGATCGTGGCGCCGATCGGGCGGTCACGCGGGACATCGCCGAGCTGCCTCACATCGGGGTTGGCGGAGACGTAGACGTACTGGCTCACATAGTAGGCGTCGGTGAGCGTCACCCACGTATCGTAGCCTTCGGGGATGAGCTTGAAGCCCATGTGAAGGTCGCAATGCTCCAGCATGATCGCGTAGATGCGGGTGATGTCGTCGGCGACGGTGACGGGGGTATCGACGACGTAGCGCTGCGATTCGAGGAGCAGTCCCCGGGCGATCGTGTCCGCGATCGCGGCGGCGACCTCCCAGTCGGGCTCGCGCGTGTCGACGCAGTAGCGCAGCGTCGACATGTCCATCGGACGGCCGAACATCCACTGATTGTACGCCCAGGGGACGTCGAAGAATTCGGGCTCCTGGCTCGCAGCGGGCCGCGGCGCGACGATGGCGGCGAGCGCGGCGAGCGCCAGCAGGACGAGGGGGGCGGCACGGCGGAGCGGCGTCGTGATTGACGGCATTGTCCATCCCCTGAAAAGGCGCCGGGCGGACCGTGAGGTCCGCCCGGCGGGTTTCGCTGCACTGGCCGGAGCTTATTCCGGAAGCGCGAAGACGAACATGGCGACCGGGTTGGTCGGCGGACGACGGACTTCCGGCGTCAGCGAGATCAGGCGGCCGAGGCCGTTGCCGAAGCTCGCGCCGACGGCAACGTACTGGCGGCCGTCGACTTCATAGGTGATCGGGAACGATTCCAGCGCGTTGATGAGCGCCGGGCTCTCCCACAGCAGTTCGCCGGTCTCGTCGTTGAAGGCGAGGAGGCGACGGTCGAGCGTGCCGACGAACACCAGACCACCGCCGGTCGGCAGGGTCGAGGTGGTGACCGGGGCGCGCTGACGGTACTGCCACATCTCCGACTGGTCGGTCAGGTTGATGGCGCGGACCTGGCCGATGTTGCCGTCGCTGTCCGGAACCGGCACGCGGGCGTAGGTCTGGCGACCGCCGCCGGTGTAGGCCTGGCCGGGATCGAGCGGCTGCACCGTGGTGTTGGAGCAGAACTCGACCGTCGGCAGGTACAGGGCACCCGTCCGCGGGCTGTAGGACGTCGCCTGCCACGCTCTGCCACCCGGGTCCGCCGGGCAGTTGAAGGTGGTCTGGCCGATGACCGGCATGACCTCGGGGTTGATCGTCTTGACGCCCGTGTCGGGATCCCACGACAGGACGACGTTCTGCGGCACGGTCTCACGCGCCCAGAGGAAGTCGCCGCTGACGCGGTCGAGGACCTCGATGATGCCCAGCTTGCCGGTGGTGACCACCGTCTGCCGCATCACGCCATCGACCTCGAGGTCGACGAGGATGCGCTCGTAGACGTAGTCGAGGTCGAGGGAGTCGGTCGGGAGGTACTGATGGTACCACTTCATCTCGCCCGTGGTCGGATCGAGGGCGAGAGTGGAGTTGGTGTACAGCGCCTCGTTGCTGAGGTTCGGGTCCGCGCTGCGCGGGACGAGACCCGCCATTTCCGCGTTCCACGGATAGATCTGGCCGGTGCCGGCGAAGATCAGGTTCTGGACGGGGTCGTACGACCCCGGAATCCACGCCGAGCCGCCGAAGCGGTTCTCGACCGGGACGCCGTTCCAGGTGTTGGTGTTCGGGTCATCGCCCTGGGCGATGGTGTTCACCTTCCAGAGGATGGCGCCGGTGGCGGCGTCGAGGCCGGTGAAGAAGCAGCCGCCCGGCTGGGCCTGGCCGCAACCGGTCGTGCCCTGGACGACGACGCCGTTGGCGACGATCGGGCCCGACGAGTTCGCGTACCGCATCGTGTAGTCGGCGATCACCGTGTCCCACACCAGTTCGCCGGTGCGGAAGTCGATGGCGAGGACGTGGCTGTCGCGGGTCGCGACGATGAGGGTGTCGCCCCAGATCGCCATGGCACGCTCGCCGGCCGGGTTCACGCCGTCGGGCAGATCGTGCTCGTACTGCCAGATCAGCTGGCCGTTGGTCGCGTCCAGCGCCTGGATCGTGTGATCCGAGTTCTGAAGGAACATGACGCCGTCATAGACGATCGGCGTCTGCTGCGTGCCGCCGGCCGACATGCCCCAGGACCATTCGAGGCGAAGGTCGCCGACGTTGTCCTGGTTGATCTGGTCGAGCGGGCTGTAGCCCCAGCCGTCATAGGTGCGGCGCCACATCAGCCAGTCACCGTCGGCCGGGTTCAGCAGGGTATCGGCCGTGATCGTGGCGAGATTGGCGGCCGGCCCGTCTTGAGCGGATGCCGTCTGCACCGCCAGTAGCGACGACGTCGACGCTACGAGTGCAAGGAGCAGTTTCGAATGCCTCATGAGGTCCCTCCCAGGTCCTGTTTCGTTGAAGCTCAAACCGTCAGTCACCGGTCAGCCAATGTCCTCCCCACCGGCGCACCAGCGGGGTGTTCCGACCGGACGCGCGAGGACTTTAGGTTGTCCCGACGCCCGATGTCACCATGCCTACAAATATGACTTTCCACCACAAGTTTTTGCGCGCCCGGATGCGATAGCCAAATCGGCCGCCGAAGAGGTCGCGCGGTCGTGAGCGCGAATCCCCCTGCCGGCGGCGAAAGCGGAACGACACCAGCAGCGTGCAAGCTGTCGAGCCGCGTTGCCCCCGCCGTCGGCCGCCGCGGCGTGTTGATCGCCATGATCGAGGCGTTCACGGTTCCTTGAACAAGAGATTCCGGACCGCTCGCGCGCGGCATTCCGGGTGTTACCGCAGTGACCGACGGCTCGTTCACTGCGCTCCGCCGGAACGGCTCGAACGCCCATCCAGTCAAACCGGATGGCGCACTGCATTCACACCTCCGTGATCACGCGTATTTCGATCGGCCGCCGATCGTTCTTCGGTGCCTCCGACCGTGAATATCTTGCTCTGACCCTCAATCGCCGCAAGACCATCGCCGCCAGCCCGACCGCCGATCGGGTCTCTTCTGCAAATCTTTCCGTCGCATCCGGCGTCAATCTGATGGTGGACCCGTTGTCGCGCCTCGATTCTGCCGCGCGATATTGGTGTTCACGCCGACTCCGGGTTGCCCGGCAACCGGTTTGTCTCCTTCCTGAGCAGGATGAGCTGCTACCGGCTCAGACAGGGAGGACGCTGCACCACAAGGCTACCGAGACCGAGGCGGCGAGGAATCGCCACAGGCAATCAAATAACGCTGCCGAAACGGGCAGCAGAACTGTCTGCCGCGACAGGCAGCAACAGGAGGGAAACCTTTGACTTCAACGCGCATGCTCAAACTGACCGGCACCGCCTTCGCTGCCGTCACCGCCGCCGGGGTGAGCCCGGCGCTCGCCAATGACGACGTCGTGGCGCTCGTTGCCGATCCCGGCAACGTCGTGATGCCGTCCATCACCTACAACGGCTGGAACTACTCGACGCTCGACCAGATCACGCTCGACAATGTCGACCAGCTCCAGATCGCCTGGACCTGGCAGATCGGCATCCTCGATTCGCACGAGGCCTCGCCGCTCGTCATCGGCGACACGATGTACATCGCCTCGCCGAAGCCGAACTACGTCTACGCGCTCGATCTGACGCGCGACGGCGTGATCCTCTGGGAATTCCGCCCCGACATGAACGTCGAGGAAGCGACCCGTCAGG
>JADLGL010000032.1 GCA_020849325.1 Bauldia sp. | reverse complement strand
TCGTCAGCGCCGGCGTCGCGCGCCGGAACGCGATCAGCGCGCGGTAGAAGCGCAGCAGCGAGCGCGGCTGGTCCATTTCCGTCGCCACGTTCCGCGTCTGCCAGCCGTCGGCGAGCGGCAGCCACGGCCGGCCTTCCGAGAAGCCGGCGCCGGGCTCCGCGCTCCACTGCATCGGCGTCCGCTCGGGGTCGCGGCCAAAGCCGCGGCCGGGCTCGTTCTTCTCCCACGGATCGTGCACCGCCGCGGGCGGGATGACGCCGTCCGGCATGCCGAGCTCGTCGCCGTAATACAGCGTCGGCGTGCCGCGGAGCGTGAGGAGGAGGAGGGCCGCGATCCGTGCCTGGTCGGCACCGATGCGCGCCACGATCCGGTGCTGGTCGTGGTTGCCGAGCACCCAGTTCGGCCAGCCGCCGGGCGGGATGGCGGCATCGTATTCGGCGATCAGCCGCTCGACGCTGCGCGCGTCCCATTTCGCGAGGAGGAGGTGGAAGTTGAACGGGAGGTGCGCGCCCCGGAGGTCGCGGCCGTAATAGGCCATCAGCCGCTCGATCGGCAGGTAGATCTCGCCGATGAGGACACGGTCGTCATACGCCTCGATGAGAGTCCGGAGTTCGGCCACCAGTTCGTGGATTTCCGGCCGGTCGCCGGAATTGACCTGATGCAGCCGCTCGATGTCCGGCCGCCCCTCGCGCCAGGCGGGGTTCGGCGGATTGTCGGCGAGATTCTCTTCTTTGATGAGGTGCGCCATCACGTCGACGCGGAAACCGTCGACGCCGCGGTCGAGCCAGAAGCGAAGGGAAGCGTGCATCGCCTTCCGCACCTCCGGATTGCGCCAGTTGAGGTCCGGCTGCTCGCGGAGGAAGAGGTGGCAGTAATACTCGCCGGTGTTGGGGTCGAACGTCCACGCCGGCCCGCCGAAATGCGAGTACCAGTTGTTCGGCGGTCCGCCGTCGGCTTTCGGGGCGCGCCAGATGTACCAGTCGCGTTTCGGATTGTCCTTGGAGTGCCGGCTCTCCTCGAACCAGGGGTGGCGGTCCGAGGTGTGGTTCGGCACGAAGTCGAGGATCACCCTGAGCCCCGCCGCATGGGCGTCGGCGATGAGATGATCGAAATCGGCAAGGGAGCCGAAGATCGAATCGACGTTGCAGTAGTCCGCCACGTCGTAGCCGAAATCGGCCATCGGCGAGGGGTAGAAGGGCGAAATCCAGATCGCGTCGACGCCAAGCCAGCGGAGGTAGGGGAGACGCCGGCGAATGCCTTCGAGATCGCCGATCCCGTCGCCATTGCTGTCCTGAAAGGAGCGCGGATAGATCTGATAGATCACGCCGCGCTGCCACCAGCGCGCGTCATCCGGCTTCATCATCGCAGCATCCCTCCGCGGCCGACGCCGCGGACCACGCGGCAAGCCGGTACCCCGTGTCACCATCGGCCAGGGCCGGGCGGCGGGCAAGCCGGGGCGGGGCATGCGGCCGGCGCGGGCGAGCGATGCACGGAACCGCGCGCCTGCCTTCGTTTCGGCGCGCCTTCTTCATGCATCCGCCACGAGGCCGATGCTAGCTCCGGCCAACCCCAACTCCTGCCGGATCGCCATGCCCACGCCGCCGAACAAGCCTTTCCACCGCCCCGCAGCCGGCGCTCTCGCCGCGCTCGCCCTTGGCGCCAGCGCCACCGGCGCCGCCGCCGCCTCCGCTCCGCGGACCTTCCGCGACGTGACCCCCGCGATCTTCGAGTGCGTGAAGGCGACGAGCGAGGCGCAGCACGGCACCATCTACGACAGCGCCGACGGCCTGACCGGCACGGCGACGACGTCATCGAGCCTCTACACCGTGCGCATGAGCTTCGCCTTCGACCCCGCAGCCGGGAGCCTCGCCTACACGCTCGTCAGCAAGTCCCTGATCGTGCCGGCGAGCGCCGTCTGGTCCGGCATCGAAACCGCCCTGACCGGCTGCCGCTAGTGGCTTGACGCATTCGGAGGATTCCCGTCGGCGTGACGGCTTGATGGGATCGCCCGTTTTCCCGCTCCCCGAACGGGGAGAGGCAATGGAGTCGAGCTCCGGCAATCCTCGGGATACGTCGACCCACTACAGCCTCTCGGTCACGATACCGGCCACTTCGGCATCGGTGAGCACGACCGGGTTCGTCTTCATGCTGGACCCGCGTGATCCCGCGACGATCCGCGGCACGTCCGCCGCGACGATGCCGAAGGCCGCGAGCCGCGGCAGCGCCATTTGGTCGGTCATCCGCTCGAGGAGGTCGACGAGCGCCGCGAGCGCGTCGCCGTCGGTCGCGGTCGTCGTCCCGGTGAGAACCCGTCCGGCCTCGGCGTATTTTCGCAGCGCCGTGCCGTTCGGATCGCGCTCGCCGAGCGCGGCGAGATTGGTCCGCGTCGTCGCAGCGAGGAGCGTTCCGCATACCGCGCCGTGCGGCGCGGGGAAGAAGGCGCCGAGCGGCGAGGCGAGGCCGTGCACCGCGCCGAGCCCGGCCTGCGCCAGCGTGATGCCGGAGAGGAGCGCCGCGTAGGCCATCGCAGCGCGCGCCGTGCCGTCCCGGTCGCGCCCCTCGTGCCAGGTCGAGAGGCCGCGCCGGACCGCATCGAGACCGGAGAGCGCGAGCGCATCGGTGATCGGGTTGGCCCGCGTCGAGACGTAGGATTCGAGGAGCTGGGTCAGCGCGTCCATGCCGTCGGCGGCAATGAGCGGGCGCGGCACGCTGGCGAGGAAATCCGGATCGACGACGGCCCATTCGGCGACGAGCTTCTCGTCACGGAACGACTTCTTGTACCCGCCGGCGCCGCGGACGCTGAGGACGGCGTTTCGTGTCGCCTCGCTGCCGGTGCCCGCGGTCGTCGGCACGGCGATGAACGGCACCGCCGGGCCGCGATAGGGCAGTTCCGGGCCGACGCCTTCGAGGTGTTCTGCCACCGGCGTCCCGGTGCGGAGGAGGCCCGCGATTGCCTTCGCGCCGTCGAGCACGCTGCCGCCGCCGATGCCGATGACGACGTCGATCCGCTCGCGGGCAAACGTGGCGACCGCGCCGTCGACGAGGTCAGGCGACGGCTCGCCGGCCACGACGAAATCGAGCCGGTCGAGCCCCACCGTCCGGAGCCCCGCCTCGATCTCCGGCCACAGCGAGCTCCGCCGCAGCGACGTCGCCCCGGTGACGAGGAGCACGCGGGTTCCGAAGTCGGCGGCCAGCGCCGGCAGCCGCGACCGCGCGCCGGCGCCGAACGCGATCTTCGGAACGCGCGTCAGCGCGAACGGGGCGAAGCTCTCCGCGACGGTCACGATCAGCCGGCCGGGAAGAGGCCGGCATAGGCGACGCCGACCCGCGGCTCGGCCATCCAGTCCGCCACCGTCTCGCGCCAGGCGAGGTAGTGCGGCGTCGCCTTGTGGGCGTCCGCATCGGCCTTGCTCGCATAGGCCTCGTAGAGGACGAAGCGCGTCGGATCGTCCTTCGACTGCAGGACGTCGAAGCGGCGGTTGCCGTTCTCGCGGATCGACGCCTCGTGGTTCGCCTCCGTGGCGGCGATGAACGCGGCGACGCGCTCGGCTTTGACGTGGACGGTGACGATCGTGACGTGCATGAGGCCGGCCCGGAAATCTGGTGCCGCAGGCTAGCACGCACGCCGCCGGCATTGCGCCCCCCCGCCAACCACGGAAGTCGTGAATCTCGGGTACCCGGCGGCGCGGAACCTTGGTAGGCCTTTCGGCCGATGCACGCGGGAATCCCGTCATGTCGCTCGTCCGCCATAGCCGCTCCGCCATAGCCGCCGGCGTGATTGCCGCCCTGTTGCCTCGCGTCGCCGCCGAGGCCGCGCCGCCCGCCGACGCTGCCGCGGTGGAGTTCCGGGCCGAGGCGTCGGCCGTCTGCACGGCGATCCTCAACGCGCGCGACGCCGACGCCTTCCTCGCCGGCCGGCGGGCGTCGACGGAGCTGTTGGCAGCGGCGATGACCGACACGCCGCCCACACCGGCAGAGGTGGCAGCGATCGTTCCCGCGCTCGATTTCATGATCGCGACCATCGGCGGTGCGTACGAAACGCTCGCCGCCCTCACGCCGCCGCCGGGCCCGGACGCCGATGCCTGGGCAGTGCTCCTTGCCGACGGCGAAGCCGCGATACGCCCGTACCGGACGCGCCGCGACGTGCTCGCGTCGGGCGTCTGGGATCGTGACGCGATCCGGGGCGCGCTGCACGCCGAGACCCCCGGCCTCGTTGCCGCGATGGAACAGCTCGGTTTCGAGCGCCGTGATTGCGGTGTCGTGTTCGGCGCGCCCGGCGTCGCGCCGGATCACGCCGCGTTCGAGGCCGGCGCTGCGAACGCCTGCCGCACCATCGTCGAGCGCCGCCTCGCGGGCGACTACGCCGCGCAGGCCGACATGGTGCTCATGGCGATCTTCCGGCAGCTCCGCAGTGAGCCCGTCGCCGCCGACGGCCTCGCCGAGGCGCTCGCAGCGCTGGGGGCCGAGTGGCAGGCAACGCTCGCGGATTTCTCCGCCGTCCCCACCGCCGACGTCACGGACGCCGCTGCGTGGGAGGAGATGCTTGCCGCCGTCAGCGACCGCATGGCCGGCTATGGCGCCCGCGCGGCCGCGCTCGCCGGCAACGATCCGGCGGCTCTGGCAGCGGTCTTCGCGCCGACCGGCGCGTTCGCCCATGCCGGCGGCGCCGACCTCCTCGATCTCGGCCTTGCCGACCGCGACTGCCGCGCCGTCACGTTCTGACCGGCGCGACCGCCGTCACGCGGCGCGCGCGAGGAGGTAGCCGTCCTGGCTCCGCAGGAAGGCCTCCATGCGGGCGAGGTAGTCGTCCGGCACCGCGGCGACCACGCTCGGCCGTGCCAGGAGGGCGTCGCGCCATGCCGCGATGCGGGGGAGCGGCGGCAGCAGATCGACGCCGACGATGGTCGCCATCGCGGCGACGATCCGGAACGCCGGGGCGAACACGGCATCGACGAGGCTGAACGCTTCGCCCGCGAAGAACGGTCCGGTCGCGGACAGCGTTTCGGCGACGCGCGCCACCTTCTCGGTGAACAGCTTCGCTTTGGCTTGGAACGTCTCGGCGTCCTTGGCGGTCTGGATCGCATAGAGGTCGGCGAGGAGGGAGGAGCCGAACTCCATCCACGCCCGGTGAAGGGCGCGCTCGACCGGGTCGGACGGGTGGAGTTTTGGCCCCTTCTGCGTCTCGTCGATGAACTCCGAGATGACGCTGCTCTCGAACAGCACCACGTCGGGATGGCCGGGACGGCTCACCCGCAGCAGCGGCACGCGGCCGAGCGGCGAGATCTTCAGGAACCAGTCGGGCTTGGCTTTGAGGTCGATGTAGACCCGCTCGAAGGGAACGCCTTTTTCGAGGAGGGTGATCGCGGCACGCTGCACGTAGGGGCACAGATGCGCGCTGACGAGGGTAAGGGTGGTGTCGGGCACGGCTTCATTCCTGTCATCGGTTGCCAACCAGGCCCGCAGGCCTGTCGTCTGGCTGCCACCAGCCAATTGGCTCCGCTTCCGGCAACGGCAACCCGCCGGCGGCGCGGGGCAGGGGCGAGCCGGACGCGCGCGACACGTTGCCTCGCCGGATGAAATGACCGGCGCCCCGGCGTAGGGTCGCGCCGGATTCCGCAGCCGGAGGCTTTCGCCCGTGAAGAAGATCGGCTTTCTCTCGTTCGGCCACTGGTCGCCGTCGCCGCAGTCCGGCACCCGTTCCGGCGGCGAGGCGCTGCTCCAGTCGATCGACCTTGCCGTGGCGGCGGAGGAGCTCGGCGCCGATGGCGCCTATTTCCGCGTCCACCATTTCGCCCGGCAGCTCGGCTCGCCGTTCCCGCTTCTGGCGGCCATCGGCGCGCGGACGAAGACCATCGAGATCGGCACCGCCGTCATCGACATGCGCTACGAAAACCCGCTCTATATGGCGGAGGATGCCGGTGCCGCCGATCTCATCAGCCGCGGCCGGCTCCAGCTCGGCATCAGCCGCGGCTCGCCCGAGCAGGTGATCGACGGGTTCCGTCATTTCGGCTACGCGCCGGCCGAAGGCGAGACCGACGCCGACATGGCCCGCCGCCACGCGGAAGTGTTCCTCGAAGTCATCAAAGGCAACGGCTTCGCGAAGCCGAACCCGCGACCGATGTTTCCCAATCCGCCGGGGCTCCTGCGCGTCGAGCCGCATTCGCCGGGCCTCCGCGACCGCATCTGGTGGGGCGCCGCCACCAACGCCACCGCCGCCTGGGCGGGGACGCTCGGCATGAATCTCCAGAGCTCGACGCTGAAATTCGACGAGGGCGGCGAGCCGTTCCACGTCCAGCAGGCGAAGCAGATCAGAGCCTTCCGCGAGGCGTGGACGGCCGCCGGCCACGCGCGAACGCCACGCGTTTCGGTGAGCCGCAGCATCATGCCGCTCGTGACCGATCTCGACCGCGCCTATTTCGGGCGCGGCGGCGACGACCGCGACCAGATCGGCCTCATCGACGAGCAGACCCGCGCCATCTTCGGCCGCGGCTTCACCGCCGAGCCGGACGTGCTCGTGAAGCAGCTCGCCGGCGACGAGGCGATCAGGGAAGCCGACACGCTTCTCCTCACCGTGCCGAACCAGCTCGGCGTCGACTACAACGCCCACCTCATCGAGAGCATTCTGAAGTTCGTCGCGCCCGCCCTCGGCTGGCGGTGACACCCCGCGCCGCCGCGACAGTCCACCACGTCCGCGGTCCTACCGCGCGATGCTCACCCGTCGCGCAAACGACTCGACGCCGCCTTCGAGGATGCAGCGCGCCCGGATGTCCCACGCCGCGGTCGCGTCCACGTCGAACGTCATGAAATTGTGCCGCCGCTCCGCGACCAGCTTCCCGCGCCCGATCGGGCCGGGGTTCACCGTGCTGTGGATCGAGCTCGAGGTGAACTCGAAGGTCGGATAGCCGAGCCGCTCCGGACCGATCGCGGCGATAGCGGAAAAATGCACGTCGCCGGACACGAAGGCCGCCGGCGCGGCGACGCGCGAGAGCCGCGCAAGGAGATCGGCCATCTCCGCCGGCTGGTCGTCTTCCATGCTCTCGCGCAGCGCCTGCGAGCCGAAATACTGGCCGCCATTCATCACCCATGCCGGGCGCGTGTCGCGCCCGATCTCCTCGAACAGCCAGTCCATCTGGTCCGCGCCCCACTGCCGCCCGCCGGCCGTGCCGGTCGGATCGCGGAAGGACCGGTCGTCCATCAGGTAGAAGCGCTGGCCGAACCCTTCGAACCGGCTCCCGACGCCGAGGCCGCGGCGCCAAGCGGCGTTCGGCGCCGTGCCCCAGAACGCGTCGAAGAGCCGGCGCGCGAAGGGGAGGTGGACGAAGGTGCGGTCGCCATTGTCCCCGCCGAGATCGTGGTCGTCCCACACCGCGAGCGTCGGCACGAGCCGCTCCATCCGGAACCAGGCGAGCCCGCGCCGGGTATCGACGTAGCGCCGCGCCATCCCCGCCTCGTCCCGTGCCGGGTTGCGGCGGTCGGCGTAGCAGGCGTCACCGAGGAGGATCACGAAGTCGGGCACCTCGTGCGCCAGCGCCTCCCACATCGTGATCGCCTTCCGGCGGTAGCCCTCGTCCATGCAGCTCGCCACCGCGAACCGGCCGCGCGGCCGGCCGGTGTCGAGCGTCCGGAAGAGGCGGCGATCGACGACGGCGCCATCGTCGCCGCGGACGGTCAGCGTGTAGTCGCGGCCGGGCGCAAGGCCTGTCGCCCGCACTTCCACGACGCTGGCATCGAGCGCCGGCAGATCGAGCCGGTTCGCGAGAAGCGGGGAGGGCAGAACGATGCCGCCGGCGGCCACCTCGAGCGCATGGGATGCCGGGAGCGGGGCGAGGACGATGAACGTCGCCGACGTCCGGTCCGTCGCGCCCTGCACGATGGGCCAGCTTCCCGGTACCCCGCCCGGATACAGCGCGGCATTGCGCCCGACGGCCGCTGCCGCATCGCTGCCGATGAGACCGCCGACGGCCGCCGCCCCCGCGAGCTTCAGCGCGTCACGCCGCGATACCCCCAATGGCTGCTCCCAGGACCGATGACCGGCCCGTCCTTACACCGGCGCGACGGCCGGCGCATGACCCGCGTGCGGGCGCGCCGACCTCTCGCCGCAGTGCACCTGCGCAATCACCGGGCCGATCGCCAAAACCTCGCCCGCCGCGCCGCGATGACCAGCGCCGCGCCGATGCCGGCCCCGAACACCGCCCCCTCGAATCCGCCGAGGAGCAGCTCCGGCCCCACGCCGAACGCCGCATTCTCGAAGAACGGCGCCAGCGGCGCGAGGGCGCGCGAATCGGCGAACGTCTCGGCGATGCGTTCGAGGCTGCCGGCCATCAGTCTCCCGCCGAGCGCGACGATCAGGACGCCCGCCACCCCGCCGCCGGCCGCGGCGCCGAACAGGCGTGCCCGGTCGCTCCGCGCGGCAAGGAAGCCGAGGACGACGAGCCCGCTGAGCGCGGCGCCCTCGACGCCTCCCGTGATCCCCACCGGCCCCTCGCCGAGAACGAGGTTGAACGCATCGACGCCGAGGAGCCGGCTGAGCGTGCCCACCGCGAGGCCGCCGAGGGCGGCGGCGGCGATGCGGACCGCCGCGTGGCCGCTGAGCGCTGCCGCGATCCCGAAACCGAGCCCGAGGCCGAGACCGCCGAGACTGCCCACCATGGCGTTGAGCGCGAGGAGGAGCGCGGACAGGGAGGTTCGCCCGATCTCCGCATCGGCCGGGCCGATCAGCAGGATACCGTAGAGGACGCCGCCGACGAGTCCCGCCGCGGCGCCGCCGATCGCCGTCGCGACGGCGGTCGCCATGATCCCCGGACGCACGCCCACCGGCAGCGCCATGGCCGTCCCGGCAACCGGCGCTTCGACGGCCGGCGGCGCCGCGAACGCCGGCGGACGGACCGGCACGGTCGCCGCCTGTGACCCGTGATCCCCGCCCGCATTGGGTGCCGCCGTCGCCGGCGGCCCGACGCGCACCTCGGCAACGAACCGGTAGCCGTGCTTCGGCACGGTCAGGATGAAGCGCGGATTCGAGGCCTCGTCGCCGAGCTTCTGCCGGAGCGTCTTGATGCACTGCGTCAGCGCCTCGTCGCCGACGGCGATCTCGCCCCATACCTCCTCGAAGAACCGCGCCTTCGGCACCAGCCGCCCGACCTCGCTCACGAGGAGGGCGAGCGCGTCGAAGGTCCGCGGCGCGAGTTCGACCGTCGCGCCGTCGCGCGTCAGCCGCCGGTCGGCGACGTCGAGCGAAAACGGACCGAAACGGTAGACGGAGCCAGCGCTCACCGAAACATCACCCTTCGCTCATGCCGCCGGCCGCGCCTCGCGCTACGGCCCGCTGCGGGGGAAACGCGAAGGGAGTCGTTTGTGGTTCGCGCGATCGGGTACGGCAAGTGCGGCGCGGCGATCGAACGGAACCTTTTCGGCCGCTCGATCGCGGCTGCCGTCGCCCGCTCCTTCGCCGCGGCGCCGTAGGGACACGGGCGATGGAGCACGCCATCCGCCGGTCGCAGCCCGACGCCGACGTCGTCATCGTCGGCGCGAGCTTCGCCGGGCTCACCGTGGCGCGCACGGCCGCAATGCGCGGCCTCCGCGTCATCGTCATCGATGCCATGCCGGGGCCGGGCGCCCGCATCCACACCACCGGCATCCTCGTGCGCGAGGCCGTCGAGGAGATCGACATCCCGTGGCGCCTCACGCGCCGCGTCCCCGGCGTCCGCCTCTACGCGCCGAACCTCCGGAGCGTCGACCTCTTCGCGCCCGGCTACGCCTTCTTCACGACGCGGACGGCCGCGCTCCTCGCCTGGATGACGGGCGAAGCCGAAGCGGCGGGCGCCACGATCCTGTGGGGCCATCGCTTCACCGGCGCCGCGCACGCCGGCGGTCTCGTCCGCCTCGACGGCAGCGGGCTCGCGGCGCGCTACCTCGTCGGCGCGGACGGAGCGCGGTCGCGCGTCGCCCGCGCATTCGGCCTCGGCCGGAACCGGCGCCATCTCCTCGGCGTCGAGGTCGAGTTCGAGCCGCCCGCCGATTTCGACGCCCGCTTCCTCCATTGCTTCGTGAACTCCCGCTTCGCACCCGGCTACATCGCCTGGGCGGCGCCGGGCCCCGACACGCTACAGGTCGGCCTCGCCACCGCGTGCGGCCGACCCGACCTCGACGGCTTCCTTGCCGCAACGGAGCGCGAATTCGGCTGGAACGCGATGAAGGTCGTCGGCCGGAGAGGCGGGATCATCCCCGTCGGCGGCGTCGTCCCGCGATCGGCCGAGGAGCGGGTCATGCTCATCGGCGACGCCGCGGGCTGGGTATCGCCGGCGACGGCCGGTGGCATCCGCCTCGCCTTCCGCTGGGGTCGCCGCGCCGGGGCACTCCTTGCCGATCACCTTCAGTCCGGCGGGCCCGATCCGGCGAAGGCGCTCGCCCGCGAACTGCCGGCGTTCCGCCTCAAGCGGACGATGCGGCGGCTCCTCGACGTGGCGCCACCCAACGCCCTCCTCGACGTTGTCCTCGGCACGGCCCCGATGCGCGCGCTGGCGCAACGCGTCTACTTTCACCGGCGCGGCGGCAAGGTCGATCGTGGCGCCTTCGAAGCATGGCTCGACCGGCAGGAGGGCGACGAAGCGCGGCGGCTGCCGCCCTCCGGCGAGATGCCCGGCTGATGGCTCGCCGGGCGCGCGGCGGCGTCAGAACCTGATGCGGCCGGCGACGATGTCGTGGCGATCCACCTGCTTCGGCTCGAACATCATCATGATCGATTCGACCGCCTCGGCCTGCTCGAGCGAGGGCACGCGGACGGCGACCAGCGTATCGTCCCCCGGCGGGATCAGTTCGTAGCGCCGGGCGAGGTCCTCCGTCAGCGGCTCGGCGACGGCGCCGGGGCCGATCACGCGCTCGATGATGTCGGCCTTCTCGATCCCTTCGGTCACCAGCCGGTGGCGGGCGTTGTCCGCTTCGCTCTTGCTCCGGTACACTCCGACGATCAGCAGGATGTGGATCATTGCCTGGTCTCCTCCGGTTGGCGGCTTCTGTTCCGTCCGCCGCCGCAGGCGTGAACGTCCGACCGGAGGGTGCGGTTCCGTGCCGTTGGTTGTCGAGAGTGCTGCAGCCTCCGTGAGTAGAAAGGCCGGCCGCGCCGGCCCGTGCGGCGGCAGGAAACGGGTATCCCGGCCGTGAGCCAGCCCGTGACGGTCGGCCTCGTCGGCTGCGGCCGCTGGGGCCGGGTGATCCTCCGCGACCTCTCGGCTCTCGGCTGCGCAGTCGTCGTGGCCGACCCCGATCCCGCCAGCCGGTCCGCTGCCGCACGCGGCGGCGCCACCGCGGTCGTTGCCGAGCCCGGCGAACTCCCCGCGGTCGATGGCATCATCGTCGCCACGCCCGCCACCACCCACGCGGCCGTCGTCGGCGCGCTTCTCGACCGCGGCGTTCCCGTCTTCTGCGAAAAGCCGCTCACCACCGATGTCGAAGCCGCCCGCCGGCTCGCCGCGCGCGGCGCCGGCCGGCTCTTCGTCATGCACGTCTGGCGCTACCATCGCGGCGTGCGGCGCCTCGCCGAGCTGGCGCAATCCGGTGACCTCGGCCGCGTCCTGTCGCTCCGGACGGAGCGGAAGAACTGGACCAGCCCCCGCACCGACACCGACCCGGTCTGGACCCTCGTGCCCCACGATCTGACGATCGCGAAGGCGGTCTTCGGCACCATCCCGACGCCCATGGCGGCGCGCGCGGAACTCGTCGCCCGCCGACCCGTGGCGATGACGGGCATCCTCGGCGATGCTCCGTTCGCCGCCTTCGACTGTTCCACGCGCTTTCGCGAAAAGCGCCGCGAGATCCGCCTTCACTGCGAGGGCGGCGTCGCCGTCCTGCCCGATCCCGACAGCCCCGCCATCGAGATCCTCCGCCCCGACGCGCCGCCCGACGTCGCCCCGGTCGTGCAGCAACTCGATCTTGCAGGCGAACCGGCGCTCCTCGCCGAACTCCGGGCGTTCGCGGGTTTCCTCCGTGGCGGCCCACCGCCGCCCACCGATGCCGCCGAGGGACTTGCGGTAGTCGAAGCGGTCGCGGCGCTGCGCCGCCTCGCGGGCCTCCGCGCATGACGCGGCTCCAGGCCACCGTCATCGTGCCGACGACGGGCGACCGCGCGGCGCTCCTCCGTCACGCCGTCGGCAGCATCCTCGGCCAGACGGTTCCGGACCTCGAGATCTTCGTGATGGGAGACGGCGTCGCCGAGCCGTCGCGGGCGGCGATCGCGGCCATGGTCCGCGCCGACCCGCGCATCCGCTTCTTCGACCATCCAAAGCACGTCCGGCGCGGCGAGCCGTACCGCCACGCGGCGCTGGCGGAGGCGCGCGGCGAGATCGTCTGCTACCTCACCGACCGCGACCTGATGCTGCCCCGCCACGTCGAGGTCATGGCCGCGCTCCTCCGCGACGCCGATTTCGGCCACACGCTCCGCTTCGGCATCGAGCCCGACGGGAGCCTGTCGTTCGTGCCGACGATCGACATCGACGATCCCGGCGACCGGCGGATCGCGGTCGAAAGCGCCACGCAGCTGATCCCGTTGTCCTTCGCCGGACACACGCTGGCCATGTACCGCCGGCTGCCGTTCGGCTGGCGGGAAACGCCCGCCGGCGAATACACCGACCGCTACATGTGGAAGCAGTTCCTCGCGGCGCGGGATTGCCGGACCGCCACCAGCACGATGCCGACGATCCTCTATTTCAACCGCGGCGATCATCCCGGCTGGCCGGTGGAACGGCGGCTGCCCGAGATCGCGGCCTGGTCCGCCCGGCTCGCCCGGCCGGACTGGATCGCGGGCTTCGCCGAGAGCGTCGGCGACGCCGCGATCCGCGACCGCGCCCGCCTCGCCCGCGCCGTTCCATCGCCTCCGGCGCCGATTCGCCTGCGGACGCGCCTTGCGCGGCGATTCCCCCGCCTTGCCCGCGTGATACGGCGGATCGCCGGCCGACCGGCGGGATCATGAGCGTCTAGCTGCCGCGAACCATCCGCCGAACCCGCCGAAAAATGCCCCTGAGCGGCTCGGTCCGGCGCGGCGCCCGTGGCGCCTGATCCGGCGGCGAAAACATCTCGTCCGGCGTCAGGAGGTTCATCATCGGTTCGTCGGCCCGATGGCGCCGGACGTTCTCGGCGATGATCGCGATCGACCGCTCGGTCCGGTCGCCGAGCCGCGGCGTCACATGCGGCGTGATCAGGGTCCGCGGCGTTCTCCAGAGCGGATGGGCTTTCGGCAGCGGCTCGGTGGCGAACGCATCGAGCCCGGCGCCGGCGAGTCGCCCGGCCTGAAGCGCGTCCGCGAGCGCCATCTCGTCCGTCAGTGCGCCGCGGGCGATGTTGACGACGAACGCCGTCCGCTTCATCCGGCCGAACTCGTCCGCCCCCAGCATCCGGTGCGTCCGGTCCGTCAGCGGCACCGCCAGAACGAGAAAGTCGCTCTCGGCGAGGAGGGCGCCGAACCCCTCGCCGCGGTCGACGCTGTAGACGCGATCGACACCCGGCGGCGCTTCGACAGCGCGTCGCCGGTAGCCGAGGACCCGCATGCCGAGCGCCTTGCAGCGGATCGCCACCGCCGAGCCGATGTGTCCCATCCCGATGATGCCGACGGTCTGCCCGCTGAGCGCCCGCAGCCGCTCGGCCCCCGCAATCCCCCAGGCGCGCCGGCGCTGCGCGGCGTGGAGGGCAGGGGCGTCATAGGCGAGCGACAGCATGAAGTAGAGGACGTGCTCGGCAAGGGCCGCGTCCGACCGCCCCTTCGAGCTCGTGACCAGCAGTCCCTTCGCAAACACCTCCGGCCGCGCCGAGCCGTCGAGCCCGGCCTTGTCGCAGTGGACCCAGCGGAGCCGCGGCGCCGCGAGGAGATCGTGGTCGACGTCGCCGGCGATCACGGCGACGTCCGCCGTCGCGAGCGCGGTGCGGAGGTCGTCGCGGCTCCGCGCCCGGACGAAGGCGGCCGGGGCGAACGCCGCGCGCAGCATCGCGATCTGCCCGTCCTCGAAGCCGACATTGGTGACGACGCTGTCGATCCGCGCCATCGGCTGGTCTCCCCACGGCGTCGGCCGCCAGAACATGATCCGAAGAAGTGCCTACCGGTCCTTCGGGGTGGAAAGGCGACGGGCGTGATCCGGCTTCAGCGGATCACGCTCCGGTAGTGAAACGAAGGGTCGATCCGCAGCGTCTCGGCGATCAGCGATGCGAGGCTTCCGAACGCATCCGCCCGCGCGGCGACGATCGCGGGCGCGGCCGGCCAGGGAATGTCGAGCGCCGGATCGGACCAGTGGCAGCCGAGATTGTCGTCGTCGCCGTACTCGCCATAGGTCTCGGACACCGACTGGAGATGGATCGACGGCGCGCGGAACATCCAGCCGTGGACGATGCCGCGCGGAAAGGTCAGCGCGACCATCGGGTCCGCCCTGAACTCGAAGAGGGCGGAAACCCCTTCGGTCGGCGATCCCGGCCGCACGTCGCGGAGGCCGACGAAGGCGTGGCCGCGCAGCAGCGTGAACCCCTCGTCGTGGCGGCGGTGGAGGTGCATGCCACGCAGCACGCCCGGCACCGAACTCACCACGCTCCACTGCGCCGACGGCTCCGCGCCGTCCCAGCCGAGCGAGAAGAACTCGGTGAAATCGCCCCGCGCGTCGCGGTGCGAGACGAGGTCCCGGAGGCGAACCCCGTCGATCATCTGTCCGGCAACGAGGCCAAGCATGGGACGTCCCGTGTGCGGCGGGGATGGTGCGGACCGAAGGTAGGGGAAGGGCGCCGTTCCGCCAACCGCCTCGCGGGGTTTTTGCCCGGCCCGCTGCTCTCTCCGGCACGGCGAAATCGCGGGCGGCGCCAGTGCCGCGCGATACACCGGACCGGTGCCGGGCGACACATCCGGCCGGGGTCGATCCGTGAAGGATGCCGCTCGCCGATCGGACGATCGGTCACCCCAACCAAGGACGACCACAATGAGCCTCACCAACAACCGCTTCGTCAACCTCGCGCTGATTGGCGCGATCGCCTTCGCCACCGTGCCGGCCGTCGCCACCACGGCGTCAGCCGCCGGCGTGAGCTTCGACCGTTGCGCCGGGACGGCCGAGCTGCCGGGCGCGCGCCTCGACGCCGCCGGCGAGCGCATCTTCTTCGGCTGGATCAACGTCGGCGCCGGCGGCGAGATCGCCTGGACCTGCAACGGCCCCGCCGGCGTGACGCACAACGAGACCGATTGCGGCAATGACGGCGCGCCGATGCGCTGGGTCCGCGCCGAACTCCGGAACGGCACCCTCACCGTCGCCTGCAACTAAACCGCTGATCGACAGACAGGCACCGCGGGCCCGCGACCCGCGGTGCCGCCGCGCCATCCCTGCCGCGCGGTTCCCGCCGCGCCGCGTCGCGGTATGTCCGGCGGCTAGGCCAGCGCCTCGGCCTTCAGCGCCTCGCGATCGACCACGGTGATCCAGCCGCGGTTCATCGCCACGATCCCCTCCCGCTCCCATCCCTTCAGCTGGCGGTTCACGTTCGGCCGTGTCGCGCCGATCATCGTGGCGAGCTCCGACTGGCTGAGCGACACCCGCCCGCCGGGAAAGGCCGGCGACCCCACTGCGCGGGCGAGGAGCGCCTTGGCAAGGCGCCCGCCGAGGCTGAGGAAGACGAGATCGGCCGACCGGTCGTCCGCCGTCCGCAGCTTGCCGCACAGGAGCCGGATGATCGACGCCGCGAGCTTCGGCTTGTTGCCTAGGAAGACGAGGAGATCGCCGCGCGACAGGACGAGGAGCGTGCAGTTGGTGATCGCCATGGCATTCGCCGACCGCCCCTGTCCGTCGAGGAGCGCGATCTCGCCGAAGACGTCGCCGGGCGCGAAGTCGGCGAGAATGATCTCGTCGCCCTGCGCCGTGGTCCGGGCGATCCGGACCGTGCCGGAGGCGATGCCCATCATGCTCTCGCCCGGGTCGCCCATGTGGAAGATCGCCTGTCCCGCCGGATAGCGCCGCCACGCCGCGCGCGCGGCGAGTTCGCGGAGCCCGTCCTCGTCGAGGTCCCTGAAGAGCGCGGAACTCTTCAGGAGACGCACCGCGTCCTCGATGCCTGCGTCCATGCTGTCCCCCCTGGTTCCCGCGGGCCGCCGGCGCGTGCGATCGACGCCCGCGCGGCCGCGATTCCGGACAGTGCCGCCCGGCACATCATACCGCAGTCCGCAGGTGGTGAATGCCCCCGCCGACGATGGCGTCGGCGATGATTCCACAGAGGGGACTCTCACCATGAACACCGCATCCCTTGGCCTTCTCCGCCTTGCTTTGATCGGCGGCATCGCGCTCGCCACGATGCCCGCCGTCCCGACCGCCTCGCTCGCCGCCGGCGGCGGCGTCGACCGCTGCGACGGCACGGCCCTCCTCGGCACCGCCCGCCTCGGCGGCGGCCGCGGCAACCTCTTCGCCGGCAATGTGACGGTCGACGGCTCCGGCACCTTCCGCTGGGCGTGCTCGACGGGCGCCGGCGTGCAGAACGAGCGCACCGAATGCGGCGCCGACGGCAGCCGCATCCGCTTCATCACCGCCGAACTCCGCGGCGGGGTGGTCTACGTGGACTGCTGGTAGGCGAAGCGATGCAAGCACCGCGAGGGGCGGCGCCTCGCGGTGCGGACGAGCGTGCGAGCGATTTCGCGCACTGGTTCGAGCGCAGCAGGCTCTTCAACCCGTGCGTTTGACAGATCGTTGTACAAGTGACAAAGGTTAACGGAAAGCAAATGGGGGCAAGAATGAGGAAAGCTGTATTGTTTGGCGCAGCTGCGGCCATGCTTGTTTGTGGCGCGCAGTCCGCACAAGCCAATTGCACATCCAACCTGGCGAGCGTCATCGTATACGATACCGACGCGGCGGCAGCGGTAGTCAGTTCGCGATCCAGGTTTACATGGGGACAAACGGCCGGTGAGCTCGACCGCGCATTTCAGCTCACGACGTTCGGCAATCTGATCTTCACCGACCCGGTGCAGGGGCGGCTCGGGTTCAGGTTGGCTGCCTGCCTGGACGCGACTGCCGCCGTCAACGTGACCCTGTTCACGGACTACTCGTGGAACTTCCCGGGAACGGCACTCCGGTTCCAGGCGGGTGGGCGGGCGTCGCTGGACGTCGGCGTCGCCGATCTTCAGGTGCAGGTCGCGGGGACCTGGCTGGACTGGACCTACACCTCGACGGGGCTCGAATTCGCGGCCGACGTGCCCGTGGGCAAGAGGGCCGGGGACCTGCCGCAGTTCGTCATCAGCCCTTCGCTGACACTCACCCTGGCGGGAGGGTCGGCGAGCCCCGAACTCGGCCTCGCGGTGGTGCGGCCGATGTCGTCCGGCGCCGCCTTCCTGGCGTCGGTCGGGCACCCGCTTGGCGGCGGCTGGAGCTTCGGCCTCGGAGTCCAATTGCCGCTGCAGCCGGCGCCTCCGCCCCCGCCCTAGCCTGCCGGTTGCCGAAGGGATTGCTGATCGCAGCGGCGCCGTTTCCGCTGCCTGGTCCGGTCTGACGAGCGCCGACGCTGGACGCATTCGCGTTTCCGCTGCCGATCAAGAAAAGGTAGTATCCTCATGGCCGAGATGAGAATAGATGGGTGGCTCGTCAATCTTGATCCGAATATATCTAGCTTTCGAAGCGAATACTACTTTGTAGCTGAAGTGACATTGCAGCAGGAGCAGGATTTTCGTGCTGCCGTTCGTGCGGCAGGTGGAAAAGTACTCGAACGGATACCGTCGTCCCAGGACCGCGGCGAGGGGAAGATCTACCTCTATCACAGTCCGGGCGGTAATCCGCTCTTCGCTGGATCGATGCCTTTTCAGGATGGCTGGAAATTCCCGCCAACGCTGCTTGGGCAGAACCCTGGTGTCCAGGGGCTGTCGTTCCGCGAAGCCGGCGTGGATGCCGGTGTGACGGCGCTTCCGGTGCAGCGGGTCCGGATCGACCTCCATGCGACCGCCGACGTCGATGCGGTGGTGGCAGCCATCCTGGATGCGGCTGGCGTCGCAAGGCAGGCCGTAACCGTCTTCCCTGCCGAGGAATACACCGTCCCGCCCAATGTTCGCCGAGTGAAGCCTGCGAGCATCGTCCTTGTCGCTTCGGGCTCTGCGCTCAGTGCGATCAGCGCCATCGCGGGCGTGCGGCGGATATCCTCCTTCAACACCTTCAAGTTCGCGAACAACAGTGCCCGAAGGCTCCTTGCGGTGCCCAGTGATCCGCGCGGCGAGCGCCGGAACGCGAAGGACGGCGGCGTCAGCAAGCCGGCTGGCGCGGAGTTCGCCGGAGAGGGGGAGGTCATCGTGATAGCGGACAGCGGCTTCGACCGCGGCCTCACGCAACTCGTGGACCAGGCTTTTCGCGCCGAGGATGGAACGTCCCGCGTCCTCGAAGTCATGTCACTTGGCGGGCGCGCGGTCGGCGACGACCCGGTCGGGCATGGTACGCACGTGGCCGGATCAGCAGTCGGCGGCGAATTCAGCCGCCGAGCCGAAAACGACGGTACCCCGGGTGTCTTCGGGGTTGCCTACCGGGCGAAGCTCGTCGTCCAATCGCTCTACCGGGACAACTTCGCCGCCCTGTGGGGGCTCGACTACAGGGTACGGGAAGGAGCGGACTGTGGTCCGGAACAAAGCAGTGAAGGTAGGTATTGCGATGTGTCGCTCGAGAACGACATATTCATGCCGCCATACAACAAGTACAAGGCCAGAATACATTCAAATTCCTGGGGAGATGGTAGCGAGACCGGCTTGGGTACTTATGGCAAGGCGAAAGAGATCGACGAAGTAGTGATGCGACATCGCGATCTGACGATCCTTTTTTGCGCTGGCAACAGCGGAGAACCAGAAGAGGATCAAAGTGGAATTCGAGACCGCTCCATCTGGGTTCCTGGGACGGCCAAGAACTGCATCACGGTCGGCGCCTGCGAGAATCTTCGGGACTATCCGGAAATCAACTGGTCGGACCCGTTTTGGCGCGGGAAGTTCGACGACCTGCCGACCAAGGGAGAGCCGATCGCCAACAACCCCGAAGCCATCGCCCCGTTCAGCAGCCGGGGCCCGGTGGATCGCAGCAGGATCAAACCCGACGTGGTGGCGCCGGGAACATCGATCCTGTCGACGCGATCCTACATCACCATGAGCCGGGAGCTCGGTCTGTCGCGGGAGGAACCCGGACGCTACATGTATTGGGCCGGCACCAGCATGGCGACGCCGCTCGTGGCGGGATGTGCGGCCATCGTTCGGGAGTTCCTGAGAAAGAAGCGAGGATTCGACTCGCCCAGTGCGGCTCTGGTCAAGGCGGCGCTGATCAACGGCGCCAGACCGATCGCCGGTCCGTATTCCGGTTTGGACAGGGGCGGTAAGATTCCCAACAACAGTCAGGGATTTGGTCGCGTCGATGTCTCGGCGGCGCTGGGGCTGGATGGCGGCGAAGTCACATTCATCGATGAATCGGTCGACCGGGCGCTCAGCGCTTTCGCCGTGGATCGTGAACCTACCGTCCGGTGGCTTGAGCGGATGACCGTCGAGGCGGGCAAGAGTCTGAAGGTCACCCTGGTCTGGACCGACCCGCCCGGGGAAGCGCTCGAGAATGATCTTGATCTCATCGTCCGGGCAGGCGGGCATGTGCGTCATGGCAATATGAGCCAGGACGACAGCGAACGTGGCCTGTTCGACACGACGAACAACGTCGAGCAGGTTGTCTGGGACAATCTGCCGGCCGGCGAGGTCGTCATCGAGGTCAATGCTGCGAACGTGCCTGACGAGCCTCAGACGTTCGCCCTGGTGTATCGATTGATCTAGAATCGGCTGCAGCGGCCGGCGGCGGATGCGTTCCGTTGTCAGGCGCGATCGGGCCCGCTGCGAGTTCGCAGGCTTCCTCTTCCGAGAACCCTGAGCCGATCTCGCGATGCAGGGCGAGCTGGTGCGGATTCAGGGTTGATCTGAGCCGGTCGATCAGTCGATCGAGCATGACGCGCTCGATGGGCTCCCGGCTCTCGTGCCAGTCGGGGACGCGCGTTTCGACATATCCGAGGAGTTGCGCTCCAATCTCGCTGTCGCTGCCGAGGGCTCGGATCAGCGCGAGGTTCCCGAGCGCGATCGCAATTTGTCCTCCCCATGACAGAGCGCGGCTTTCCCGGAGCGCCTTGACCGCCGAGATCTCGGCGGCGACCAGGTCGTCGGTGCAGATGAGGTAGCCAGTCAGATTGCATTCGCAGAGCGCGAGAAGGCGAGGCCCCGCGGTCGCCTGCTGAAGGACCTGCCGGGCCCGGACAATGGCCGTCTCCCTGTTCCCGCTGGCGAAGTCGATTTCCGCCAGGTTGATGCGGTTCGTCTCGACACCGATCGCATCCCCGATCTTGCGCGAGATCGACTCGGACTCCATCGCGTATCGCCGCGCGGCGTCGAAGTCGGCCTCGAACGAACGCATGGCGCAGAGCGACCTGAGGCAGGACGACAGTTGTTTCGTGGGACCGAACCGCTGGAGTACATCTCGAGCTTCGGTCAGATAGGGCCGCGCGGCCGCGATGTTGTTCGGCATCAGCAGCGATGCCCCCGCCCTCGCAAGCGCTTCGCCGAAATCGAGACTGGCCGGCCCCTGTCGAAGGAGATCAACGGCATTCCGTGCCATGCCGAACGCGCGTGGGTCGGCGGCGCCCTTCAGCGAGCAGTTGCCGATGTACAGCCGCGCCATCACGCCCGCGGGCTGGGACGATGAGGCTTCGCGCAGGGCGCGGTCGAACCATTTCTGGCGTTCCGGGAGCAGCCCGTATTCGTCCCAGAGCCGCAGCGTTACGCTGACCAGCTCGACCGCCGGCTGGAGGTCGCCAAGCGCGCCGAACGCCCATTCGAGCGTGGCGCGCGTATTGTCGAGTTCGGGGCCATACCGATCCTTCCAACTTTGCGTTGCCTGGTGCGCCCAGTTTTCCGTGGCCTCGCTGAGCGTGGTCGCAAGGAAAGCGAGCAAACGGCGTCGGGTCTCCTGCTCCTGGCCTCCTTCGCCCAGCCTTTTCAGCGCGTAGCGTCTGGTCGTTTCGAGAAGCCGAAACCGCGTTTCGGGTCCGCTGAGATCCGCGACGACGAGCGACTTGTCCACGAGGTCCGGCAGCAAACGGCGAACGTCGGCGCCCGTCAGCTCGCCCCACCCGCAGACAGCTACTGCACCGGCCATGCTGCAGCCCGTCGCGAGTACGCCGAGCCGCTGCAGCAGGAGTTGCTCCGTCGGGGTGAGGAGCCGGTAACTCCAATCGAAGGTCGACGCCAGCGTGCGATGGCGGTCGGGAGTGGTGCGAAGCTTCGACGGCACGGTGATGAAGTCCCGCAGCAGTGCGGAAAGGGCCTCCGGTCGATTGGTGCGGAGCTGCGGAGCCGCGAGCTCGAGGGCGAGAGGGATGCCGTCGAGCTGGCTGCAAATGTCGGCGACCCACTTCACGTTGGCGTCGGTCAGGCTGAAACTCGACGCCGACTCGGCCCGATCGACGAAGAGCCTGATGGCAGGCGAAGCGAGGGCGCCCTCGCGATCGAGATCATCGCCCCGCGCGACGGTGAGATTGCTGATCGGTACGATGTGTTCCGATGGGAGCGCCAATGCCTGGCGGCTCGTCGCCAGCACCGCCACGTTGGGACAAAGCTTGAGCACATAGTCCGCGAGCTCCGCCGTGGCCGCCAGGAGGTGCTCGCAATTGTCGAAGATCAGAAGCGCAGTCTGATCGCGCAGGGTCCTGGCTACGCTTTCCGCGCCTGCCTGCTCCGCCGAGGATGCGGCGCCGACCACCGCCGCGACTTTGTCGGCCACCAGGTTCGGATCGCTCAGCGCCGAGAAGTCGATGAACCATATCCCATCCGGAAACCGTGGCATCAGGCCCTGCGTGGCCTCGATCGAAATCCTGGTCTTGCCGGCCCCACCGTTGCCGAGCAACGTCACCAGTCGGGCATGGTCGAGCGTCCGTCCGATGTCGGCGATTTCTTTCGAGCGACCGATGAACGACGTCGTTCCGCGAACGACATTGGTTGGCGAACGGCCGCTGGACTTTATCTCCGGGAACTGCGAGGGCAGGTCGTCGGTGTGGATCTGGAGAAGGCGCTCTGCCGCCGCAAAATCGCGGAGGTGATGGTGGCCAAGGTCGACGAGGCGGGCGCTCATGGGCAACTCGTTGCCGATGAGCCGCGCTGCGGTCCCTGAGACCAGAACCTGCCCGCCATGGGTCAGTTCCAGGATGCGGGCGGTCTGATTGATTCCCTGCCCGTAATAGTCGCCGTCGCGGGACTCGACCGGACCGACGTGGATGGCCATGCGGACGCGAAGCGAGCCGATGGCCGCGAAGTCTTCTCCCGCCAGGGCGCGTTGGGCGGCGACCGCCGCCTCGAGCGCGCTCGCCGGCAAGGCGAAGGCGGCGTGAAAGGAATCGCCAGCGGTCCTGAAGATGTGGCCGGCGCGACAGGTCACCTCCTGGCGCAGCAACGCGTCGTGCCGGCGCAGCACCTGCCGCATTCGGGCTGGTGCCGCTTCCCACTGGCGCACCGAGCCAGCAATATCCGTGAGAAGGAACGTCAGCACACCGTCCGCAAACGGAGCCTGCGCCTTTGCCGTCTTCACCAGCGCCTCCGGGTACTTTCGCCTCCGAGGCTCACCTGCGGCCACTGCCCTCCATTATTTCATCAATGCAACTCACCCGACAAGACTCAGCGCCAGCACCCGCACCGGCTTTGAGCATTTACCGGGATGCTCATCGAGGAAATGTCTACAATTCCGACAGACTTACCATGATCGTCCGGCAAAAGGAGGTATCGCGATTTCGCCCGGAAGTTGACGCTAGGCCGTAGCTCATCTAAAAGTATATGAAATTCAAACTCAAAGGGGGAGAACATACATGAGCACGCCTCAGGTTCAGGCTCTCAAAGACGCGATCATAGGTGACCCGGGGCTGGTGCGGGACTACATCCGGTGGTCCAACTCAGTGAGGGCGGTTGCTGGCATGGGCAACTACAGTTTTTCTCTCGCGGAAGCTCTTGATTTCCATGAGTGGCTGGGGACGGAGTCCGCCACGAATTGGGCTTCGGCCGGCTTCGGCGGCGTGATTCCGCCCTAGCCTGTGCGGATTCTGCTGGTGCCGTCACTGGACGTGACGGAGGGGCGGCTCGAGAACTACCTGCCGTACGGCCTTCTTCTTCTCCAGGCAATCGCCCGGCGAACTCGTACGGATGTCGAAATCTGGCGCCCGTCGGAGGAAATGCTACGAGGACGCTTCTCTACGGCCGAGGCTCTTTGTGATGCCGTTCTTTCGGGCGTGGAGCTGAACCGGTACGACGTGGTCGGGTTCTCGACCGTTACATCGTCGTTTCTCTACGCGCTCCGTCTGGCGGCACGCGTCAAACACGACTTCCGCAAAGTGAAGGTCATCTTCGGCGGCCCGTTCGTCACGAAGCTGGCGTCGGAGATTCTGGAGAAGTTCGAATTCGTCGACGGTATCTTCGTTGGCGAGGCGGAGGCTTCTTTCACCGAGTTTCTGCGGCGATGCGACGAGGGCGCGGCCGAATGCGCCGGAATACCCGGCGTGGCAACCCGCGCAGGTTTCCTGCCGACGGTGAAGACCGCCAGCCTCGATGACCTGCCCTGGGTGTCGGAAGCGCCCGACTTCATGCCCTGGTTCCGCCTGCGAAACCCCGAGGTCGACGCCAGCACGCCGATCTCGCTCGAAGTCACCCGCGGTTGCCCGCTTCAGTGTTCGTTCTGCTCGACGCGGCAGGTGTGGGGCGCCCAGGTCCGCCGGAAGTCCGTCGCCAGGCTCGTCGAAGAAATGACGGTCCTGTCGCAGATGTGCGGCTCGAGGTTCTTCAACTTGATCGGCGACAATGTCGGTGTGCCGAGGGCACCGTTCCTCGCGTTCTGCGACGAACTCGCCGCCGTGAACCCCGGCTTCACCTGGGGGTGCAGCCTGAAGGTCGATCGGCTGGAGGAGGATCATCTGCGGCGGATGTGGGCCGCCGGGATGCGATCGATGTTCGTCGGTCTCGAAAGTGGCAACCAGCAAACCCTCGACCGAGTCCGGAAGAAGACCGACGTCGAGAAGGAGATCGCCAACATCCGGTCGGCAGTCGGCATCGGCTTCGGCGTCATCACCTCCTTCATCATCGGGTTTCCCTGGGAGGACGAGAAGGACATCGAAGGCACGTATCGTCTCCACTGCGATCTCATCAAGTCCGGGATCGGCCGGAGCCAGGTGAACATGCTCATCCCGATACCCGGCACGGACATCGTTACCTCGGGCAGCATACTTTTCGAACGAGACTGGCTGCCGATAGTATCGGACGGCGTCGCCACCGCCGATGAGATGGCGGTCGCAACCTCCGCGCACCCGAACCTGTTCACCCATTTCGGTCGGTACGAGACGCCGCAGCTTCGACGCGACGAACTGCTCCTGACCTTCACCGCCGCAAAAGTCTTTCAACAGATGAACGAAAATCGGCGGCGGCGAGATTGGAACAAGTTCTGACGCCTCGCTGCCGACACCGTCGTGCGGTTTGTTGCGCGGCGGCGCCCGGCAGGTCGGCTCCGGCGTGGCGATGGTGGCGACCGTTCTCTCACGCGAGGGTGTCCGCGGTTGTCTCGAGCCGGCGGCCCATCGGACTCCCCCTGCTGACGGGTCGGAAAGCCCGCTACCAAGGCAGCGCGGCCTCTGGCACGCTCGCTGCGTTCCGTCGGAGACACGAAGGAAGGGGCGATGCGGATAGTGGCGGCGCTGGGCGGGAACGCTTTGCTGCGGCGGGGCGAGCCGATGACGGCGGCGGTTCAGGCGCGCAATGTGCGCCGGGCCGGGGCCGCCATCGCGCCGCTGATCGCCGCGGGCCACCAGGTGGCGATCACCCATGGCAACGGCCCGCAGATCGGTCTCCTCGCGGAACGGGACGCCCGCAGCAATGACGGCTACCCGCTGGACGTGCTCGGCGCCGAGACGGACGGCATGATCGGCTATCTGATCGAGCGCGAGCTCGCGGGCGCACTGGCGCCGCAGCATCCCATCGTCGGCGTGCTCACCCAGATCAGCGTCGACCGCGGCGACCCGGCTTTCGGCAGGCCGACCAAGCCGATCGGGCCGACCTATGAGCGGGAAGCCGCCCGGCGCCTCGCGGACGCCCATGGCTGGACCGTCGCCGCCGACGGCAAGGGGTGGCGCCGCGTCGTCCCGTCGCCGGCGCCGATCGACATCCTCGAAGTGCGGGCGATCGAACTCCTCCTCGACCATGACGTGACGGTCATCTGCTGCGGCGGCGGCGGGATTCCCGTCGCGGCGACCGAGACCGGGACGCTGGAAGGCGTCGAGGCGGTCATCGACAAGGATCACGCCAGCGCGCTCCTCGCGCGCCTCCTCGGCGCCGACATGCTGCTCCTCCTCACCGATGTCGCCGCGGTCCAGACGGCATGGGGGACGCCGGACGCGCGTGCCATCCCGCAGCTCCACGCCGCCCGCCTCGACCCGTCCGCCTTTCCCGAAGGCTCGATGCGCCCGAAGGTCGAAGCGGCCATGACCTTCGTCAACGAGACGGGGCGCCGGGCCGCGATCGGCCGGCTCGAGGACGTTGCGGCGATCGTCGCCGGCGAGGCGGGGACACAGATCCTGCCGTAGAGCACGATCCGATCCGGCCCGACCGGTTCACGCTCCGGTCGTTGGGCCTATTCTGGACGCGCATCCCGGCCCGACGCTGCCGCAGCCGGAGGCTGGGTCTCCGTCATCCGGTCGGCGATTGCCGTCGTCATGGCCTCGGCCGCGGCCACGAACTTCGCGATTCCCTCCGCCTCGAGCCGACGCGTGATGGCGGCGAGGTCGATGGCGAGTTCCGCGAGCTTTCCCGACAGCGCCTCGAGCTTCGGGATATCCTCGGGCCGTTGCGGACGCCCGATCGCAAGGGCTGCGGCGAAGGTGGCGCGGCTCAGCGTCGTGACGGTGCCGGGCAATGCCAGCGCCTCGACATATCGCGTGCTGGAATAGGCCGGGTCCTTCACGCCGGTGCTGGCCCACAGGAGACGCTGCGGCCGTGCTCCTGCCTCGGCAAGGCGACGCCAGCGCGGCGATTGCCGGAACGCCGCCTCGGTCTCATGGGCGGCCATCGCCGAGGCGATCGCGGTCATGCCGCGGAGGCGCGGCGCCCATGGTCCGTGGCGGGCGTCGAGGAGCACGTCGACAGCCGAGTCGATGCGGGAGAGGAAGAAGCTCGCAACGCTGGCCGGCAGCGTTCCCCGCCGCGCCGCGACCCGTTCTTCCAGTCCCTCGGCATAGGCTTCGAGGACGGCGGCGTGCCGGGCGGGCGTGAACAGGAGGGTGACGTTGACCGGGACGCCGTCACCCGTCAGCCGGCGCAGCGCCTCGACGCCGGCTTCGGTCCCCGGCACCTTGATCATCACATTGGGTCGCCCGAGAGCCTCGCGCAGCCGGTGCGCCTCGGCGACCGTGGCTTCGGTCTCGTACGCCAGTCTCGGAGCGACTTCGATCGAGACGAAGCCGTCCACGCCGCCGCTGGCATCGAAGACCGGACGCAGGAGATCGGCGGCGCGCCCGACGTCATCGAAGACGAGGTTCCCGGCGATCGCCGCGGGCGTCATTCCGGTCGCGGCGAGCGTCCGGATCGGTCCGTCATAGGCGTGTGAAGCGAAGGCCTCGGCGAAGATGGCCGGGTTCGACGTCACGCCGGAAACGCCTTCGCGGACGAACTCCGCGAGGGCGCCGGTGTCGAGGAGATGGCGGCCGAGGTCGTCGAGCCATACGGACTGGCCGAGCGCTCGAAGGCCCGTCACGCCGTCGGGGTAGCCGTCTCCGTCCTTCACGACCAGCTCCAGTCCCGGATCTCCGGCAGGTCCTCGCCATGCTCCCTTATGTAGGCGCTCTCGGCGGCGAGTTTCGCACGGAGGTCGGCGGCGAGTTCCGCCGCTGTCCGGGCGAGCCCCGGCACGCGCTCGATCACGTCGAGGGCGAGATGGAAGCGATCGACCCCGTTCCGCGCCACCATGTCGAACGGTGTCGTGGTGCTGCCCTCCTCGCGGTAGCCGCGGACGTGGAAATTGCCGTGATTGTGCCGGCGATAGGCCAGCCGGTGAATGAGCCAGGGATAGCCGTGATAGGCGAAGATCACCGGCCGGTCGGTCGTGAAGATCGCGTCGAAGGCGGCATCCGAAAGGCCGTGCGGATGGAAATAGTCCGGCTGCAGCCGCATCAGGTCGACGACGTTCACGACGCGGACGGCAAGGTTCGGCAGCGCGCGGCGAAGGATGCTGGCTGCCGCGAGCGTCTCCATCGTCGGCACGTCGCCGGCACAGGCGAGCACGACGTCGGGCATGCGGTCGGGGTGGCTGCCGGCCCAGGTCCAGGCGCCGATGCCCGCCGCGACATGCGCGGCCGCCTCGTCCATGGCGAGCCATTGCGGCGCCGGATGCTTGCCGGCGACGACGACGTTGATGCGGTTCGTCGTGCGGAGGCAGTGATCCATCGTGACGAGCAGCGTGTTGGCGTCCGGAGGCAGGTACACGCGGACGACTTCGGGCTTCTTGTTGACGACGAGGTCGATGAAGCCGGGGTCCTGGTGACTGATGCCGTTGTGGTCCTGCCGCCAGACATGGGACGTCAGGAGGTAGTTCAGCGACGGAACGGGTTTACGCCACGGCACGCTGGCGGCGGATTGCAGCCACTTCGCATGCTGGTTGAACATCGAATCGACGACGTGGACGAACGCCTCGTAGGTCGAGAAGAGGCCGTGGCGGCCCGTCAGGAGATACCCCTCCAGCCAGCCCTGGCAGGTGTGCTCGCTGAGGATTTCCATGACGCGCCCGTCCCGCGCGAGATGGTCGTCGCCCGGTAGCGTCTCCGCCATCCAGGCCCGGCCGGTCGCGGCGAACACGGCCTGCAGGCGGTTCGACGCCGTCTCGTCCGGGCCGAACAGGCGGAAATTCGCCGCCGCGCGATTGAGCTCGAACACCTCCCGGAGGTAGGTGCCGAGGACGCCGGTATTCTCCACGCTGGCCGCCCCCGGCACCGCTACCGGAACGGCGAACGTCGCCGGATCGGGGAGGCGGAGCGGGGTGGGCGCGCGGCCGCCATTGGCGTGCGGATTGGCCCCGAGGCGCCGGTCGCCCTTCGGCACCGCGCCGCGCACGTCCGGCAGGACGCGCCCGGCAGCGTCGAAGAGGGTGTCGGGCCGATAGCTGTGCAGCCAACCCTCCAGCTGCGCGAGGTGGGCCGCGTTGCCGCGGACGTCGGACATCGGCACCTGATGCGAGCGCCACGATCCTTCGGCGGGCCGTCCGTCGACTTCCTTCGGACCGGTCCAGCCTTTCGGCGTTTCGAGGACGATCATCGGCCAGACGGGCCGTCCGGCGGAGTGGCCCGAGCGGGCGGCGGCCTGGATGTCGCGGATGCGGTCATGTGCGGCGTCGAGCGCGGCGCTCATGGCCGGATGCATCAGCGCCGGATCATGGCCGCTGACGAAGCGGGGGTCGTAGCCGTAGCCGCGGAGGAGGCTTTCGAGTTCAGCGCGCGGAATA
This sequence comes from Bauldia sp., assembly GCA_020849325.1. Taxonomy (GTDB): domain Bacteria; phylum Pseudomonadota; class Alphaproteobacteria; order Rhizobiales; family Kaistiaceae; genus JADLGL01. The sequence continues at coordinate 34,772 of JADLGL010000032.1, read as the reverse complement.
CGGGCCAGGATCGTGGGGTTGGCGATCTTGTAGCCGTTGAGATGGAGGATCGGCAGCACCGCGCCGTCCCGCTGCGGATCGAGGAACTTGTTGGAATGCCAGGCGGTGGCGAGCGGCCCCGTTTCGGCCTCGCCGTCGCCGACGACGCACGCCACCACGAGGTCCGGATTGTCGAACGCCGCCCCGAAGGCGTGCGCCAGCGAGTAGCCGAGTTCGCCGCCTTCGTGGATCGAGCCCGGCGTCTCCGGAGCCGCATGGCTCGGGATGCCGCCGGGAAACGAGAACTGCTTGAACAGGCGGCGGAGGCCGGCCTCGTCCTCGCCGACCGCCGGGAACAACTCGGAGTAGGTGCCTTCCAGATAGCTGCAGGCGACGAGGCCCGGCCCGCCATGACCCGGCCCCGCGATGAAGATCGCATCGACGTCGCGTTCGGCGATCAGCCGGTTGAGGTGAGCCCAGATGAAGGTGAGGCCCGGCGTCGTGCCCCAATGTCCGAGCAGCCTGGGTTTGACGTGCTCCGGCGCGAGCGCGACCCGCAACAGCGGGTTGTCCATGAGGTAGATCTGGCCCACGGCGAGGTAATTGGCGGCGCGCCAGAAGGCATCGATGGCCGCGAGGCGGTGGTCAGGATCGGGCATGCCAGCCATTCCGTCGGGTTGCGAAGAGAACAGGCGTCGCCGCCTGCCGGCCCCGGCTCCGGGTCATCGTGAGCGGTTCCGTCGGTCGGGCATCTCACTCGCGATGTTGCGTTCCAGAAGCGCTGCCGGCCCGGACCGGGCCGTCGCCCGCTGATCGGCCCGGACGCCGGCGCCACCGGCGCGCCCGCGGCCGTGCGGAGGTCGCCGGTCAGCTTCCGAAACCCTACCGTGCGCCTGCAGCCAAAGCGAGGGGCGCGACCGCGACCCGGGTCGGCAACGCGCGGGGCCGGCGAACCCTCCGGCACCTTGAGCAAGATCAAGGTTTCGCTCCGGCCGGCATGGAAGGCAGGCGAAGGCTCACCCTGACTTTGCAGCCTGCGACGCAATTTCGGAAGTCGGCCATGACATCACGCGGATCGGCTGGCATCTTCGAGGCAACAGGCAGGCTACCGGCTCGGAGACGACATCAGGATGAACGACGCCAACGGGCCGGACGGCCAACCGAAAACCATTCTTCTGGCCACGGATCTCGGCGCCCGCTGCGATCGGGCGATGGACCGCGCGGCGGCACTGGCCGATGGCTGGGGAGCGCGGATTGTTGCGGTGCACGCCATCGAGGGCGGCTCCGATTTCTACGGGGACGAAACCGAGCGCCGCCTGCCGTCATGGCGGCGGAAGGATCCGACGGCGGTCGTCGAGGGGCTGCTGCGTCGTGACCTGATGGGGAGAGAGTTTCGGGCGGTGGTCGAAAGCGGTGAGCCGGCGGCCCTCGTCCTACGCACCGCGAAGGAGAGCAGGGCCGATCTCGTCGTCACCGGTCTCGCCCGCGACGAGCCGCTCGGCCGCTTCGGCGTCGGCGCGACCGTGGACCGGCTCGCCCGCCAGTCGGCGGTGCCTGTCCTGATCGTCAAGGAGCGGCCGCGCCAGCCCTATGCGCGCGTCCTCGTCGCCTCCGACTTCTCGGACTCGTCGCTCGCGGCGGTGCGCGTCGCAATGCGCTTCTTCCCCGACGCGCATCTCACCCTCTTCAAGGCCTTCGATACCCCGATGTCGGGCGTCGTCGCCGATGAGCGCGCCTACGCCGAAGGCCTCCGGGCCAATGCGCTTGCGGAAGGGGAGGCGTTCGTCGCGCGGGCCGGGTTGCTGCCGGGCGAGCGCCGGCATCGCTTCACCCTGATGGCCGAGCCCGGCGATCCCGCCGAGGTGATCCGCCGCTATGCCGAGGACAGGGGGATCGACCTCGTCGTCGCCGGGACCGAGGGGCGCGGGCGCCTGTTCGACCTCCTCATCGGCAGCACCGGCCGCTCGATCCTCTCGGCGGTTCCCTGCGATGCCCTTCTGGTGCCCGGAGAGCAAGCGGCCGGGGTCCGATAGGCTGTGGCAGAGGCGCAGGATGAGGCCTATCGCAAGCCGGCCGCCGAGGTCGTCGCCGATCTCGGCTCCGACGCTACGGCGGGCCTGAGCGCAGCCGAGGCATCCCGGCGGCTCGCGCAGCACGGCCGGAACGAGCTCGACGCTGCTCCACCGGTCCCGGCATGGCGAAGGCTGCTGCATCAGTTCAGCGACGTCCTCGTCGTCCTCCTCCTCGTTGCGGTCGCGATTTCCACCGTGCTCTGGGCGGTCGAGCGCGACGCGCCGCTCCCCTACGAGGCGATCGCGATCTTCGCGATCGTCGTCCTCAACGCGCTCCTCGGTTTCATTCAGGAAGCGCGGGCCGAGCGGTCGCTGGCCGCCCTCAAATCGCTCACCGCCGCACGGGCGTCGGTCGTCCGCGACGGCGTCCGCCAGTCCGTCGCCGCGACCGATCTCGTGCCCGGCGATCTGATCCTCATCGAGGAAGGCGACGCCATCCCGGCGGATGCGCGCCTCATCGAAACGATCTCGCTCCAGACCGCCGAGGCGGCGCTCACGGGGGAGAGCCTTCCCGTCGCCAAGGACATCGGCGCCGTGCCGGATGCCGCGAGCCTCGGGGACCGGCGCGACATGGTCTTCAGCGGCACGGTCGTCACCTACGGGCGGGGACGGGCGATCGTCACCGCGACCGGGATGAAGACCGAGATGGGCCGGATCGCCGGCCTTCTCGAGACGTCGCAGAAGCAGCTGACGCCGCTGCAGAAGGAGCTCGCGCGGGTCGGCCGGATCCTCGGCATCGTCGTGGTGGCGCTTGCGATCCTGATGATCGGCGCGATCCTCATCGTCGAGGACATCACTACCGTCGCCGGCATCTTCGACGTCCTCATCCTCGGCGTGGCGCTTGCGGTCGCGGCCGTGCCGGAGGGCCTTCCGGTCGTCGTGACGGTGGTCCTCTCCGTCGGCGTCCGGCGGATGGCGCGGCGGAACGCCATCATCCGGCACCTCGCCGCGGTGGAGACGCTCGGCTCGGCCAACGTCATCGCCTCCGACAAGACCGGGACGCTGACGCGGAACGAGATGACCGTCCGCGTCCTCCTCACCGCGAGCGGCCGCGTCGACATCGGCGGCACCGGATACGAGCCGTCCGGCGAGATCACCGCCGGCGGCGGGCCGGTCGGGGGCACGCTCCGCTCCGAGCTCCTTCGCGCGCTCACCGCGGTCGCCCGCAACAACAATGCCGTGCTCCGGAACGTCGATGGCCGCTGGTCGGTCCAGGGTGACCCGACCGAGGGCGCGCTGATCGTCGCGGCGCGGAAGGCGGGGCTCGACCACGCGGAGATGGAGGCGAGCCTCCCGCGCGTTGCCGAGGTCCCGTTCTCGTCCGAACGGAAGCTCATGAGCACCGTCCACGCGGTCGGTGCCGGATCGGAGCCGTTGCGGGCGATGACCAAGGGCGCCCCCGATGTCCTTCTGTCGCGCTGCTCGTACGAACTCGTCGGAGACGGAACGCGGCCGCTGTCGCCCGAGCGGCGCGCCGAGATCGCGACCCGCAATGACGCACTCGCCGACGAAGGCCTCCGCACGCTCGGCATCGCCTTCCGCTCGCTGCACGGCGCCAGCGCCACCGACGGCTTCGACGAGGCCATCGAGCAGGACCTCGTCTTCCTCGGCCTCGTCGGCATGATCGACCCGCCGCGGCCGGAGGCGAAGGCGGCGATCGCCGAAGCGGGCGCGGCGGGGATCCGCGTCCTGATGATCACGGGCGACCATCCGCGGACGGCGGCGGCGATTGCGCGGGAGCTCGGCATCGCGGCCGACCGCCCCATGACCGGCAGGGAACTCGGGGAAGCGACGGATGCGGAGCTCGATGCCGCGGTGGCGGGAACGGCCGTCTATGCCCGCGTCAACCCCGAGCACAAGCTCCGGATCGTCGCCGCGCTCCAGCGCGGCGGGCAGATCGTCGCCATGACCGGCGACGGCGTGAACGACGCCCCGGCGCTCAAGGCCGCCGACATCGGCGTCGCCATGGGCATCACCGGCACCGACGTCTCCAAGGAGGCGGCCGACATGGTGCTGGCCGACGACAACTTCGCCTCGATCGTCGCCGCTGTGGAGGAGGGGAGGGCGATCTTCTCCAATATCCGGCGATTCCTGCGCTATCTCCTGTCGTCGAACATCGGCGAGGTCATGACGATGTTCTTCGGCGTCATCCTCGCCGATGCCATCGGCCTGACAGGTGCCGACGCCGCGGGCGTCGTGCTGCCGCTGATGGCGACGCAGATCCTCTGGATCAACCTCGTTACCGACGGGGCGCCGGCGCTTGCCCTCGGCATCGATCCGTCCGACGGCCGCGCCATGATGCGGCCGCCCCGCCCGCGCGGCGAGCCCGTGATCACGCGCCGGATGTGGGCCGGGATATTCTTCGTCGGCGCGATCATGGCCGCCGGCACGCTTCTCGTTCTCGACGCGTCGATGCCGGGCGGCCTGATCGCGGGGACCGGATCGCTCGCCTACGGCCAGACCATGGCGTTCACGACGCTGATGCTCTTCCAGATGTTCAACGTCTTCAACGCCCGGTCGGATCGGCGGAGCGCGATCCACGGTCTGTTCGCCAACGCCTGGCTCTGGGCCGCGGTCGCGCTGTCGATCCTCCTCCAATGCGCCGTCGTCTACGTCCCGTTCCTCCAGAGCGCGTTCTCCACCGTGGCGCTCGCGCCGGGGGACTGGCTCCTTTGCGCGGCCGTCGCGAGTTCGGTGCTGATCCTCCGCGAGTTCGGCAAGCTCGTGATGCGCTTGCGGGAGGGTGACGGCCCCGGCGGGGCGCCGCCCAACATCGCGGCGGCCGCAGAGCCGCGCCGTTGAGGACGCGCCGATGATGAACCTCCTCCGCGAGAAGTTCATCGAGGTCGCGCGGAGCGTCGCGCCGATCGTCGCCTTCGCCTGCGTGCTGCAGGTGACGCTCGTTCACATGCCGCTCGGCGCCTTCCTGCAATTCCTCGGCGGCTCGGTGCTGCTCGCGCTCGGCCTGACGCTCTTCCTCGCCGGCATCGAGCTCGGCATCCTCCCGATCGGCAAGGCGGTGGGCGCGAGCCTGCCGAAACGCGGCTCGGTGATGCTGATCCTCGGCGTCGCGTTCGTCCTCGGTTTCGCCACGACCGTGGCCGAGCCGGACGTGATCGTCCTCGCCCAGCAGGTCGACGAGGCGACCGATGGCGGCATCGCCAACCGGCTCATCCACTACGTCATCGCCGCCGGCGTCGCCGTGTTCACGGCCCTGGCGATGGCGCGCGTCATCTTCGGCTTCTCGATGATCGTCGTCCTCTCGGTCGGCTACGGCCTCATGCTGGCTCTCGCCTTCCTGGCGCCGGCCGACCTCATCCCGCTGGCCTTCGACAGCGGCGGCGTCACGACCGGCGCGGTGGCGGGTCCCGCCATCATCGCGCTCGCGGTCGGAGTCAGCGCCGTCCTCGCCGGCCGCTCCGCCATCTCCGACGGTTTCGGCCTCCTCGGCATCGCGTCCATCGGGCCGGTGCTCGCCGTCCTCGTTCTTGCCCTGGTGCTGTGGTGACCGGCGCGGCGTCCTCGGTCCTGGTGTCGACCGGCATCGATGCGCTGATAGCGATCGTGCCGCTGGCGGCGCTCCTCCTCCTCCTGCAGCGCGTGCTGCTGAAGCTGCCGCGCGTCGAAGTCGCGCGCGTGCTGCTCGGCCTCGCAATGACGGCCGGCGGCCTGTTCCTGTTCCTCCTCGGTGTTGCCGTCGCCTACATTCCCTTCGGCCGTGCGCTCGGCGAAGCTCTGGCGACGATCGAGAGCGCATGGCTCGTCACGTTCATCGGCCTCGTCCTCGGCCTCCTCACCGCGCTGGGCGAGCCCGCGGTACGCATCCTCGCCGATCAGGTCGACGATGCCTCGGCCGGGTCGATCCGCCGGTCGATGGTGCTGTCGGCGATTGCCGTGGGCGTGGCAGTGTCGGTCGCGATCGGCCTTCTCAGGATCATGTTCGGCATTCCCCTCCTCTACATCCTGGCGCCGGCCTATGGTCTCGTGCTCGTGCTCATGTGGTTCAGCTACCGCGACTTCGTTGCCATCGCGGTCGACGCCGGCGGCGTTGCGACCGGGCCGCTGGTGAACACGTTCCTGCTCGCGGTGGCCCTCGGGGCATCGGCCGGGTTCGGCGACGCGAATCCGGTCGTCAGCGGCCTCGGCCTCGCGGCGCTGATCTCGGTCGCGCCCATCATCTCGGTGTTGATCCTCGGCGTTCTCATGCGCCGCAAGCAGCCGCTCACGGAGGGACAGAAATGACCGGCACCTCGCTCATCGTCAGCATCGTGCCCAAGGGACGCGGCGATACCGTCCTCGAGGCCTCGGTCCACGCCGGCGCCCATGGCGGAACGGTCCTGTTCGGCCGCGGCGCCGGCGTCAACGAGCAGCAGAAGCTGTTCGGCATCCCTATCATGCCCGAGAAGGAGATCGTGCTCACGATCGTCTACGAGAACCAGAGCGACACGGTGCTCGCCGCGATCGTCAAGGCGGCCCGGCTCGAAGAGCCGGGGGCGGGCATGGCCTTCGAGGTCGCGGTGGAGAAGGTCGTCGGCGTCGCCCATCTCTTCGGCCCGGCGGCCTGAAACTCGTTCGATGAGCGACCCCACTGGCAGCCCGGCGGAGGGTCCGAAGGCGCCGGCAGCGGCCGGCGCCGCTGTCGTGGCGACCGCTCCCGCCCGCGCCCCAACCGCACGGCTCCTCTACCTCCGTGACTTCGTCTATGGCGGGATCGACGGCGCGGTGACGACGTTCGCCATCGTTGCCGGCGTCGTCGGCGCCGCCCTCGAGCCGGCCGTCATCCTGATCCTCGGCTTTGCCAATCTCGTCGCCGACGGGTTCTCGATGGCGGCCGGCAGCTTCAGCGCCACCCGCACCGAGGCCGAGGAGTATGATCGCGTCCGCCGCGACATCCGCCGCGCGATCGTCACGACGCCCGAGCACGAGCGCGGCGACGTTCGCCATGCGCTGACCCATCGCGGCGTCTCGGGGCCGCAGCTCGACGCGATGGTGGACGCGATCACGTCCAATCCCGACGACTGGGTGGAAATGCTCCTCCTCGAGCGTGAGCGCCTCGCGCCGGTCGATCGCAGCCCTCTCCGTGCCGCCGCGAGCACCTATGCGGCGTTCCTCGTCTGCGGCGTCGTCCCCCTCATTCCCTACGTGGCGGGCATCGGCTTCACGGTCTCGGCGCTGGCCACGGCGGCCGTCTTCTTCGCGATCGGCGCGCTCAAGAGCCGCTGGACCGGCCGCAACTGGATCCGTTCGGGGCTCGGCACGCTCGGCATCGGCGTCCTCGCGGCCGGCATTGCCTACGGGGTCGGCCATGGCCTCCGGCTCATCGTCGATGGTTTTGCGCTGTGACGGCGTCGCCCGCCCCGGCGCCCGGCCGTGCCGGCGGGGCGCGGAGAGCGGGAAGCGCCTTCCACCGCCTCGGTTCGCCCCGTTGCCATGTGGAAATCGGCCCCACGGGAATAGGGTGCCGCAAGCGGCCGGCGGCCGCGACGCTGTCCGGCCCCGGGGAGCACCGCCGGCGAGGGAGTGACCATGGCGACCATCTCCGATCCTGAAGTCGTCCCTTTCGGCGAACTCCGCCGCGAGGATGTCCCCCGCGTCGGCGGCAAGAACGCCTCGCTCGGCGAGATGGTGCGGGCCCTCGGCGGCGCCGGAGTCCGGGTCCCCGAGGGGTTCGCCACCACCGCCGCCGCCTACTGGCATTTCATCGAGGCCAACGGCCTGCGGGAGCTGATCGCCGGCCGCCTCGCCGCCTATCGCGACGGCCGGGCAACGCTGCAGGACACGGGCGAGGCGATCCGGAAGGCCGTCCTCGGCGGCCACTGGCCATCCGGCACGGCCACCGCCATCGCCGCCGCCTACCGCGCCCTGTCGGCGGCCGCCGGTGCCGGGGACCTCGACGTTGCGGTCCGGTCGTCGGCGACGGCGGAGGACCTCCCCGATGCGAGCTTCGCGGGCCAGCAGGAGACCTTCCTCAACGTCTCGGGGGAGGCCGCGCTCCTCGCCGCCTGCCGGCGCTGCCTCGCCTCGCTCTTCACCGACCGGGCGATCGCGTACCGCGACGCCAAGGGCTTCGAGCACCTGAAGGTCGCGCTGTCGATCGGCGTGCAGCGGATGGTGCGCTCCGATCTCGGCGCGTCCGGCGTGATGTTCTCGATCGACACCGAGACCGGCTTCGACCGCGTGGTCCTGATCGACGCCGCGTTCGGCCTGGGCGAGACGGTGGTGCAGGGCCAGGTGGATCCCGACCAGTACCAGGTCTTCAAGCCCCTCCTCGACGATCCCGCGCTCGTCCCGATCGTCGCGAGGCGCCTCGGCGGCAAGGCGGTCAAGATGATCTACGCCGCCGAGGGCGGCCGGACGACACGGACCGTCCCGACGTCGAAAGCCGAACGTGCCGCCTTCGTCCTCGGCGACGCCGAGATCCTCACGCTGGCGCGCTGGGCGGTGGCGATCGAGCGCCACTATGGCGTTCCGATGGACGTCGAATGGGCGAAGGACGGCCGCACGGGTGAGCTGTTCATCGTCCAGGCGCGGCCGGAGACGGTGCAGTCCCGCCGCGCCGCGCGCGTGCTGCGGAGCGTGAAGATCGGCGCGCATGGCAGGATGCTGGCACGGGGCCTCGCCATCGGCGAAGGCGCGGTCAGCGGTCGCGTCTGCATCATCGAGCGGCCGGAGGACATCGGCCGGTTCGTCGACGGAGCGATCCTCGTCACCGCCAACACCGATCCCGACTGGGTGCCGATCATGAAACGCGCCGCGGCGATCGTCGCCGACCACGGCGGTCGCACCTCGCATGCCGCGATCGTGTCGCGCGAACTCGGCCTGCCGGCGATCGTCGGCGCCGGCAACGCCACCCGGCTCCTCCACGACGAGCAGGAGATCACCGTCTCCTGCGCCGAGGGCGAGGAGGGTTTCGTCTATGAAGGCGCGGCGGAGATCGTGGCGGAGGACCTGTCGCTCGCCGACATCCCGGCGACGCGCACCAAAATCATGCTCAACCTCGCCAACCCCGCCGCGGCGTTCCGCTGGTGGCGCCTTCCTGCCGACGGCGTCGGCCTCGCGCGGATCGAGTTCGTCGTGAGCAACACGGTCCGGGTCCATCCGATGGCCCTCCTGCACTTCGACCGGCTGGAGGACGCCGCGGCGCGGAAGGAGATCGCCGCGCTGACCGCCGGTTATGCCGAAAGGACGGACTACTTCGTCGATACGCTCGCCCTCGGCCTGGCGCGGATCGCGGCGGCACTGCATCCGAAGCCGGTCGTCATCCGGATGAGCGACTTCAAGACCAACGAGTATGCCGAGCTCGTCGGCGGCGCCGCCTTCGAGCCGCACGAGGAGAATCCGATGCTCGGGTTCCGCGGCGCCTCGCGCTACTATTCCGAGGCCTATCGCGAAGGGTTCGGCCTCGAATGCCGCGCGATCCGGAAGCTGCGCGAGACCCTCGGCTTCCGCAACGTCGTCGTCATGATCCCGTTCTGCCGCTCGCCGGCGGAGGCCGACAAGGTGCTGGCCGTCATGGCGGAGAACGGCCTCGTCCGCGGCCGCGACGGGCTCGAAGTGCTGGTGATGTGCGAGATTCCGTCCAATGTCGTGCTCGCCGCCGAGTTCGCCCGCCGCTTCGACGGCTTCTCGATCGGCTCGAACGACCTGACGCAGCTCACGCTCGGTGTCGACCGCGATTCCGAGAGGCTGGCGGCTCTGTTCGACGAAGAGGACCCGGCGGTGAAGTGGATGATCGAAACCGTGATCCGCTCCGCCCACGCCGCCGGCTCGCGCGTCGGGCTGTGCGGCGAGGCGCCGAGCAACCGTCCCGAGTTCGCGCGGTTCCTCGTCGCCTCCGGCATCGATTCGATCTCGGTGAGCCCCGCCGCGTTCGTCGCGGTGAAGCGCCATGTCGCAGCGGCCGAGGCGGCCGTCAGGTGAGCGGATGGAGCGGGCGGCCGGTGCGCACGAAGGCGTCGATATTGCCGATCGTGGTCGCGGCGATGGCGGTCAGCGCCTCCTCGGTGAAGAAGGCCTGATGGCCGGTGATGAGCACGTTGGGGAAGGTGAGGAGACGCGCGAAGACGTCGTCCCGGATCATCTCGCCCGACATGTCCTCGAAGAACAGCCCGGCCTCGCCTTCATAGACGTCGAGCGCGAGCTGGCCGATCTGGCCGTGCTTCAGCGCCGCGATCACCGCCCTGGTGTCGATCAGGGCGCCGCGGCCGGTATTGACCAGCATGAAGCCGCGCTTCGCCTGCGCGAGCAGTTCCGCATTGACGAGGTGCCGCGTCTCCGCGTTGAGCGGACAGTGCAGCGTGACGATGTCGGACCGGGCAAAGAGCGCCTCGCGGTCGACATAGGCGACGCCGATCGCCTCGAGTTCGGCCACCGGCACGGGGTCCTGCGCGATCACCACGCAACCGAAGCCGATCAGGATCCGGGCCACGACGCTGCCGATCCCGCCGGTGCCGATGATCCCGACGGTTCGGCCGTGGAGGTTGAAGCCGAGAAGGCCGTCGAGCGAGAAATTGCCTTCACGGACGCGGTTGTAGGCGCGGTGGATTTTCCGGTCGAGGGCCAGCATCAGCCCCACCGCGTGCTCGGCCACCGCATGCGGCGAATAGGACGGCACGCGGGCGACGGCGATCCCGCAGCGGCGCGCGGCTCCGAGATCGACATTGTCGTAGCCGGCGCAGCGGAGGACCGCGAGCCGGATGCCCTCCTGCCGGAGCGCGCCCAGGACCTTTTCGTCGGCCTGGTCGTTGACGAAGAGACAGACCGCCTCGGCGCCTGCGGCGAGGGCTGCGGTCGCGAGCGAGAGGCGCGGTTCGTGGAAGACGAGCCGGTGAGCACCGGCGGCGTTCGCCGCGCTGAGATAGGTCCGGTCATAGGGTTTCGCGCCGAAGACGGCGACCTGCATCGGCTTGCCTCCCAACGCGGCTTCCCGCCGGCGGACCAGCGGCGCCGCCCGGTCTGCTCGCCAGCCCTGTCGCGGCCAGCTGTGGCGAACCGGAGGCGCCGCCTCCTTATGCGCCGCGCCGCCACCGACGGGAACGGGAATTCCACGAGCCCGCGCTGCGGCTTCGCCAGTAGCCCGTCGGGCGCAGCGATCCACGCCCACGAGCGCGAGAAGGAATCCCGGTCTGACCTGTCCTTCCCCTCGCCCCGTCGGGGCGAGGGGAACATCGACCCGATTCCTTCACGCGCCTCTCACGCGCCGCCTGGTTGTCTCCACACACTGGCAGAACGGAAATGGCGCTTTGATCCGCCCGAGGACGTGGTAGCTCCTGTACTCGGCAGGGGCGGCGCCGGCACTTGCGATCGACGCGCCCTGGCGAAGGAGCCGGAGGAGGGGAGACGCAGATTCTCAGGGTCAAGCCTGTAGCGATCGATTCGTTTCGCGAGAACGTGCTCCTGCTCGCCCGCTCGTGCATCGCCCTTCGCCCCGAGCGTCTCACCGGGCTGAGGAAGGTCGAGGTCCGCGCGAACGGCAGGACCATTCTCGGGACGATCCTCATCGTCGACGATCCGGCGTTCGTCGGAGCGGACGAGATCGGTCTGACCGAGCCCGCCTTCAGGCGGCTCGGGGTCGCCGCAGGCTCGCCGGTCGAGATATCCCCCGCGCCCCGGCCGCTCGGCCTCTCCGCGATCGAGGCCAAGATCAGCGGCGAGACCCTCGGGGAAGACCAGTTCCGGCGCGTGGTCGGCGACCTCGTCAACTACCGCTGGTCGGACGTCGAGATCGCGGCGTTCCTGGTCGCCTCGGCGAGCTTCACCACTCCCGACGAGGCGCTGCTGCTGACCCGGGCGATGACCGAAGGCGGGACGCGGCTGAAGTGGAGCCGCGACACCGTTGCCGACAAGCACTGCATCGGCGGCATCCCCGGCAACCGGACCTCGTTGATCGTCGTTCCCATCGTCGCCGCGCACGGGATGACCATTCCCAAGACCTCGTCGCGGGCGATCACCTCGCCCGCCGGCACTGCGGACACGATGGAGGTGATGGCGCGGGTCGATCTGACCATCGACGAGATGAAGGCCACGGTCGAGCGGTGCGGCGGCTGCATCGCCTGGGGCGGGCGGGTGAACCTGTCGCCCGCCGACGACGTGCTCGTCTCCGTCGAGCGCCGGCTTTCGCTCGACACGCCCGAGCAGATGGTCGCCTCGATCCTGTCGAAGAAGGTGGCCGCCGGTTCCACCCATCTCGTGCTCGACCTCCCGGTCGGGCCGTCGGCAAAAATCCGGGACTTCCGCGCCGCGCTGCGCCTGCGCAAACTGTTCGAGTTCGTCGCCGGGAAGCTGGGGATCGTCATCGACATCGTCATGACCGACGGCAGCCAGCCGATCGGTCGCGGCGTCGGGCCGGTGCTGGAGATGCGGGACGTCCGGGCCGTCCTCCGCAATGACCCCGACGCGCCGCGGGACCTGCGCGAGAAATCGTTGAAGCTGGCGGCCCGCCTCCTCGAGATGGACCCGCTGGTGCGGGGTGGCGGCGGCGAGAGCCGCGCGACCGAACTGCTGGAATCGGGTGCCGCATGGACGAAGCTGCAGGAGATAGCGGCTGCCCAGGGACCGCCGCCGGCGACGGCGTCGATCGGCGACCTCGTCGAGGAGATAGCCGCGCCGCGCGACGGCCGGGTCATGTCGATCGACTGCCTTCGCATCGCGCGGATCGCGCGGACGGCCGGAGCGCCGACCGACGCCGGCGCCGGCATCGACCTCCTCAAGAAGGAGGGCGACACGGTCCGCGCCAACGAACCGATCTTCCGCATCCATGGCGTCGACGTCACCGATTTCGCGGCCGCCGTGGCGGCGGCCGGCGACGATTCGGGATATCTCATCGGATGACGGGGGCGGCCGCGACGCTGCATCACTTCGTCGAGGACGCGCTTCCCGCGGGTCGGCTCGCCGGTGCGCTCGGCATTCCCGCCTCGCCGATCCGCTTCCATTCGTTTCCCGACGGAGAATCCCTGCCGACGGTGGCCGTGCCGGGGGAGATCGCCCTCGTCTACCGCTCGCTCGATCGTCCCGACGCGAAACTGTTTCCGCTGGCGCTCGCGGCCGATGCGCTGCGGCGGCGCGACGCCCGCGAAATCGTGCTGGTCGCTCCGTATCTGCCCTACATGCGACAGGACACCGTGTTCCAGCCGGGGCAGCCCCTGAGCCAGTCCGTGTTCGCCCGCTTCATCGCCGCCCATTTCGACCGGCTGGTCACGGTCGATGCCCATCTCCACCGGACGAGGAGCCTCGCCGGACTGTTCGCCCCCATGCCCGCGGCCAATCTCCGCTCGACACCGGCACTCGCCGCGTGGCTGCGCGGCGAGGGGCGCGTGCCCGACCTGATCGTCGGGCCGGACGAGGAGTCCGAGCCGTGGGTCCGGTCGATCGCCGAGGCGCTGCACCGGCCATGGCTGACCCTGCAGAAGGTCCGCCACGACGACGCGACGGTCACCGTCACCGCCGGACCCGGCATGGACGCAGTCGGGCGCCGGGTGCTCCTCGTCGACGACATCTGCTCCACCGGCGGCACGCTCCTCGAAGCGATGAAGACGGTCGGGCGGGCGCACCCCGCGGAGCTGCTGGTCTACGTCACCCACGCCCTCTTCGGCGAGGCGGTGGGCCGGCGGCTGGGCGAGGCCGGCGCCAGCCTCGTCTTCTCGTCCGACAGCGTCGCGCACGACACCAATGCGGTCCCGCTGGCCGGTATCCTTGCCGAGGAACTCGGAGCGGTCATGGGCGTGAACGCGGCCGGGGCAGGGCGGCCGCCGGGAGGCGCGCCGTGATGCCGCGCCTCCATTTCCATGGCGCTGCCGGCACGGTCACGGGTTCCTGCTACCTGATCGAGACGGATGCCGCGAAGGTGCTGGTCGATTGCGGTCTCTTCCAGGGCTCGAAGACCGAGAAGGAGCTGAACTATCGGGCCTTTCCCTTCCGGCCCGCAGACGTGACCGCCGTCCTCCTCACCCATGCCCATATCGATCACTCGGGCCTTCTGCCGAAGCTGACGAAGGAAGGGTTCCGCGGGCCGATCTATTCGACCGAGCCGACCGCCGATCTCTGCAGTGCGATGCTGATGGACTCGGCGCATATCCAGGACATCGAGGTCGGCCAGCTCAACCGCCGCAATCCGCGGCGCGGCAAGGGGCCGGTCGAGCCGATCTACACCGCCGAAGACGTCGATGCGTGCATGGCGCTGTTCCGGCCCGTCGCCTATCGCGACTGGGTCGAGGTCGGCGGTGGGATCAAAGCGCGATTCTGGAACGCCGGCCATCTTCTCGGCTCGGCGTCGATCGAAGTCGAGATTGCGGACGGGGCGGGCCGCCCGCTCCGCCTCCTGTTCTCGGGCGACATCGGCCCCACCTTCAAGGCGCTGCATGCCGATCCGGAAGCGCCGGCGAGCCTCGATCATGTCGTCTGCGAAGGCACCTATGGCGGCACCGACCGGGCCGACGCGACGCCGGCCATGCGCCGGGCGCGGCTTCAGGAGGCGATCGCCGGCGCTTGGGACCCGAAGGGAGCGGTCGTCATTCCCGCTTTCGCGGTGGAGCGTTCGCAGGAGCTGCTGACCGATCTCGTCGCGCTGATGGACGCCGGGGATATCCGGGCCGCGCCGATCATCATCGATTCGCCGCTCGCGGCCCGGGCGACCGCTGTCTTCCGCAAGCATGCCCACGCGCTCGCGAACGGCGCCAGCCTGCTGCATGCGCTGGACTCGCCGAACCTCCGGTTCACCGAGTCAGCCGACGAGAGCAAGGCGCTGGACCGGCTCGACGGCTTCCACATCGTCATCGCGGCGAGCGGCATGTGCGAGGCCGGCCGCATCCGCCATCGCCTCCGCAACTGGCTGTGGCGTCCCGAGGCCACGATCCTGTTCGTCGGCTATCAGGCGCAGGGAACGCTGGGCCGCATCCTCCTCGACGGCGCGCCGGCCGTGCGCATCCAGGGCGACGAGATCAAGGTGCGGGCGCGCCTCCGTTCGCTCGACCTGTACTCCGGGCATGCCGACGGGCCGGAACTGGTTCGCTGGCTCGGGCAAAGGCAGCCCATCGGCGGCACCGTCTTCCTGACGCATGGCGAACCCGCCTCGCTGATCGCCCTCCGCGACCGCCTTGGCGCGCCGTCGGCCGCGGGAAACGTGGTTCTCCCGCTGATCGACGAGGTGTACGACCTGAAGCCGTCCGGTGCCGTCCGGCTGAAGGCGGAGGAGCCCCCGCGCATCGATCCCGACCGGATCGCGCGCCTCGACTGGCACAACGACCTGTCGCGCCTCTACCTCGACATCGGCGCCGCCGTGGAAGCCGCCGCCGACGAACGCGCCCGACAGGCCGTCATCCGCCAGTTGCGGCGGGCGCTCGAAGGCACGGAAGAACGATAGAGCATGATCCGAAGAAGTGGCTGCCGGTTCTTCGAAAAAGATCATGCTCCATCAAGGAGATAGGCGACGAGCGTGATCCGACTTCAACGGAGTCACGCTCTCGAGCATGATCCGAAGAAGTGGCTGCCGGTTTTTCGAAAAAGATCATGCTCCATCACGGAGATAGGCGACGAGCGTGATCCGACTTCAACGGGGTCACGCTCTCGAGCATGATCCGAAGAAGTGGCTGCCGGTTCATCGAAAAAGATCATGCTCCATCAAGGAATAGGGCGACGAGCATGATCCGGCTTCAACGGATCCATGCTCTGGCGACGCGGCATCGGCCGCGGGGGGAAGCGTGCGCGTCCTGATCGTGGAAGACGACCCGATGATTGCCCGCAGTCTCGATCGGGCGCTGACCGAAGCCGGTATGGCGGTCGACAGGGTTGCCACCGCGGCGGACGCTGCCGCCGCGCTCGCGATCCAGGAGTATTCGGTCGTCCTCCTCGATCTTGGCTTGCCGGATGCGAGCGGCGTGGAGTTGCTCCGTCGCCTGCGCGCGAACGGCAACGACACGCCGTCCCTGGTGATCACCGCGCGAGACGACGTCGCAATGCGGGTCGCGGCGCTGGACCTCGGCAGCGACGACTACCTCGTGAAGCCGTTCCACCTCGACGAACTCCTCGCCCGCATCCGCGCCGTCCTCCGGCGGAGCCAGGGCAGGGCCACCGGCACGGTGGTCGCCGGGGAGATACAGCTCGATCCCGCGACGCACGAGGTGTCGTACCGCGGCACCACGGCGGTATTGCCGGCGCGGGAGTTTGCACTCCTCCATGCGCTCGCCGAACGGCCGGGCACGATTCTGTCGCGCCACCAGCTCGAGACGGCGATCTACGACTGGGGCAACGAAGTGGAGAGCAACGCGGTCGACGTGCTGATCCACTACGTGCGGAAGCGCTTCGACAAGGACGTCATTCGCAACCTCCGTGGCATCGGCTGGACGATCCCGAAGGCACCGCGGTGAGGTCGCTTCGTGCCCGTCTTCTCTTCGGTCTCTTCGCCATCCTGGGCGCGACGGGCCTTGCGGTGGGAACGGCTGCCTTCTTCATCGATCGCGGGGTGATCGACGGGGCGCTCGACGACGAGCTCCGCGAGATTGCCCAGAACGTCGACCCGATCGAGGCGGCGCGCGCCGAGAGCGGGCGGGTGGTGGCGGAAGACATCTTCGTCGCCGCCGTCTGGACCGCGACGGAGCACCAGGGCGAGGCGGACTTCGTGCGCCCGGCCGTGACGGGCTTCGACACCGTGATGGCGGGCGGCGAGGAATGGCGGATCTACGCCGAGGTCCGGCCCGAGCGAACGGTGATCGGCGCGCAGCGCATGGAGGTGCGGCGCGAGCTGGTCGCCGTCCGAGCGTTCGAGGCCGTTCTGCCGATCCTGGCCGCCGTGCCGATTGCCTTGCTCGTCGTAGGCTGGATCGTATCGCGGGCGATGCGGCCGCTCGATCGCCTCGCCGCGGAACTGCCGGCGCTCGGCGACCGGTCCGCGGCGATCCCGACCGCCGGGGTGCCGAGCGAGGTGCTGCCGCTCGTCGTTGCGATGAACGACCTCCTCGGCCGGCTGAAACGCCAGCTCGAATTCCGCACCCGCTTCGTCTCGGACGCCGCCCACGAGCTTCGGACGCCTCTGGCCGCCCTCCAGCTCCAGCTGGACGCCGCGTCAGCTGGCGGCCGCGACGCAGTCCCCGCGGACGCTCGCGCCTCGGTGGCGCGCATGTCGGCTCTCGTCGCACAGATGCTGGATCTCGCGCGTGCGGAAGCGCCGGGCGAGACGCGCCTCGCGCCCCTCAGCCTCGACGAGGCGGTGCGGAGCGTCGTCGGTGAACTGCTGCCGATCGCGGAGGCGAAAGGCATCGACCTTGGGGGCGACGAGGCGCCGGCGGAAACGTTCGTCCTCGCCGAGCCGGCGGATCTCCACCTCCTCCTCCGCAACCTCATCGACAACGCCGTCCGCTACACGCCGCCCGGTGGCCGGGTCGACCTCGTGGCGGCGGCTGACTCCGGCGCCGTTGCCTTCGAGGTCCGCGACACCGGCCCCGGCATTCCTGCGGCCATGCTGGAACGGGTGTTCGACCGCTTCGTCCGGCTCGATCCCGACACCGCGGGCACCGGCCTCGGCCTCGCCATTGCCCGCGCCGCCGCGGAGCGGATGGGCGCGACGTTGGCGATCCGGAACAGGGAGGATGGACCCGGGCTGGTGGTTCGGGTCAGGTTCGCGGCGGCCGTGCGGACCTGAGGCCGGGTTCCGGCCGTCCGGGACGCCGCCTCTGGTGCCGCCGGGCGAGGCAACGTTTGGGGGCGGCGCCCGGCGCATCACCCGACACGGGGGGGGGGGGCGATCAGTTGAGGATCGCGGCCGCCGCGTGAAGATCGTCGGCGAGCTGAGCGCAGGCCACGGGCTGATCCGCGCCCGAATCGCTGGACGATGCGGCCGGCGCAGCGGAACCGCTGGCACTGCCGCCATCGTCATCATAGGCGACGATGCCGAGCGCATCGAACCCGGCCTCGATGCTCTCCTTCGCGTCGGGGTCGAACACGTCGAGGAGGCCGGCGAGGTCGCCATAGCGGTCGTGCGCGGCGTAGATCGCCTCGAGCGCCCTGGCCGCGGTGTCCTCGTCGTCGAAGGCCGGGCAGGCCGCGGCGATCACGTCTCCCAGATGGATGGCGAGCGCCGCGAGGTCACGGGCGCCGTAGAGGTCGGCATTGGCGACGGTCTCGAGGCCGCCGACGAGCGCCTGCGCACCCGGCTCCGCGTCCTCGGTGCCGATGCCGACCATCCGCGGCATGGCGTCGACGGCGGGGTAGAGGCCGCCGAGCTCGCTCAGATTCTCCTCCACCTGCGCCTTCTGCTCCGTGGACAGGCCAGCCGAGAGCTCGCCCCACAGGATGCGGACGCGCGCCAGCGCCGCCCAGCCCATCGGATAGGCTTCGGGGCCCTCATAACCTTCCGACACGCCGCCCGGCCTGACGAGAAGGTTCGTCATCACCGCTGCGCGGAAGGCCGGCAGGGCCTGCAGCGTCGGGTCGATCACCGTGTCGTAGGCCGCGCGCCAGAGAACCATCGCCGCCGTGACGTCGTCCTCCGACACCTCGCCTTCGCCGAACGCTTCGCCGATGTCCGCGAGGGCGGAGCGCAGGTTTTCGGCCAGCGCCGGATCGCGCGCGGCGAGCGTGCCGGCGAAGCGGTCGAAGGCGGCGCCCGTCATGGCGTCGGCGATTTCCTCGGCATTGGCCGGCGGCTCGTCCAGCACCGCGGCGAGCATCAGCGTCTCGGCGATGCTCTCGAAGCCCGCGGCCTGACCGAGCTCGACCGTCCATTCGGTAAAGGGCTGTGCCATGTCGGCGGCTCGTGCCGAGAGCGAGACGATGGCCGCGCAGGCGGCGCCGGCGAGGAGCGCGGGGATCCGGGATCGGGACATGCAACCTCTCTCGTCCGCCGGATCACGCTCCGCCGCGGACCTTGAATTTCAGGCTCAAGTTTTTGAGTTCAACTCGGCGACGTGCCGGTCGCGGCCTCACCTGTCACCAGCAGAATTAGGAGAGAATTAGAGCCGATCGCTCAGACGGAGGTAGATCGGCGCCGGAGCCCGAACCGAAGGAGAACCGGTCGTGAGGAAGATCATCGCGTCGCGCTGAAGGAGACCGTCGGCCGTCCGTGCCTGCGCCTCGCCGCAGGTGCCGGAGGCAGTGAAATAGAGGGGCGCCCGTCGTTTCGGACCGGTCTCCGCAGGCAGCGGGAGGGGAGGTGGCTTCCGGCCACGGAGGTCGCGGCCGCGTTTGCTCCGCGTCAAGGACGGAGGGCACCACAGGCGGGTAGACTGCCCCGGCAGGCGCGCTGCGCGGCCCGTTCGGCGCGGACAGGCACAGGTTTTGGTTCCCGGAAGGTGGTGCGGTCGTGACGGACACTATCCTCGAGAAGACGGTCGGCATCGTTCGCGACGAGTTGGGCGACGGGCTGGACGACATCGTGGTCGAGCGGGCGGTGATCGGCCTGTTCTTCACCGGCGTGAAGCTCTCCACCGGACACGTCGGAAGCTGCGCCACGCCGATCAAGGAAATCCCCGAGGCGGTCTGTTGCCCATCCTCGGCGATGGCGATGCCGTTTCCGGGCAAGATGGTGGGGCGCCGCGCGACGAGCCTCCTCGACGAAGCCGTCGAACAGACGGGCGTCCGTCGCGCCGTGGGCATCGCGACGCTGAACGCACTGGCCCAGCTGGCGGTCGAGCGGCGCGGACCAGACCCGGGATTCGACCTCGCCGAAGGCGTCGATGCGTTCGACGCGGCGGAAGTGCAGCCTCACGAGACGGCCGTCATCGTGGGCGCGTTCGTGCCGTTCATGCGCAAGCTGCGCGAGATGGGCGCGAGGCACTTCGTTCTGGAGAAGGACCCCTCAACGCTCAAGCCGCACGAGATGCCGCATTTCCGCGAGGCGGAGCGCGCGCCGGAAGTGGGTGCCCCTTGCCGACGTGCTCGTCATCACCGGCACCACGCTCGTCAACGACACGCTCGGCGAGCTCGTCGCATTGGCCCGGCCTTCGGCGCGCATCGTCGTCGTCGGTCCGACGGTGACCATGATCCCGGATGCCTTCTTCGAACGTGGCTGCCACATCCTCGGCGGCGTGCGCGTCACCCAGCCCGATGCCTTCCTCGACATCATCGCCGAGGGCGGTTCGGGCTATCATTTCCTCGGTAAGTCGACGGTGAAGGTGACGCTGCGCCGGCGCGACGCGGCCAGCTTCCGGCGGCGGCAGCCGTCGGTCGCCTCAGACGCGGCCGAACCGGCGACGGCCGCCTAGTCGAGGCGGCAGGGGACGCGGTCCCCACGCCGGCGAAGCGGCCCGGGCTACCGCCGCCCTTGCGCCGGCCCGATGGGGTGTACCCGACGAGACCGCGTCAGAGCGTGATCCGCTGGAGCCGGACTACGCTCCGGAGGCCTGACGCATTCGGGAGTTGCCGTGTCGGCGTCGCCATACATCAGCACTCCTGTTCCCCTCGCCCCGTCGGGGAGAGGGCTTCTGAGCTTTGCGAACCGGAGGTTCGCTTAGCGAAGAAGGGTGAGGGGGCGCCGCCCGCAGAAACACACTACGCGGGCCCCCTCACCGTTCTCGCTAGGTTCGCTACGCTCACCAGGCTGCGAGGGCCTCTCCCCGGTCGGGGAGAGGCGAAAGGAGCGGTGATTCCGGGACGATCCGTAGGTGTCAAACAACGCACTAGAGGCCGCTAGCGGCCGCTCGCCAGGATCGACTCGACCTGATCGTCGCTCAATTCGGTCCTGAAGAACGTCGCGTAGAAGTACTTCACCTCGGCGACGAGATCGGCGTGCGGGAACGCGTCGGGATGGAAGACGCTGGCCGCCCACAGCACGGTCAGGACCTGCTCGACGGTGCGATTGCCCCAGATGTGGGCCCCCATCGGCGTGACGAACACCCGGCCTTCCCTGACTGCGGCGAGCTGCGAAAGGGTCGCGTCGTTCCGGAGGGCCTCCACATGTGCGGGGTCGGAAACGAGGATGATGTCCGGGTTGGCGTTGACCACGGTCTCGGTGGTGAGCGTCAGCGTCTCCGTGGTGCGGCCGTCATTGGTGACGCTGATCCCGCCGCCGGCCGTGATCCACCACTCGGCGACGAGATGTGGCTGGGACATGTTGACCGGGTTGATGTAGAGCACCGACGGACGCGCTTCCGCCGGAATGGCATCGACCACGGCAGCGATGCGCGCCAGGCGATCGTCGAAATAGGCTGCGTATTCTTCGCCGATGGCGGCGTTGCCGAGGAGATCGCCGATCAGCCGGACGCCTGCCTTCAGGTCTTCGGGCGTCTGGATCCGCAGCAGAACCGTAGGCACGCCGACGGCCGCCAGAATGTCGGCCGTCGACTGTTCGAACGACAGGACGACGTCCGGCGCCACCGACAGGATCCGCTCGACGTCGGGTCCGTAATTGGCGTCCTGCAGCACCGGCCCGTCCCGCAACTGCGGGGCAAAGAAGAACTGCCACGCCCAGCGCTCCGGATTGAACCTCGTCGGGAGCCCCATCGCCAGCGTGTCCGCCTTGCCGACGGCGAAGACGAAACCGTTGATCACGGGGACCGAGCCGAGCGTGACGACTCGCTCGATCGTGTCCGGCACGGTGACCGTGCGGCCGGTCATGTCGACGATGTCGCGGGCGAAGGCCTGGGTGGCAAGAAGGCTCGTGCCGACCGCCGCCACGATGCCGAGTGCGAGCTTACGCATTTTGCAGATTCTCCTCCATCGGGTGTTGGGACAGGACCGGCACGCATGCGCGCGTGCCGTCCTTTTCGAGGATCCGTATCGGCGCGCCGTAGAGCTCCGACAGGAAGGCGGACGACAGCAGCGCCTGTGGCGTGCCGGCGCCGAACAGGCGGCCTTCGCGCAGGCCGAGCACCTGCGTGCCGACGAGCAAGGCGTGGTCGGGATGGTGCGTGGTCATCAGGATCGCGTAGCCGGCGCGCGCCAGCGCGACGACGATGCCGAGGATCCTGATCTGGTTGCCGAAATCGAGGCTGGCGGCCGGCTCGTCCATGATGAGGACCGGCGCCTCCTGGGCCAGCGCCCGGGCGA
Source organism: Bauldia sp. (assembly GCA_020849325.1). Lineage (GTDB taxonomy): Bacteria > Pseudomonadota > Alphaproteobacteria > Rhizobiales > Kaistiaceae > JADLGL01. The sequence goes on along the minus strand of JADLGL010000032.1, from coordinate 12,747 downwards.
GGAGGCAGAGCTGGCGCTCGCCGCCGCTGACGGTGGCGTATTGCCTGTCGGCGAGATGAGCGATGCCGACCGATTCGAGCGCGGCATCCGCGATCGAGCGATCGTTCGCCGAAGGGGCGCGCAGCATCGGCAGGTGAGCGGACCTGCCCATGAGCACGATGTCCCGGACGAGATGGCCGAAGACCGATTGGGTGGACTGGGGAACGTGCGCGACCTTCGTGGCGAACTGCCGGGCGTTGAGGCCGCGCGCCGGCTCGCCATCGAGGGCGATCGTGCCGGCCTCCGGGACGAGCCCGCCAAGGAGGCACCGGATCAGCGTCGTCTTCCCCGCGCCGTTCGGTCCGAGGATGCAGGTCACGTCCCCGCGCTGAAGCGCGAAGCTGATGTCGATCAGGCTGCGCCCGCCCTTCGGGAAGCTGAACGAGAGGTTCTCGACGCTGAGGATCATGCCGGGATCGTCCTGGCGCGCAGCAGGAGGACGATGAACAGCGGCGCTCCGATGACGCTGGTGACGATGCCCAGCGGCAGCTCCATCGAACTCGCCGCGCGGGCAAAATCGTCGACGACGAGGACGAACAGCGCCCCGGCAACGACGGCGACGGGGAACATCCGGTCGAAGCTCGGCCCAACCAGCATCCGCGCCACATGCGGAACGACGAGGCCTACCCAGCCCACGATCCCCGAGATGCTCACGGCGGCGGCGGTCATGAACGTCGCCGACAGCACCAGAAGGATGCGGATCAGCCCGACATTGATGCCGAGGTTGCGCGCCTCCTCCTCGCCGACGCTCATCACGTTGACCTGCCAGCGCAGCATGAAGAGCACCGCAAGGCTCGCCCCGACGACGACGGCGACGACGGGAAGATCGTTGGGAGTGATCTTGTTCAGTCCGCCGAGCAGCCAGAACGTGATCACCGGCAGCACGTCGACCGGATCGGCGACGATCTTGAGGACCGAGATCATCGCCTGGAAGAAGGCGGCGATCACGACGCCGACCAGCACCAGGACGATCATCGAGTGCCGATTGATCGCCTGACCGATGGCGAAGCAGAGAGTGACGGCCACGAGCCCGGCGCCGAACGCGGAGGCCTGGATGCCGACGACGCCGAGGTTGAGCATCACCGCCAGCGAGGCGCCGAAGCCGGCGCCGGCGGACACGCCCAGGATGTCGGGCGACACGATCGGGTTGCGAAAGAGGTTCTGGTAAGCCGCGCCCGCGGCAGCGAGCGCGGCGCCGATCATGATTGCCGCGCAGATGCGCGGCAGTCGCACGTTGAAGATGATGAGCGCCTCGCTCGCCGTCCAGTTTGGCTCGATCGGAAAGAGCCGCGACAGGAGGATCGCCAGCACGCGCTCGGGCGGGATGGCCACCCGGCCGATTCCCATCGACAGGACGGCAAGCACGGCCAGGAGGGCGAGCAGCGCCGCCAGCACGACGCGGTCACGGGCGACCGCCGGCCGGCGGCCGCGCGTCGCGAGGCCGGGTGCGGCGGCACGCTCTAGCATTTGTCGACGTGGCTGATGTCGAAGCCGTTCTCGGCGAAGAACGCCTCGAGGCGCGCATTCGACTCGGCGTAGGTGCCCTTCTTCCAGGCCATTCGCCACTCGCCGGCCTTCTCGTCATACGAGGCGGTGGGGAAGGCGGCGCGGAATCGCTCGGCAACCTCCCCGCCGGGCGGGATGGCGATGCCGTGCAGCTCGCACATCTTGGTCAGGGTGACGGGCTTCGACACCAACGCATTCGCGGTTCTTGCGGTACTCATGAGCTGTCTCCTCACTTCCGGTTGGACCGCCGCCGGCCTGTTTGCGGCGGCGAAAATCTCGAACGACTGGCGGACACGAACGGGCTCTCCCGTGCACGCGCTTCGACGGGCCCGAGCGCCGGCTCTCTCCAGGCAGCGTGGCGTTCGGAATCGATATGTTCGATGAAACATATCGATGGCAGGCGTGCACTGCGCCGCGGTTACAGGGCGGTTACGGGCTTGTAACAGAAGGGATTTTTAGCCGATGCCGTCGCGCGACCGCCCCCGGACCGGGTAGGTTCACGGCATCGCGGCCGGTCCATTTCGAGAGGCTGCGGCCGGAGTCATTTCGGGCGGGGCGGCCACGGACGCGTGGACGCGTGCATTCTGGCTCCCTGGCGGATTGGCCGGTGGAGCGCGCCGTCGCGGGCGCCGGACGCGCTATCGCCAGCCGGCGCGTGCCGTCAGCCGGGGACCATCGGTCGCCGCCTGAGAGCGGAGGTGGCGCCGGCAAGGAGGGCCGCGATCGCGGCCGCGGTGACGGCGAGCGGCAGCGCGAGACCGGGCGCGCCGGTGCCGGCGAGGATGCCGGGCGCAAGGGACGACAGGCGCGCGGGGCTCCATGCCATGACGCCGGCGAGGAGCGAGGTGGCGAGGGCGAGGACCACGGCGACCGCGAGCGTGACGAAGGCCACCGCCGCCGCCGAGCGAAGGACGACGCCGGCGGCGATCAGGACGGTCAGCAGGAAGCTGAGCCAGACGCAGAAGACGGCGAACACGCCAAGGACCGGGCCGACCGCGACCGGGCCGATCAGGAGGGCAGTGTAGTAGGCAGCGGCCGCGAGCCCGGCCGCCACCGACGCCAGCATCAGGAGGTTGTAGGCGGCCCATTTGGCGAGGAGATACGCGGCGCGGGACACCGGCTTGACCAGCACCATGGCGGCAGCGCCGCTGCTGCGCTCCGTGGCGACGGCGCCCATGCCCGCGAGCGCGAGGACCAGAACGCCCAGCGTTCCCAGCTGATTGAGCGCATCGGCAACCGCCGCGCCCGGCAGCGGCGGCGGAATCTCGATGACCGCGCCCTCCGGCAGCCCGCCGAAGGTGTCGAGGATCTCAGGCATGTAGTAGGCCGCCAGCGGCTGCATGGCGCCGAGCACGAGGAACACCAGCGGCACCCAGAGCCATTTGCGGCTTCGCCACAGCTCCAGCATCTCCTTGCGCACGAGAACCAGCCACTGCCTCATGGCTGCACCGCTTTCAGGAACATGTCCTCGAGGCTCGCCTGGCCGAGCTCGACGCGCCGCACGCCGCCGGGATGGTCGGCCGCGAGGCGGTAGACCTCCGCCGCGCCGGCATGCGTCGCCGCCGCCGACGCGAACCGGCACCGGATCACCGCCCCGTTCCGCTCCACCGCGGCACCGGTCGTCGCCAGCCGCTCCAGCCACGCCGGCAACCCGGCCTCGTCGTCGAGCTCGACCTCGATGACCGGCTGCTCGTGGCGGGCGCGCAGCGATGCGAGGCTCTCGTCGACGACGATCGAGCCGCTGCGGATGATGAGGACATCGTCGCTGAGCTCCTCCGCGTCGGGGAGCACGTGGGTCGAGAACAGGATCGTGCTCCCGGTCTTCAGGCGACGGAGCAGCTCGAGCACGTCGCGCCGGCCGACCGGATCGAGACCCGACACCGGCTCGTCCAGCATCAGGAGGCGCGGGCGGTGAACGAGCGCCTGACAGAGGCCGAGGCGCTGCTTCATGCCGCCGGAGTAGCCGCCGGTCCGCCGCCCCGCCGCCTTCTCCAGCCCGAGCAGAGCGAGCAGTTCTTCGGCCCGAACGCCGGCCGCGCCGCGATCGAGGCCGGCGAGTTCCCCCGCCATCCGCACGTATTCGAAGCCGGTCATCCAGCCGAACGGCGCGACCTGCTGCGGCAGGTAGCCGATCAGGTGGCGGTGGTCCGCGCCGGCAGGCACGCCCTCGAAACGGATCGCTCCGGAGGTTGGAGCAAGGAGGCCCGCCAGCATGTTGAGCACCGTGCTCTTGCCGGCGCCGTTGGGGCCAAGCAGCACCGTGCAGCGGCCGGCCTCGATGGCGAAGGAGACATCCGCGACCGCGACGACCGGGCCGAAGGTCTTCCTGAGCCCGCGGACCTCGACCAGGGCCATTTCAGGCGTCTCTTCGGCCGACGGTGAAATAAAGGACCGGCCCGATCAGCCCGAAAATGACGATCACGATCGCCCACACCCATTTCGGCCCGTTGACCTCGCGCCGGGGGATGAGATCGCGAAGGGCGAGGACGATCAGAACGAGCTGCACCAGCGCAATCGGCGCCACGACGCCCCATGGAATGCTCTCCATCCTCCGCACCTCCATTCCGTGACCGTCCGACGCGATCCGGCCAGTCTCCATCGCGAAGAGCCACGTGTCACCTGTCCCCGGACAGCCCGTCCTTCAGTGGGGTTCAGGGTGCACCTTTCGCCAGCGTCCTGCGCCTGCGGCACTGGCCTTCTTCGGGCCTGGGCGGTCGTCGCCGTCGCACTCGTGACGGTCGATTTGCTCACCCCGCTTGGCTGGCCCGGTTGATCCTTACGCGCCGCTTACGCCGCCGCCCATCTTCCGCATGGCGGCGTCGCGGGCGGCGGCGCCACTGTCCGCCATGCTTCCCCTCACGCATCGCCAGAGCGCCCCATGCAGGACCTCGCCTACCTTCTTCTGACCGCCGTCTTCTTCGGCGTGGCCGCGCTCGCGGTGCGGGCGCTCGAACGCCTCTGAGGCTCTCGATGACCTTCGACCTCTGGCTGGCTGGAGCGGGGGCGTTTCTGCTCCTCGGCTACCTGCTCTTCGCCCTTCTTCGTCCCGAAAAGTTCTGAGGCTCGCCGATGTCGTCCGACATCCTGCAGTTCGTCGTCTTCGGGGTGGCGCTGGTGCTGCTTGCGTGGCCCCTCGGCACCTACATGACGAGAGTGTTCGCCGGCGAGCGGACGTTCCTCGCGCCGGTCTTCGGGCCGGTCGAGCGCGCCCTATACTGCGCCGCGCGCATCGACGCCGGCAGCGGCGTGCAGGGCCAGACCTGGGGCCGGTACGCGATCGCTGTCCTCGCCTTCAACTTCGCCGGCTTCCTCGTCCTCTACCTCATCCTCCGCTTCCAGGACGTCCTGCCCTGGAACCCGCAGGGCTTCGCCGGCCTGACGCCGCATCTCGCGTTCAATACCGCGGTCAGCTTCGTCACCAACACCAACTGGCAGTCCTATGGCGGCGAAAGCACGCTCTCCTACTTCAGCCAGATGGTCGGCCTGACGGTGCAGAACTTCGTCTCGGCCGGCACGGGCATCGCCGTCGGCCTCGCGGTGATCCGCGGCTTCTTCCAGCGCGAGACGCGGACCGTCGGCAATTTCTGGGTCGATCTCACCCGCGCGGTCCTCTACGTCCTCCTGCCGCTGTCGATCGTCGTCACGCTGATCCTTTCGTGGCAGGGCGTGCCGCAGAACCTCTCAGACTACGTCGATGCGACGACCGTCGAGGGCGCGAACCAGGTGATCGCGCAGGGGCCCGTCGCCTCGCAGATCGCGATCAAGCAGCTCGGCACCAATGGCGGCGGCTTCTTCAACGCCAACTCCGCCGTGCCCTACGAGAACCCGACGCCGCTCTCGAACTTCGTCGAGATGCTGTCGATCCTCCTCATCCCGGCGGCCTTCTGCTTCCTGTTCGGCCGCATGGTGAAGGACCGTCGCCAGGGCATCGCGATCTTTGCGGCCATGGCAGCGATCTTCGTCGGCGCGCTGGCGCTCACCTACGGCTCCGAGATCGCCGGCAACCCGCTCCTCGCCGACCAGGCGATCGACCAGACGGCCGGTAACATGGAGGGCAAGGAGGTCCGCTTCGGCGCGGGCAATTCGGCGCTCTGGTCGGTGGCGACGACGGCTGCGTCCAACGGTTCGGTCAACGCCATGCACGATAGCTATACGCCGCTCGGCATGGTCGGCCCGATGCTCCTGATGCAGATCGGCGAGGTCGTCTTCGGCGGCGTCGGCTCCGGCCTCTACGGCATGCTCCTCTTCGTGGTGCTGACGGTGTTCATCGCCGGGCTGATGGTCGGGCGAACGCCGGAATATCTCGGCAAGAAGATCGAGGCGCGCGAGGTGAAGCTCTCGCTGCTCGCCTTCTTCATCATGCCGATCGGCATCCTGGTCTTCGCCGCCATCGCGGCTCTCGTTCCAGCCGGGTACTCGACGGTCCAGGATGCCGGCCCGCACGGCTTCTCGGAGATCCTCTACGCCTACACCTCGGCCACGGCGAACAACGGCTCTGCCTTCGCCGGCTTCACCGCGAACGTGCCGTTCCACGACACGCTCCTCGGCCTTGCGATGTTGCTCGGCCGGTTCGCGATGCTGGTCCCGATGCTCGCTGTCGCCGGCTCGCTCTCGGCGAAGAAAAGCGTGCCGCCGTCGTCCGGCACGTTCCCGACCCACACGCCCCTGTTCGTGACGCTCCTCGTCGCGGTCGTCCTCATCATCGGCGCGCTCACCTTCGTTCCGGCGCTCGTCCTCGGCCCGGTCGCCGAGCAGGCGGCGATGGTCGCCGGCCACACCTTCTGAGGCTTCGGTGCAGCCCATGACCATGACATCCGCTCTTCCGCGCGAGCCCGGCCTGTTCGACCGCCGCATCGTCGGCCCGGCACTCCGATCGGCGGCGCGAAAGCTCGACCCGCGCGTGATGATCAGGAACCCGGTGATGTTCGTCACCGAGGTCGCTGCGGCGATCACCACGGTGCTGTTCGTCCGCGACATCGTCGCCGGCAATGACGGCCCCGGTGTCATCTTCCAGATCGCGCTCTGGCTCTGGTTCACGGTCTATTTCGCGAACTTCGCCGAGGCGATGGCGGAGGGCCGTGGCCGGGCGCGAGCCGACACGCTCCGCGCCACGCAGAGCGAAACGGAGGCAAAGCGGATCGCGGCGAACGGAGCCGTCGAGCTCGTGTCGAGCCGGTCGCTGCGGCTCGGCGACGTCGTGCTCGTCGAAACCAGCGACGTCGTCCCGGCGGACGGCGAGGTCATCGAGGGCATCGCGTCCGTCGACGAGTCGGCGATCACGGGAGAGTCCGCGCCGGTCATCCGCGAGTCCGGCGGGGATCGGTCCAGCGTCACCGGCGGCACGCGTGTCGTCTCGGACCAACTCAAGGTCCGGGTGACCGCGAGGCCCGGCGAGAGCTTCCTCGACCGGATGATCGCGCTCGTCGAGGGCGCCGAACGGCAGAAGACGCCGAACGAGATCGCCCTCAACATCCTCCTCGTCGGCATGACGATCATCTTCCTGATCGCCGTGGCGACGCTCCAGCCCTTCGCGATGTATTCGGGCGCTGCGATCCCGGTCGTCTACCTCGTCGCGCTCCTCATCACGCTCATCCCGACGACGATCGGCGGCCTCCTGTCCGCGATCGGCATCGCCGGCATGGACCGGCTGGTGAAGGCGAACGTCGTCGCGAAGTCCGGCCGTGCGGTCGAGGCGGCCGGCGACGTCGACACGCTCCTCCTCGACAAGACCGGCACGATCACCTTCGGCAACCGCATGGCCGATGCCTTCGAGCCGCTGCCGGGCGTGTCGCCGCGCGAACTCGCCGAGACAGCGCTTCTAGCCTCACTCGCCGACGAGACCCCCGAGGGAAAGTCGATCGTCGCTCTCGCCGACCGGCAGGGCGTCACCGCCGTGGCCGATGCCGGCGCCACCTTCATTCCGTTCAGCGCCAGCACGCGGCTTTCGGGCGTCGATCTCCCCGGCGGCGGCATGGCGCGGAAGGGCGCGGAGGATGCGATCCTCCGCTGGTGCGGCCAGCAGCCTTCCCCCCAGCTGAGCCGCCTCGTCGAGGCGATCGCGCGGACCGGCGGTACCCCCCTCGTCGTCGCGCGCGATCGCCGCCCTCTCGGCGTGATCCACCTCAAGGACATCGTGAAGCCGAATATCCGCGAGCGGTTCGCCGAGCTGCGGCGGATGGGCATCCGCACCGTGATGATCACCGGCGACAACCCGATCACTGCCGCAGCGATCGCGGCCGAGGCTGGCGTCGACGACTTCCTCGCCCAGGCGACGCCGGAGAAGAAGCTGGAGCTGATCCGGAAGGAGCAGGCGGACGGCAAACTCGTCGCGATGTGCGGCGACGGCTCGAACGACGCGCCGGCACTCGCCCAGGCCGATGTCGGCGTCGCGATGAACGCCGGCACGCCCGCGGCGAAGGAAGCCGGCAACCTCATCGACCTCGACAGCAACCCGACGAAGCTGATCGAGGTCGTGATGGTCGGCAAGCAGCTCCTCATCTCGCGGGGCTCGCTGACGACGTTCTCGATCGCCAACGACGTCGCGAAGTATTTCGCCATCCTGCCGGCGATCTTCGTCACGGCCTGGCCCGCGGCGGCGGCGAATGGCGAAGGCGTACTCGCCGGGCTCAACGTCATGGCCCTCGGCAGCCCCGCCTCCGCGGTGCTGTCGGCGATCATCTTCAACGCGCTCATCATCATCGCACTGGTGCCGCTCGCGCTCCGCGGGACGCGCTACCGCCCGGCTTCGGCGAGTTCGCTGCTCCGCCGCAACCTTCTCCTCTACGGCCTCGGCGGGCTGATCCTGCCGTTCGCCGGCATCAAGCTGATCGACCTGATCGTCAACGCGCTCGGGCTCGCCTGAGGAACATTGCCATGCTCGCCCATCTTCGCCCCGCCGTCGTGATGCTCGCCGCCATGACGATCCTCTTCGGCCTCGTTTACCCGCTGGCCATGACCGGCATCGCGCAGCTCGTCTTTCCGCACCAGGCCGATGGCAGCCTCGTTCGCAACGCCTCGGGGGCGGTCATCGGCTCGAGCCTCGTGGCGCAGGACTTCACCGATCCCCGCTACTTCCATCCCCGGCCCTCCGGTGCCGGTGCGGGCTACGACGCGGCGGCGTCGAGCGGACGCAATCTCGGTCCGACCAGCGCCGCATTGATTGCGGACATCCGCGATCGCACCACTGCACTGATCCCCGAGGCCGGCGGCAGGCTCGTCCCGATCGATCTCGTCACCGCTTCGGGCTCGGGTCTCGACCCGCACATCTCGCCGGCTGCTGCCGAGTTGCAGGTCGAGCGCGTCGCCGCGGCACGCGGTCTCGATCCCGCGATGGTGCGCGGGCTCGTCGCCGCCAATACCGCGGGGCGCACGCTGGGCCTCCTCGGCGAGCCCCGCGTGAACGTGCTACTCCTCAACCTCGCCCTCGACGCCGCCGCGCCGCCGGCTGGCTGACGCGGCGCCATCCGGAACCGCCGGTGATCGACCGCGACATCCGTCCCGAACCCGAAGCGCTCCTCGCCGAAGCACGGAAGGAGGGCCGCGGCCGGCTGAAGGTCTTCCTCGGCGCCTCGCCGGGCGTCGGCAAGACGTTCGCGATGCTGGAGCTTGCGAAGCGGCGGCAAGCCGAGGGTCTCGACGTCGTCGTCGGCATCGTCGAGACCCACGGGCGAGCGGAGACTGCGGCGCTTCTCGGTGGTCTCGAAGTCCTGCCGCGGCGGATGATCGACTACCGCGGAAAACCGTTCCCCGAGCTCGACCTCGATGCGGTCCTGAAGCGCCGGCCGGACATCGTTCTCATCGACGAGCTGGCGCACTCGAACCTGCCCGACGCCCGGCACCCGAAACGCTGGCTCGACATCGAAGAGGTGCTCGAAGCCGGCATCGACGTTTTCACGACGCTCAACATCCAGCACCTCGAAAGCCTCAACGACGTCGTCGCCCGCATCACCGGCGTCCGTGTCCGCGAGACGGCGCCGGACAGTGTCCTCGCGCTCGCCGACGGCATCGAGCTGATCGACCTGCCCCCCGAAGAGCTGATCGAGCGGCTTCGCCAGGGCCGGGTCTACGTGCCCGAGCAGATCGGCCGGGCGATGCAGAACTTCTTCTCGAAGGGCAATCTCACCGCTCTTCGCGAACTCGCGATGCGCGTCGCCGCCGATCGTGTCGACGCCGAGATGACGGCGCACATGCGCTCCCACGCCATCGCCGGGCCGTGGCCGACGCAGGACCGCATCCTCGTCTGCATCAACGAGTCGCCGGTGGCGAAGCCGCTGATCCGTGCGGCGAAGCGGATGGCAGAGCGGGCGCATGCGCCGTGGATCGCGGTCAGGGTCATCACGCCGACGTCAGAGACGCTGCCCGAGCGCGCCAAGGACGCCATCGCCGACGCCGAGCGCCTGGCGGAAAGCCTCGGCGCCGAGGTGGTGGCGCTCGATGCCGAAGGCCGCGTCGCGGAGGCGATCCTCGGCTACGCAAGGTCGCGCAACGTCACGCGGATCGTGCTCGGCCGCGAACGGCCGCGGCATCTTCTGGCGCGCTTCGCCCGTGAGAGCGTGACGCAGGAAATGCTCCGCGCTGCCATCGACTTCGAGGTGACGCTGATTGCGCCCGACGCGGAGGCGGCCAGGAAGGCGCGAATCGCGCCCCCGATGCTGGCTCCGGATCGCAACCCTCTGGCCTACGCCGCGGCAACGGGTATCGTGACCGCGAGCGGCGTCGTCGCCTTCCTGGTCGACCAGCTGTTCCCCGTCGCGGGCCTGTCGCTGATCTTTCTCGTCGGCGTCCTCGTGACGGCGACATGGTTCGGCCTCTGGCCGTCGCTGCTGGCGAGCGTTCTCTCCTTCCTCGCCTACAATTTCTTCTTCACCGACCTCCGCTTCACGTTCACCGTCGCCAGCGAAGAAGCGGTGCTGACGCTGATCCTCTTCCTCATCGTGTCGGTCATCGCCGGCAACCTGGCGGGTCGTCTCCGGATGCAGGTCGAGGCGCAGCGGGCCGTCGCGCGACGGACCGCGAACCTGTACGAGTTCAGCCGCAAGATCGCCTCGGCCGCGACCTTCGACGACATCGTGTGGGCCGCGGTCCATCACGTCGCGTCGACGCTGAACTGTCGATCGCTCGTGCTCGTTCCCGACGTCGACGGGCACCTCCGTATCGCTGGCGGCTATCCGCCCGAGGACGAACTGCCGGTGAAGGATCGAGGCGCCGCGGAGTGGGCGTGGGAACACGGCGAGCCAGCCGGCTGGGGCTCGCCGACGCTGCCGACATCCGACTGGCTCTTTCTGCCCCTCCGCACGACCCAGGGCGTGCATGGCCTTCTGGGCGTCGCCTTCGCGCGCGGCTCGTTCCTGCCGCCCGACCAGCGGCGGCTCCTCGACGCGCTGGTCGACCAGGTGGCGATCGTCGTCGAGCGCACGAAGCTCGCGGCCGGAATGGAAGAGGCGCGGCTCCTGTCGGAGACCGAGCGTCTCCGGGCGGCTCTCCTATCCTCGGTGAGCCACGACCTCCGCACGCCTCTCGCCTCGATCATCGGGTCGGCGACAGGGGTATTGGAAGCCGGCGATGCGCTCGATCCTGCTGCGCGTCGCGAACTCGTCGAGACGGTGCGGGACGAGGGGGAGCGGCTGAACCGCTACGTCCAGAACCTCCTCGACATGACGCGGATCAGCTACGGCGCGCTGAAGCTCCGGGAGGACTGGATCGAGGTGCGCGAACTCCTCGGCGGCGCCCTTCGCCGCCTCCGTCGCGAGCTCGCGGGCCACGAGGTGGTGTTGTCGGCCGACGAGGGGCTGCCCGCTCTCCGCGGCGATCCCGTGCTTCTCGAGCAGGCGCTGGTCAACGTCCTCGACAACGCGGCAAAATACGCGCCGGCAGGGACTCCGATCGAGATGGCCGCGCAGGCTGCGGACGGTCATCTTCGCCTCTCCGTGGCCGACCATGGCGCCGGCATCCCGGAGGCCGATCGGCCAAGGGTGTTCGACATGTTTCACCGCGTCGAGGCGATGGATGGGCAACGCGCCGGCACCGGACTCGGGCTCGCCATCACGCGCGGCATGGTCGAGGCGCATGGCGGCAGGGTCCGGGCGACCGGAAGAGGGGATGGCGGCCCCGGTACGCGGATCGAGATCGATCTGCCGCTCGCTTCGACGCGACCGACCCCGCCGGGCGAACGAGGCGCGGCGGAATGATCGGTCCGCGCATTCTCGTCGTCGACGACGAGCCGCAGATTCAGAAGCTGCTGCGCATTGCGCTCGAGGCCCACGAGTTCACGGTGGTCACCGTCGGTCGTGGCGCTGACGGCATCGCGCGCGCCGCGATAGAGAAGCCCGACCTCGTGATCCTCGATCTCGGCCTTCCGGACATGGACGGCAAGGACGTGGTCGCCCGCATTCGAGAGTGGTCGACCGTTCCGATCCTCATCCTCTCCGTCCGCGAGGGCGAGGCCGAGAAGGTGGCGGCCCTCGACGGGGGTGCGAATGACTATGTCGTGAAACCGTTCGGCGTGGCGGAACTCCTCGCCCGCGTTCGCGCCCTCCTTCGCGGTGTGATCCCCGACCTGGTGCCCGAACCGGCGGAGATCATCGTCGGCGATCTCGTGATCGACGTTCCTCGCCACGAGGTTCGCCAGCGCGGCGCGGCCGTCAAGCTGACGCGAAAGGAGTTCGACCTCCTGCGCCTCCTCGCCCGCCACGCCGGCCGAATCGTCACGCACCAGCAGTTGCTGCGCGGCGTCTGGGGCAAGGCTCACGAGGCGGACACTCAGTATCTCCGGGTCTTTGTCGGCCAGATCCGCCAGAAGCTCGGCGACGACCCGGCGAACCCGACGTACATCCTGAACGAGCCTGGCGTCGGCTATCGGCTCATCGAGCCGCCGGACTGAACCATCGTACGAGGGGGCCGGGGCATTGCTCGCCCTGACTCATGCGACACCCGGTTCGGCTCCGCTTCAACGATGTTCCTGGTGACCCGTTCAACGAAACTGACCGTCAGTGACTGCTGCAAGCCGCCGCATTGCGGCGGATGATCCCGACCTCGGCTTCTGGACCTACCAGTACGATGCTGCCGGCCGGCTGACTCTCCGCACCGATGCGCTCGGGCAGGAAACAGCCTTCACCTATGACGACCTCGGCCGCGTCCTCACCCAGACGACGCGCGTCGGCGAGCCCGACGAGGAGACGACCACCAACACCTATGACGAGGTGC
>JADLGL010000031.1 GCA_020849325.1 Bauldia sp. | reverse complement strand
TGCTGGCGTCACGCCTCGCGAACGAATACGGCACCGAGATCACGATGGAGCCGTCGGGCGCGGATTCCGCCCGCTGGGTGGCGTCGGACGATGCCATGAAGCTGAAGGCGTTCGTCGCCGCGAACCGATCGTCCGTCGCCGAGGATCGCGCCGGCGCGCCGGTCTATCTCGCGCCGAACCGCTGGACGCTCGAGCGGACCCAGAAGGACTGGCCGGACATCCGCTTCCTCACCACCCGCGAACGCGCCCACACGCTCGCTTAGAGGCGCACACGGCGCGGGCTTTCTCGAGAGCGAGTTTTGACGGGGCGCCTGCACTTCTCTCTCCGCCGGGAGAGGGCTTCCGACCCGCTCACCCTTCTCGCCAGGTTCGCCACGCTCACCAAGCTGCGAAGGCCTCTCCCCGGCGGGGAGAGGCGAACTCGGCGGTCGAGGATCCGAAAGTTTGGCGCCTCGATCTCGCTACCCGAGCTTGGCGGTGAGGGTGATCGGCACCGCGCGGAGGGCGGTCGAGACGGGGCACGCGGTCTTGGTGCCTTCGGCGATCTTCTGGAATTCGGCGTCGCCGATGCCGGGGATCTTTGCGACGGTGTCGAGGTGGATGCCGGAGATCACGAAGCCCCCGCCCTGCTTCGGCTCGACGGTTACCTTCGCGGTGGTGCTGATGTCGTCGGGCGTGTAGCCGGCGCCGCCGAGGTCGCCCGAGAGCGCCATCGAGTAGCAGCCGGCGATGGCCGCGCCGATCAGCTCTTCCGGATTGGTCCCCTTGCCGGCCTCGAAGCGGGACGCGAACGTGAACGGACCATCATAGTCCGCGAACTTCATGTGGCCGTTGCCCTTGGCCAGGGAACCCTGCCAGTTGGCCCGGGCGGTACGCGTTGCCATTCGAACTCTCCTTGTTGGCGGGCCGGCCCATCGCGGTCCGGACGACACGGTCGCGGCCCTCGCGCTTGGCGGAATACAAGGCATCGTCCGCAAGGCTGAGCACGCTGTCGAAGCTATAGCCGGGCTCATCCACAAAGACGACACCGGCGCTCACCGTGCAGCGGACCGGACCTTCGGCGGAGAGAATCGTCTCGGCGGCGAAGGCGTGGCGGACGCGCTGGGCGATGCCTCCGGCATCCGCCTCCGACACGCGCTGCAGGACGAGGGCGAATTCCTCGCCGCCGAGCCGCGCCGCGCTGTCGCCCGGCTGGCCGGCGTGGACGAGCACCGCGGCGAAGCGCCGGATGACGTCGTCGCCCACGGCGTGGCCGTGGCGATCGTTGACGCGCTTGAAGCGGTCGATGTCGAAGACGACCACGCCCGTCCCCGCCGGCACCGGACGGCCGTCGTGACGATCGAACAGCGCGCGGCGGTTCAGAAGCCCGGTCAGCGCATCGGTGAGCGCATCGCGGCGATTGGCGCGGGCGAGGCGCCACTGGTTGAGCGAGAGCGAGAGGGCGCCGATGCCGGTGAGGCCGATCGTATAGACGAAGAGGCTCAGGTCCTCGGCCCAGTTCTTCGGCGCCGCCCCGCGGACGAGTTCGCCTTCGAAGACGAGGACCGATGCACAGAGCGCGAAGGCGAGCGAGGTCGCAGCGTACAGCGCCACCATGCCCGTGATGGGGATCGGCGCCTCGCGCCGGCACGACCAGTAGACCAGCATCGTCCGCGCCAGGAGGAAGGACGAGGTGGCGTTCGCCGCCATCATCCCCAGCCCGTCATGACCGGTCGCGAACGGGCCGAGGACGGCGACGCCGCCGATCGCTGCAGTGACGGCGAGGCCACTCCGCGGCACGCCCCGGCCGCGATACTGGTAGGCCGCGAGGAGGACCAGGAGGAAGGACGCTACGAGCGCTCCGAAGGCGAATGCCCCGAGGCCGAGCGAGGGCCAGCGGACGTAGGTGCCGTAGGCGAAGGCATTGGTGACGATGAGGAGAACGGCGAGCGTCCAGGTGAGCGTGAACCGCTCCTGCCGGGCGGAAAGCCAGCTGGCGAAGAAGGTTACGGCGAGGCCGAGGCCGCAGAAGCCTATCGCAAGCAGCAGCGAGTTTTCGTCGATCGGCATGACGCATTCCGTTCGCGAACGGGCCCCCCGGCCGACGTTGCGAGCGTCGACCATGCGCCGGGGGCGGTATCGAAAGCCTTATGGTGATTGCGTAATTCCGGGTGCATTCCGCGATTGCGGCGGCGCGTCCAGAAGGTGGCGGAGAACGGCCGTGAGCCGTCCGGGATGGGCGAGAACCTCTTCGCGGCTCAGCCGGAGATACCAGTCCGGCAGCCAGCTGTTGTGGAGTTGCACCAGATTGACGCCCGGCCGGATGACCCGGTCGACGGCAGCGTCGCTGTCGAGCCAGAAGTGGACGAACTGCTCGCCGCGGCCGGTGCCGCCATGGCCCGTATGACCGTTCTCGGCGATCGAGATCTTCCGGTCGAGAATCGCCAGATGGCGTGCGAGGTGGCGCTTCGTCAGTTCCCACTCGACGCGGCGCGGCAGGCGCCGCAGAAGGGACGCGCTCCGCCCCACCGGCTTCCGGCTCGCGAAGCGCCGCCACAGGGCGCGCCCGAAGGCGGTGCTCCGCACGAGCCGCCGGTGCGGCGCCCGCTCCTTCAGCGTCGCGAGGGCGCGTTCGAGCGTCCGGTAGCCGATGAAATCCCAGGCGGGAGGCGCCGCCACCTCGCCTGCGGCCACGCGGCGGAGCGCCGCGCGGACCTCGTCCAGCCACAGCCCGGTGAGGACGCCGCCGGCGCGGGCGGCGACGACGCCGAGATGCGGGCCGAACTTGGTCATCTCGGCGTGCCGGAGGCGCGACATGATCGGCGCGAGGTCGCCGCAGACGATGGTGTCCATGTCGAGGAAGAGGCCGCCCCGCGCGTGGAGGACGGCGACGAGGACGGCGTCCTTCTGGGAGGAAAGCGACAGTCGCCGCAGCGCCGCGAGGTCGAGGACGCCGGCGCCGATGTGCTCCTCGAGGTTCGAGTGGTCGAGCATCACGACCTCGCCGCCGCCGCCATGCCGGTCCCAGGTCGCGCGGCAGAGCTCGAGATAGGCGGGGACGGCGCCCCGCGGCTCCCAGAAGGTGAAGATCGTCGGCCTCGCCACAGCCCCTCCCAAAGACGCCCTCCCCGCCTCAGTGCGCCGCGGTCTTCGAGAACAGCGAGATCACGCCGACGCCGGCAATGATGAGCGCCATCCCCAGAATCGCCGGCAGGTCGATCGGCTGCCTGAACCAGAACGTGCCGATGAGCCCTATCAGGACGATGCCGACGCCGCTCCAGATCGCGTAGGCGATGCCCACCGGCACGGTGCGCAGCGTGAGCGACAGGAGGTAGAAGGCCGCCGCGTAGCCGACGAGGCTGAGGATCGTCGGCGCGACCTTCGTCATTCCGTCCGAGGCGCGCAGAGCGCTCGTCGCGATGACCTCGAACAGGATGGCGCCGGCGAGGTAGACGTAGTCCACGTTGGGTTTTCCGGATCGGGGAATTGGATGCGAATTGCGACGTGGAACATCAACGGCGTCAAGGCCCGGATCGAGACGCTCCTCGGCTGGCTGACCGCCGTCCGCCCCGAAGTCGTGCTCCTCCAGGAGACCAAGAGCCCGGATGACGGCTTCCCCGCCGCCCCGTTCGAGGACCTCGGCTACAACCTCGCGCTCCACGGCCAGAAGGGCTTCAACGGCGTCGCGATCCTGTCGAAGCTGCCGCTCGAAGACGTGTCGCGCGGCCTTCCCGGCGATCCGTCGGACGACCAGTGCCGGTTCATCGAAGCAGAGATCTCGGTCGGGCGCGGCGCCGTCCGCGTGGCCTCCCTCTACCTTCCGAACGGCAACCCGGTCGGCACCGACAAGTTCGCCTACAAGCTCGCCTGGACCGAGCGCCTCGAAGCGTGGATCGGCGACCGGCTGAGGCTCGAAGAGGCGCTCGTCCTCGGCGGCGACTACAACATCATCCCGGAACCCCGCGATGCGCGCTATCCGGAGAACTGGGCGGCGGATGCGCTGTTCCAGCCGGAGCCGAGGCTGCAGTGGCGGCGGCTCCTCAATCTCGGCCTCACGGACGCCGTTCGCGCCGCGGCGCCCTTCGCGGACGTCTACACCTTCTGGGACTACCAGGCGGGTGCGTGGCAGAAGAACAACGGCATCCGCATCGACCATTTCCTCCTGTCGCCGCAGGCGGCGGACCGGATGGTGGCCGTGTCGATCGACAAGGGCATCCGCGCGGCGGACAAGCCGTCGGACCACGTCCCGGTCATCCTCGAAATCGAAGCGTGAAGCCCGCTCAGCGCGGCTGGGCCGCGATCGGCGGCGGGGCGGCGGCGGCCGGAACGGTGGCGGCGTCCACCACCGGCACGACGGGCTGCGTCGCCACCATGGTCGGGTCGCCGTTCATGCGGAGCCAATCCTCCGCGAGCGCCTGCGCGGTCCGGCGCTCCGCCGCCGTCGCGAGGGAGAAGGCCTGCTCGTGCATGCGGCGCAGGTCCGCCGCGTCGCTCTCCGCCGCGCCGCGGAGGAGCGCGATGGTGAGATAGGCAAGGCCCAACACGGGCTGGCGCGGCACGCCCTGCCCCTCGAACAGCATGTGGCCGAGGAGCGCCTGTGCCTGCGGGCTGCCGTTCTCGGCGGCGAGGCGGGCCCAGCGCACGGCCTGCACCTGATCGGCCGCGCCGATCTCGCCGTCGTAGAACATCAGGGCGAGCTCGTACTGCGCGGCCGGGCTCGCGAAATAGGTGGCGGCGTGGAGGTAGAGCTGCCGCGCCCGCTCGTAGTCGGTGGGCGCTACGGCGCCGCCGCGGTAGTAGTCCCCGAGGGCGACGAAGGCATCGGCGATGAAGGCGGCGTCCGGGCCGCGCGGGTTCTCCCGCGCGTACTGGTCGACGATGGTGGCAAAGATGTCGAAGGCGGCGCGATCGTCCTCCGGCACGCCCTGCCCCTCGGCATAGATGTGCCCGAGCATCCACCGCGCCCGGACGTAGCCCTGGTCCGCGGCGTACTGGATGGCGTCGATGGCGGTGGTGACCTCGCCGCCCTGCAGCGCGGTGTACCCGAATCGGAAAGCGTCCGCCGGAGTGGCGATCTCCGCCGTCGGGTCGAAGGCCCAGCTCGGGCCAGAGAAGATAACCCCGAGCGCCAGAAGGCCCGGGAATACCTTACGCGTCCGCATAGCTGACTTTTTCTGCTCCCCCGCCCGGATGGGTGACCGCGCCGTAACGCGCGGGACCAACGCCCTGGGCGAATTTCCAGATCGCGCCGCTCGTGTAGTTGGTCTCGCGCGGCTTCCATTCGGCGCGCCGTTTCGCGAGTTCCTCGTCGCTGACCTTCACGTCGAGCGTGCCGTTGATGGCATCGATGGCGATGATGTCGCCGTCGCGGACGAGCGCGATCGGACCGCCGAGCGCCGCTTCCGGCCCGACATGGCCGATGCAGAAGCCGCGCGTCGCGCCGGAGAACCGCCCGTCGGTGATGAGGGCGACCTTCTCGCCCATGCCCTGGCCGTAGAGCGCCGCCGTGGTCGACAGCATCTCCGGCATGCCGGGACCGCCCTTCGGACCGACGTAGCGGATGACGAGAACTTCGCCTTCCCTGTAGGTCTTGTGGGTGACGGCGTTGAAGCACTCCTCCTCGGAATCGAAGCAGCGCGCCGGACCCGAGAACACCTCGTGCTTGAGGCCCGCGACCTTCACGATCGCGCCGTCGGGGGCGAGGTTGCCCTTGAGACCGACCACGCCGCCGGTGGTCTTCAGCGGCGACGACGCCTGGTGGACGACGTCCTGATCGGGGTTCCAGCGGACTTTTTCGAGGTTCTCGGCCATCGTGCGGCCGGAGACGGTCATGCAGTCGCCGTGGAGGAAGCCCGCTTCGAGCAGCGTCTTCATCACGAGCGGAACGCCGCCGGCCTCGTAGAGGTCTTTCGCGACGTACTTCCCGCCCGGCTTGAGGTCGGCAATGTAGGGCGTCCGCCTGAATATCTCGGCCACGTCGAAGAGGTCGAACTCGATCCCCGCTTCGTGCGCGATCGCCGGCAGGTGCAGCGCGGCATTGGTCGAGCCGCCCGAGGCGGCCACGACGGTCGCGGCGTTCTCCAGCGACTTCAGCGTCACGATCTGGCGCGGGCGGATGCCACGGGCGACGAGCTCCATGACCTTCTCGCCGGCGGCCATGTTGAACTGGTCGCGGAGTTCGAACGGCGCCGGTGCGCCGGTGGAATACGGGAGCGACAGGCCGATAGCCTCGGCGACCATCGCCATCGTGTTCGCCGTGAACTGGCCGCCGCAGGCGCCTGCCGACGGGCACGCGACCTTCTCCAGCTCCTCCAGCGTCTCGATCGACATCTTCCCGACCGAGTGGAGGCCGACGGCCTCGAACACGTCGGCGACGGTGACTTCCTTGCCGCGGAACTTTCCGGGCAGGATCGAGCCGCCATAGACGAACACCGAGGGCACGTCGAGGCGGACCATCGCCATCATCATGCCCGGCAGGGACTTGTCGCAGCCGGCGAGCCCGACGAGGGCGTCATAGCCGTGGCCGCGCATCGTCAGCTCGACGGAATCGGCAATCACCTCGCGGGACGCCAGCGAGGCCTTCATGCCTTCGTGGCCCATCGCGATGCCGTCGGTGACGGTGATGGTGACGAACTCGCGCGGCGTGCCGTTCGCGGCCGCCACGCCCTGCTTGACCGCCTGCGCCTGCCGCATCAGCGAGATGTTGCAGGGCGCCGCTTCGTTCCAGCAGCTCGCCACGCCAACAAAGGGCTGGTGAATCTGCTCACCCGACAGACCCATAGCGTAATAGTAGGAGCGATGCGGGGCGCGCTCGGGTCCCTCCGTCACGTGACGGCTGGGCAGTTTCTTCTTATCGATGACTCTTGCGTCCATTACTCGTCCGGCATTCCACGGCCAACGCCGTTACTATTTCCGCGCCCATGGGAGCGGACCAACGGTGCCGGATAGACCAGCAACCACTGTGCTTCGGAGACGCCCCCTCCTCGACCTACTTTATGGCTGAATGGCGGCGTTCGGGTTTACGGCCGGTGGCCCCCGAACGATCGGACAGGACCTGTGTCACCGATGCAACAGTGATGCACGAAGCACACGGTTGCGGGTCATAGATGGGGTGCGCGACCCGAGGCGACAATTGGCGTTCGGACGCACGCCGGGGCGCTTGCGGGCGTGCCCGCAGCAGCGCAGAACGGCGTCGCCCCGCCTCGCCCGAAGGGCAGACTGCCGAAGTGTCGCAGGGCGATGACTTCAAGGTGTCGCATGAAGCGCTCGATCGTCGCCCTCCTCGCTCCGCTCGCGGTCCTCCTCTCCGGCTGCTTCACCAGCGAGACGCCGCTGATCGACGGCACCAATGCCGACTATCCGTTCCAGTCGACGACGCTCCGCACCGATACCGGCGAGGAGGCGACGCTCGTCCGCGAGGACGATCACTACGCGTTTGCCGGCGACCTCGATGAAGGGTTCGACGTCTATTTCGATGATTTCGGTGGCGGGCTCTATCTGATGCGGCTCGGCAGCGTCGCCGAGGACGGCACGCTCCAGTCGCTCTACGCCGTCGTCCTCCTCGACCGGGCGGCCGGAACGGTGGCGGTGTACCGCTCAATTGTGCGTGACGAGGATTTCCTCGCCGGCATCCGGCACTGCGTCCAGGACGGAGCCGAGCTCTACCTCGCCTGCCTCGACGAACCGGACCCGCTGATCGCCATCGTCAGGGCCGCGATCGCCGCCGGCGAGGCGCCCGAGGACATCTACGCAATCGTCAGGATGGATTGACCGATCCGGCCCCGCCGCCGACAACACCGGGCCCGGCCGCATCGGCGGCCGGTGCACGGGACCGGTTTGGGAGGACTGCCCGGATGAAACTCCGCCTTGCCGCGCTGTTCGGCGCGCTTTCCGTCACGCTGTCGGGCTGCTTCATCAGCGACGAGCCGCTGATCACGCTCGACAACGCGACCTTCCCGTTCATCGAGATCAACTACGACGCCTACCCGTTCACGCGCTTCACCTACGGCGCGGGCAGCGTCGACTACACCGACACGTTCGTGCGCCGCGGCGATCGCTACATGCTCGCCAATGAGGGACCGAACGGCGGCCAGCTCCTCGTCTACGACGCGGGCGACGGGCTCTACATCGGGCAGTTCTATACCCCGGCGGTGCCCGGCGGCATCGACCGCGTCGGCTACTCCTACGGCGCCGCGCTCCTGAAGCCGGAGGAGAACCTCATCATCCTCTACATCGTCGAGGCGCGGCCGCAGGATTTCGGCCCCGGCGCCCTCGAATGCGAGCCGGGCAATGCCTGTCTCACCGACCTTCAGGTGCTGGTGCGGATCGCCCGCGAAATGATCGCCAATGGCGAACGCCCGGTAGCGTCGCTGCCGATCCACCGGGTACGATGGACCCCGGCGGAGTAAGGGTGGCGGGTGATTAGAGGGTCTCGGTCTTCCTGGACGAAGTGGCGGCGGTATCCGGCGGTGGCTGCCGCCGGCGTCCTTGTGGCGGCCGGCGTGACCGCCAGCGTCGCGCAGACGACGCCCACCCTCCTTCGCGGCGTCGGCATCGGCATGTCGCGGGCGCAACTTTCCGCCGCGCTGCCGCAGAACTACACGCTCCGCGCCAACAACCTCATTTTCCGCGACACCCCCGAGCAGGTCTGCGGATCGGTGATCTTCGACCGGCGTTCGGTGGCGACGGAGCTCGTCCTCTTCCGCTGCTTCTTCGGCGCCGACACGATGCCCTACGCCGACTTCGCGCAGGCGATCGACAACGGCTATTTCTCCGGCACCTTCACCCATGTCGAGGAGGCCGGCATCCGGATCGACTATCCGCCGGCAGCGAATGCCACGATCCGGCGCGCTTCCGGCGTGTCGCCAGGCGGCGACACGATTGCGGTGATCGAGATCGTGACGGCCGCGCAGCCGGTGGCGGCGGGGCGGGAGGTTTTCGTCCAGCTCACGGTGACGCCGGCCCAGACGGGGCCGGTGTTCAACTGA
>JADLGL010000030.1 GCA_020849325.1 Bauldia sp. | reverse complement strand
TTCGCCTCCGACAACTGGGCCGGCTGCGCCCCCGAGATCGCCGCTGCGCTCGCTGCCGAAAGCGCGCGCGTGGCTCCTGCCTATGGCGCCGATGCGCTGACGAAATCCGTCGAGGCGAAGTTCTCGGAGATGTTCGAGCGCGAGGTTGCCGTCTTCTTCGTGCCGACGGGGACGGCGGCCAACGCGCTGTCCCTCGCCGCCCTCGCGCGGCCGGCGGGCATCGCGTTCGTGCACCGCGAGGGGCACGCGAATACTGATGAATGCGGCGCGCCGGAGTATCTCGGCGACCTGAAACTGATCGGGCTCGACGGGCCGGGCGCGCGGATCAGCCGGAACGCCCTTGCCTCCGCGCTCGAACGCTACGCACCCAACCCGGGCCGGCATGGCCAGCCGGTCGCGCTCTCGCTCAGCCAGCTCACCGAATGCGGCACCGCCTACTCCGTGCCCGAGACAGCGGCCCTCGCCGCGCTCGCCCATGAGGCGGGGCTCGGCGTCCACCTCGACGGGGCTCGGTTCGCCAATGCCGTGGCCGGGCTCGGCATGTCGCCGGCGGAGCTGAGCTGGAAGGCCGGTGTCGACGTCATGTCGTTCGGCGGCACCAAGGGCGGCTGCTGGCAGGCGGAGGCGGTGATCTTCTTCGAGCCGCAGCGGGCGCGGGATTTTCCGTATCTCCGGAAACGCGCCGGCCACCAGGTATCGAAGGCCCGGTTCGTCGCCGCGCAGTTCGCGGCTTATCTCGACGACGGCCTCTGGCTCCGCCTCGCCGGCCACGCGAACCAGTGTGCCGCCTCCCTCGCCGCCGGTATCGAGGCCGTCGGCGGCCGGCTCGCCTGGCCCACCGACGGGAACGAGGTGTTCGCAATCCTCCCGAACACCGCGATCGCCGCCCTCCGAAGGGCCGGCGCGCAATTCTACGAGTGGGAGAGCGATGACGCTTCCCCGGGCAGCGACGAAGGGCTCATCCGCCTCGTCTGCTCTTTCGCCACGACAGACGTGGAGATCGGGCGTTTCCTCGCCGCGCTCGAGAAGGGCTAGGGGCCGCACCCGATCGCGGTGGCGATTCCGTAATGCTGAGCGTTCGCCTTGCGGGGAGGCGGAAGGCGGCAAGCGAAGCGCAGCCGGCTTCGGAGGACGTGCTGCCCCTCGGGAGATGCCGGGCTGCGAGGCTGCCCCCTCCCGAACGCGTTGCGATTTCGACCTCCCCGCAAGTGACCGCAAGCGGGAGGTTCAGATGCCAATCGAAGCCTGACCCCCGGCGCGGGCGGCTGGACGGTTCCCTTCCCGTCGGCATCTCGGTCCCGGCGACACGCAGATTGCAAAGTGCTATGGACTTCAAAGCACTTTGAATCCTGTGGGGACTTCGCAATGAACACGGCACTCTGGATCGCGCAGGCCGCGCTGGCATTCCTGTTCGGCGCGGCGGGCGTCATGAAGGCCACCCAGCCGATCGAAAAGCTCGCCGCACGGATGGGCTGGCCGGGCGAGATGCCGGGGCTGACGCGGTTCGTCGCCTGGGCGGAGATCGCCGGCGCGATCGCGATGATCCTGCCGATCCTTCTCGACATCCTGCCGTGGCTGACGCCGCTGGCCGCGATCGGCTTCGCCGTCATCCAGGTGCTGGCGATCGGCCTTCACCTCCGTCGCGGCGAGCGGAGCGTGGTGCCGTTCAACGTCGTGCTCCTCGCCCTGTCGCTGTTCGTCGCGATCGGCCGGCTCGAGCTGTTCTGAGGAGAAGAAGGGAGGGTGAGGGGGAGCGCCGTGAACGCTCGACCCCTCACCCGAAGCCGGCGCCGAAGGCAGCCGGCTTGGCTACTGTGAAGCCTGTCGTTGGGGCGAGAGGGAACGCATCCGCGCTCGACCCCCCGCCCCTGGCCAGCGCGAGGCGCCGGCCATATCGGTCAAATGACGGCCGCCGGGCTTTGTTCCGACGAAAAGGGGCGCCCGAAGGCGCCCCCGGTCTCACTCGATGCCTGGCGTCTTCAGGCGGCCGCGGCGTCGATCTGACGGACCTTCGCCTTCTCGGTGCCGGCGCCGCCGGTGCCGATCGCGATCTTCCGGGGCTTCAGGGCCTCCGGAACCTCGCGGACGAGGTCGATGTGGAGAAGACCGTTCTCGAGGGTCGCACCGCGTACCTCGACGTGGTCGGCAAGCTGGAAGCGGCGCTCGAAGGCGCGCCCGGCGATGCCGCGGTAGAGGACCTCACGGCCCTTGGTCTCCTCGGTGCGGTCGCCCTTCACGTGGAGGACGCCTTCCTTGGCCTCGATGGAAAGGTCCTTCTCGGCGAAGCCGGCGACGGCGAGGGTGATTCTGTAGGCATTATCGCCGGTCCGCTCGATGTTGTAGGGCGGATAGGCGTTGCCGGTGTCGGTGCCCGAAAGCTGGTCGAGCAGCGAGAAGACGCGGTCGAAGCCGACGGTCGTGCGATAGAACGGGCTGAGATCGAAAGTAGCCATCTGGTGTCCTCCTTCGAGCGACGATGATGTTTTGAGACTGCGAAGCCCCCATCGGAGGCGGGCGGGGCGGTCTCAGCGGACCCGTGCTGGCGTCCACGAAGCCATATCTGGGGCTCCCGGCGGGGGTTTCAAGGGGGACAGATGGCGCGTCGGTCAAACGGGCAGTCGTGAGACGGATTCTTCCCTCGCCCCGTTCGGGGTCGTTCGGGAGAGGGCTTCTGAGCTTGGCGAACCGAAGGTTCCCCCGGACTTGATCCGGGGGAAGAAGGGTGAGGGGGCGTCGCCAGCGGAAACCAACGACCTGCGCCTCCTCACCCTCCATCCCTCGAAACTCGCTGCGCTCGCAAAGGGATAGAGCCCGCTCCCCGAACGGGGCGAGGGAAGGACCCGGCGTTGCCGCGAGGGCCCAGCGCCGCTAGATCGGCGGGAGCGGCCGGTTGCCATTCCAGGCTTCCGCCCAGTCTTCGGCGAGGTCCTGCGATTGCTCCCAGGCGGCGCGGGGCAGCAGCGACTGGAGGGCGTACATCGGATCGAATGCGCCCGGCTCGTTGAAGCCCGTCGCGACCGTGTACCAGGCGGCGGCGCGCATGAGGTCGACGGGCGTGCCGAGGCCCCCCTCGTAGGCCATCGCCACCCGCATCATCGCGAACGAATCGCCCTGGTTGGCGGCGCGGATGAAGAAGGTCAGCGCCTCGGCGAGTTGCTCCGGCGTGGGCGTTCCGGCCGCGAGCGTGAGGGCCACGGAGATCTCGGCGAAGGCGAAACCCTGCTCGGCCGAGCGGCGATACCACGCCTCCGCGGCCGCCGGATCACGCGGCACGCCCCAGCCCGTGCCGAACATGCGGCCGACGTTCCATTGCGCCCGTGCGACACCTGCTTCGGCGCAGACCAGCGTCGCGGCGAAGGTGCGCGCCGCCACCTCGCCGCCGACGATCTCGCCGGCGACGTCGGTCCGCGCGTCGATGTCGATGAATTCCTCAGCGGCCGGGCCGGTGCATTCCGGTGGGATCGCGGGCGCCGCCGGCTGGGCCGCGGCGGGCTGGACGGCGAGCGCCACGATGGCTGCGGCGGCGAAAGCGAAAATCCTGCGGGCCAACCCGACCTCCCTGTCACGGCTCCCCTGCCACCGGTTCTAGCTGCTGGCGCGCGCGGCCGTCGAGGGTTGCAGCCACGAAAAGAAGCCCCGCCGCCTTGTCCGGCGACGGGGCTTCTCGCGCAATCGGCGGCGGGAGAGCGGAGCGGCTACCAGCGCCAGGTCTGGAGGTCGCTGCTGAGGCCGGGGCGGAGGACGACCTGGAAATCGTGCGCCTCGTCGATGTAGGGCTGCAGGTACAGGCCCGACGCGACGTGCTGGATGGTGACGAAGCCGCCGCCATACTCCTGCACCCGCCAGAGCTGCGTGCCGTCGGTCTGCGCCGGCCGCGTCACGACGCGGTAGTCGAGTTCCGGGATCTGGTGGGCGTCGAGGAAGCGGCCGCTCGACACCTGCTGGATCGTGTAGAGCCCGTTGCCGGCCGGCGTGACCAGCCAGCGCTGCGTGGTGTTGTTCTGGTACTGGCGGATGACGACGTTGAAGTCGCGGTCGGCGATCTCATGGGCGTCGAGGAACATGAGGCCGCCGCCCTGGATCTCGTGGACGGTGCCCTGCGTCTGGACCAGCACCTGGCCGTTCAGGACGTTCGGATTGATCTCGAAGTTGAGGTTCTGCGCGCTGGCCGAAGTGGACGCCGCAATCGCGGCAGTCGAAACGACGGCGGCGGCAAGGATGGAAGCAACCGTGTGGCGCTTCAGGCGATTTGCAGTCCGGACGGCAGTGCGAAACATGGGAGTTGCCTCGATGTTGCTGCCGTCTTCACGGGACGGCGGGTGAAGGAATGATCGCAACATCGATGATCGCGGCTGAACCCGCTCTGACCTCCGAATTCATACTCCATTCAGCGGCTCGAAACCGCAAAGGGCGCCGCGTTTGCGGCCGCAGCGCCCTTCGCATCGCCCGTCTCGTTCCCGGGGGATGGGGTCAGACGAGACGGAGAGAGGCCGTGCCGCGGCGAGAGGAGAAGGCCACGGCGCGGCCCGTTTCTGGCTGGCCGCCTCGAGGGCGGACCGCTCCCCTACATCGCGGGGAGGAGCACCGCGTCGATGACGTGGATGACGCCGTTCGACTGGACGACATCGGCGATCGTGACCGTGGCGGTGCCGCCGGCTTCGTCGGTCAGCACGACCATGCCGTCCACCACCGAGGCATTGATGATGCAGCCGCCGACGGTCTCGATGGCATGCGTGCCGCCGTCGGCCTGGATCATGCCGACCAGCGCTTCCGACATCACGTCGGCCGCGACCACGTGGCAGGTGAGGATCTTGGTGAGCGTCGCGAGATTGGCCGGCATCAGGAGGTTCTCGACCGTGCCGGCCGGCAGGGCGGCGAACGCCTCATTGGTCGGCGCGAAGACGGTGAACGGGCCGGGGCCCGAGAGCGTCTCGACGAGGCCGGCGGCCTGGACGGCGGCGACGAGAGTGGTGTGATCGGCCGAGTTGACGGCGTTCTCGATGATGTTGCGGTCGGCGAACATCGGCGCGCCGCCCACCATCGGGTTCTCCTGGGCGATGGCGACGACGGTGAAGGCGGTGCCGGCAAGGGCGGCGCCGAGCACGACGGAGCGGATGGTCTTGGTGATCATCGGGGTTTCCCTTCCTGGGGGGTCTGGAACTCGTTCGTCCTCTCGGGGACAGGGGCAGGAACGGCCCCTTTCTCAGGAAGGTTTCAGCGCCCGGATCTTTTTTCGCGCGGGCCCGGAAAACGAAAACGCCGCGGACCCTGCCGCGGCGTTCCCAACACGCCTAACGCTCGATCTAGTGGACGGTGTCGGCGCCTTTGAGGCGCGTGATCTCGTCCTTCAGAAGCAGCTTGCGACGCTTGAGATCGGCTACCGCGAGCGTATCGGTGCTCGGGTGCTTGGTGGCTTCGTCGATCTTCTTCTCGAGGTCCGCATGGCGGCGCTCGAGCTGCGCAAGATGCGATTCCATCGACATCAGGAAAACCTCCATGTTGGTCTCAGCGCCGGCAGTGTGACACTCTGCCGGGCCTTCGGCAACGTCCCGAACAGGCAGCCCGCGGTGCTCTTCCCGCTGCGGGGAAGTGAGGCATTCCCTCGCCTGTCGGGCAACGGGGAACCGTTCCCGACGACCTCGGGCCGCCTTTCTCATGACGGCGCGAGACCGGGCGATCGTGGCATCGGCCGTGCTATGAGGTGAGCGCACCAGGCGGGGAGGCCGACGTTGTCCGACACGACCATTACCGGGGACAACGACAATGCCCTCCGCGCGGAGCTCGAACGGCTCCGCCAGGAGCATCGCGACCTCGACGAAGCCATTGCCGCGATGGACGAAACCGGAAAGGGCGATCCGCTCCGGAAACAGCGGCTCAAGAAGCGGAAACTGCTCCTGAAGGACCGGATCGTGGCGCTCGAGGACAAGCTGACGCCCGACATCATCGCGTGACGTCGCCGGCGAGCTTCAGGCCGACGACGCCGATCACGATCAGCGCCATCGCGAGGATTCGCGGCAGATTCGCAGCCTCGCCGAGGAATACGATGCCCACGGCCGCCGTGCCGACGATGCCGATGCCGGCCCAGACCGCATAGGCGGTGCCGATCGGGATCGTCCGCGCTGCGATGCCGAGGCAGGCGACGCTGGCGATCATCGAGACGATGGTGACGACGGTGGGGAGCGGCCGGGTGAACCCCTCGCTCAGCTTCAGGCCGATCGCCCAGCCGATTTCGAGAAGTCCTGCAACGCCGAGGACGAGCCATGCCATGTCAACCTCGAAGGGTTGCCAGGGTCGTCCCCGGTGATGTTTCGGAGTTTGGAGTGCGGTCGTCCGCACGCCCCCATCTGGAGCCCGGCCGCGGCCTTGGCAAGGGGCCGCAGCTTGCCCTTGCTGCGCGCCTGCTATAATCCGCGCGCTTTCCGCGGCCAGAGGGCTTCAAAATGTCGCCAGCCAAGGCAGCGCCGGTCGCCATCGCGATGGGCAGCCAGTCCGACTGGGCCACGATGGGCCACGCGGCAAAAACGCTCGAAGCGCTGGGTGTGTCCTATGAGGCCCGCATCGTCTCCGCTCACCGGACGCCAGACCGCCTCTTCGCCTTCGCGAAAGGCGCAGCGGCCGAGGGGCGGAAAGTGCTGATCGCCGGCGCGGGCGGCGCGGCGCACCTCCCCGGCATGATCGCCGCGATGACCACCCTCCCCGTCCTCGGCGTGCCGGTCGAGACCCACGCGCTCGGCGGCCAGGACAGCCTCTATTCCATCGTCCAGATGCCGGGCGGCGTTCCGGTCGCCACCTTCGCCATCGGCAAGGCCGGCGCGATCAACGCCGCCCTCCACGCCGCCGCGATCCTCGCCCTCACCGACGCCGCTCTGGCGGAGCGGCTCGCCGCCTGGCGTGCGGCGCAGACCGCGTCCGTCGCCGAGACGCCCACCGATGGCGCCTGACGCACCGCTGCCGCCGGGCAGCGTGATTGGCATCCTCGGCGGCGGCCAGCTCGGCCGCATGCTGGCGATGGCCGCGGCCGAAATGGGTTTTCGCGTCCACGTCTTTGCGCCGCCCGGCGACAACCCTGCGACCGACGTCGCCCACGCTTCCACCCTCGCCGCCTGGGACGATTTCGCAGCCCTCGACGCCTTCGCGGCGGCGGTCGACGCCATCACCTACGAGTTCGAGAACATCCCGGTCGCGACCGCCGAATTCCTCGCATCGCGAAAACCGTTGCGGCCCGGCGTCCGCGCCCTCGCCGTGGCGCAGGACCGGCTGAACGAGAAGACGCTGGCGCAAGACCTCGGCATCGCGGTGCCGCTCTTCCGGCCCGTCGACGCGGCGGCGGAGCTGGCCGAGGCGCGGACCTTCGTCGGCCACACCGGCCGGCCGGCGATCCTGAAGACGCGCCGCCTCGGCTATGACGGAAAAGGCCAGGCGGTGATCCGCTCGGATGCCGATGCAGCCGCCGCCTGGCCGGCCATCGGCGGCGTTCCGGCGATCCTCGAGGAGATGATCCCGTTCACCCGCGAGATCTCCGTCCTCGTCGCCCGCGGCGCCGACGGCACGGTGCGCGTCTTCGACGTGCCCGAGAACCGCCACCGGCACGGCATTCTCGACACCTCGACGGTGCCCGCCGCCGTCACGCCCGGCCTCGCGCGGCGGGCGGAGGCGATCGGACGGCGGATCGCGGAAGAGCTCGGCTATGTCGGGCTTCTGGCCGTCGAGCTCTTCGTCGAAGGCGAGGGCGACGACGCAAAACTCCTCTTCAACGAGATCGCGCCGCGCGTTCACAATTCCGGCCACTGGACGACCGACGCCTGCCTCGTCTCGCAGTTCGAGCAGCATATCCGAGCCGTCGCCGGCTGGCCGCTCGGCGATCCCCGTCGGCATTCCGACGTCGTCATGACCAATCTCATCGGCGCCGACATCGACGCCTGGCCCGCGCTCGCGGCCGAACCGGGCGCCCGGCTCCATCTCTACGGCAAGGCCGAATCCCGCCCCGGCCGCAAAATGGGCCACGTCAACCGCATCCGGCCGAGGTCGGGGTAGCTGGGCCTGCCCAGCGGGCGGAAGCGCGTTCAGGCAGGTCGTCCCAAATGCTTCCCCTCCCGTTCGGGGAGAGGGCTTTCGAGCTTGGCGAGCCGAAGGCGAGGTCAGCGAGAAAGGGCGAGGGGGCACCGTCCGTCGTGAGCCGAGCCCGCGCCCCCTCACCCTCCAACCCTAAACTCGCTTCGCTCGCAAAGGGTTGGAGCCCTCTCCCCGAACGGGGCGAGGGGGACACTCCGCGATCGGATGGGACCGTGACCGTGCCCGATTCTTTGGCGAAATTCCTGCCTCAGCAGTCCCGATCCTCGACCACCCCGTCAGGCATCCGCGTCCGGCAGAGGCGGGCATTGTTGACCGCCATCGGGGTGAGGCCCTCCGCGCCGAGGAGGTCGACCCCCGTCAGGTCGCTGAAGGTGAAGCGGACGCCGTAGAGGCGAGCGTCGCGAAGGATCGCGCCCTGGAGGTTCGTGCCGTTGAAGCTCGCGCCGAAGAGATCGGCGCCGGTCAGGTTCGCCGTCGAGAGATCGGACGACCAGAAATTCGCCGCCGTGAGACGCGCGTTCCGGAGGCTCGCGCCGTTGAGCCGGGCGTCGTCGACGTCGGCACTCCACAGATTGGCCCGGTCGAGCCGCGCGCCGAAGAGGTCGGCGCCGCGGAGGCGCGCATTGCCGAGCTCGGCGCCGGAGAGATCCGCGAAGGTGAGATCGGCCCGCGAAAGATCGGCGCGCTCGAGGTCCGCCCGCGCCAGCGCCGCGCCGCGGAGGTCGGCCCCGGCGAGGTCGCAGCCGCGGCAGGCATTGGTCGCGGCGAGTTGCGCGAGCGCAGCGGCGCCGGCGAGCGGCGGGGTGGCCGGCTCCTCGACCGTCTGGCACCCGGCCAGGACCGCGAGCGCCCCGGCTGCTCCCAGCAGTGCCTTTCGCATGGCATTCCTCCTCGGCGGGAGAGAAGGACATGCGCCACGAACGGCCCGCCGTAAAGCGGAACGGCCGCCCACGCGAGCGCGGCGGCCGGACGGAACCGATGAAGCGGGTGGCGATGGCGGCGCGGAAGCCGCCGGCAAGCTAGCCCTGGCGCGCCTTGTAGCGCGGGGCCGACTTGTTGATGATGTAGATGCGGCCCTTGCGCCGGACGAGGCGGTTGTCGCGGTGCCGCAGGCGGAGCGTCTTGAGCGAGTTCTTGATCTTCATCGTGGTGCGGTCGCGGCTGCGGCGGGAATGCCAATTGTCCGGAAGGCCGGCTTTCTAGGGAAGGCCGGGACCCAAGTCAACGCCGGAAACCGGCTTCGACCTCTGTGGAATGGTGGGCGCGACAGGGATCGAACCTGTGACCCCCACGATGTCAACGTGGTGCTCTCCCGCTGAGCTACGCGCCCATTCCGTGCCGGCGGGTCGTTCCGGCGAGGCCGCCATATAGCCGCTGCCCCGAAGGGTAGCAAGCCGGCCGATGGCGGCAATTCATATCAGGCGGCGAGGAGCTTCTCGACCTCGGTGACGAGCTCCCGGAGGTGGAACGGCTTCGACAGGACTTTTGCGTCCTTGGGCGCGTTCGAGTCCGGGTTGAGCGCAACCGCGGCGAACCCCGTGATGAACATCACCTTGAGGTCGGGATCGAGCTCGGTCGCCTTCCGGGCGAGTTCGATCCCGTCCATCTCGGGCATCACGATGTCGGTGAGAAGGAGCGTGAACGGCTCTTCGCGCAGCCGGTCATAGGCGCTCTTGCCATTGTCGAACGACACGACGTCGTAACCGGCGTTCTCGAGCGCCTTGGCGAGAAAGCGGCGCATGTCGTTGTCGTCTTCGGCAAGCAGGATACGGGACATCATTCCACCGGGTCGTCGTGGTGTAGATCGGGTTGGGAAATCCGTTCGAATTTGCTCTGAAGGCCGTAAAGAACGGGTGAAGCGACACACCCTCCTGCATCGCGCCGCCGCCCGTCCCGGCCGATCCGGCTCCGGCCGTCGGGCCACCACCGCCAGTAGACTCGCCGTCCGTATGTTGGCAAGTTGCGCCGCACCAATCGGCCGGGACGAACGCCCCGGCAGGCCCGTTTTCAGCCGCTCCGTGACCAGAACGTCGACATGACAATGCCGGGCGAGTTCGAGAACGGTGTGGCCTTCGAGGTCGTGCGGCCGCTGCGCCAGACGGTCCCGGTCGTGTTCAATTCGCCGCACAGCGGCCGGACCTACCCCGCCGACTTCCTCGCCGCCTCGCGCCTCGACGCTGCCACGATAAGGCGCTCCGAGGACGGCTTCGTCGACGAGCTCTTTCGGCCGGCGGTGGCGATGGGCGCGCCCCTCCTTCGCGCCCTCTTTCCGCGCGCCTGGCTCGACGTGAACCGCGAGCCGTTCGAGCTCGACCCGCGGATATTCGCGGGGGCCCTCCCCGCCTACGCCAACAGCCGCTCGACCCGCGTCAATGGCGGCCTCGGCACCATCCCCCGCGTCGTGGCCGACAACGAGGAGATCTACGCCGGCCCGCTGCCGGTCGCCGACGGCCTCGCGCGCATCGACGACGTCTACATGCCGTACCATCGGACGCTCCGCAGCCTGATCGACGCTACGGTCGATTCGTTCGGCTCAGCTGTCCTGATCGACTGCCATTCGATGCCGTCCTCGGTCCGTGCCGCCAATCTCCGCGGCCGGCCCGACATCGTCCTCGGCGACCGCCACGGCACGAGCTGCTCGGCCGACCTTGCCGACGCCGCCGAGGGCATTCTCGTGCGGCTCGGCTACGACGTGTCGCGCAACCGCCCCTATGCCGGCGGCTACATCACCGAGCACTACGGCCGGCCGGGCGAGGGCGTGCATGCGCTGCAGATCGAGATCAATCGCGCGCTCTATCTCAACGAACGGACGCTGGAGAAGACGGGCGGCTTCCCGCGGCTGCTCGCGAACCTAACGGTATTCGCCCGGATGATGATCGGCGCCGCCGGAACACTGCTTTCGCCGGGTGCGGAAGCCGCAGAGTAAGGAGCTGCGGGCAAAAAAAAGGCCGGTCGTTTCAAGCGACACGGCCCAAGTCTAGGGAGGAAACGCCCAAGGAGGGCAGCGGCAATTCGGAGGGAACCAGACTGCCGCCATGCAATAACTAATACCGTCTCCAAGAGGATCAAGGCCATATTTTTGAGCAGCTGGGTACAAAAGCGACAATTTCCGCCATTTTGGATAGATGCGGCGTCTTTGCCGCGCCCCCCGGCGGCTCGCGCGAACGCTTTCGGACGATGCCGATGAGCCGCGCTTTTGTGCACGACGGCGAGGAAGCGACCTTCCTCGGTCAACTCGCCGATCTCGCGACTGCGGCGATCCTGCCGCACTTCCGCAGCCGCGTCGTCGTCGACAGCAAGGGCGTGGGCCGCTTCGACCCGGTGACCGTCGCCGACCGCGACGCCGAACAGGTCATCCGCGCCGCGATCGCGGCGCGCTACCCCGACGACGGCGTCCTCGGCGAGGAGTTCGGTACGACCAATAGCCACGCCGACCGCGTCTGGGTGATCGACCCGATCGACGGCACGCGTTCCTTCATCGCCGGCCTGCCGGTGTGGGGTGTCCTCGTCGGCCTCCTCGCCGGCGGGCGGCCGGCCATCGGCATGATGGCGCAGCCCTTCACCGGCGAGCGCTTCTTCGGCAACGGGACACGCGCCTGGTTCACCGGGCCGGGCGGGCCGCGCGACCTGTCGGTCCGCCCCTGCGCGTCGCTCGACGAAGCGGTGCTGTTCACCACCGCGCCGGACCTTTTCAAGGCGGACGAGCGGACGTCGTATGAGCGCGTCGAGAAGCGCGTCCGCCTCGCCCGCTACGGCGCCGACTGCTACGCCTATTGCATGGTGGCGGCCGGCTTCGTCGACGCCGTCGTCGAGGCGGGGCTTCAGACCTACGACATCGTCCCGCTGATCCCGGTCATCGAGGGCGCCGGCGGCCGGGTCACGGACTGGGACGGAAACCCGCCGCTCACCGGCGGCCAGGTCGTGGCGTCGGGCGACGCCCGGCTACACGACCGTATTCTCGACGTCCTCAGAGGGTAGGTCCGGCAACGGGTGATCGTTGCCGCCGGGGACGAAGGCATCGAACGCCGCCCAGAACGCGTCGCGGATCGGGTCCTCCTCCATCAGCACCTCGTGCCGGGCGCCTGGAAGGATCAGCGGCGCGCCCGAACGGAGCGCGGACGCAAAACGCTCGATCGCGCCGTTGTCGACGACGTTGTCGCGGCTCGCGATGACGAGGAGCGACGGGATGCGGATGCCCGCCCGGAAGTCCGCCCGCGCCGCCTCGCGCATCGCCATCGCCGCCGCATGGAGCCAGCGGATGCTGGGCGTGCCGCTCCTGAGCTGCGGCGCGGCACGGAAGACGGCCGAGGCTTTCGCCTGCCGCGGCTCGTCCTCGGGGTGGAGCTCCTTCCACTTCTCCCACGGTTTTCGCGAGATGGCGCGGTCGTCGAGGCCGAGGAAGACGCCGGCGCGCGCCACCGCGCGGACCGTCCGCATCCGCGGCGAGGCGACGCGCGAGAGCTCCAGCATCGGCGTCAGCAGCACCATCCGCTCGAACAGCACGCGGCCGCGGCTCGCGGCTCTGAGGCAGGCCAGCGCCCCCATCGAATGGGCGAGCGCGAAATGCGGCGGCGGGCAATCCGGCAGGAAGACGTAGCGCACGACCGCGTCGAGATCGCGGTCGTAATCCGCATAGCTCTCGACATGGCAGAGATTGGCGCGATGGACGCGGTCCGACCCGCCCTGCCCGCGCCAGTCGAAGGTACACACGGCAAACCCGCGACGGCGGAGATCGTCGACCGTCTCGAAGTATTTTTCGATGCTCTCGTTCCGCCCCTGGATGAGGAGCACCGAACCGCGTCGCTCCGGTGCCGTCGCCGGCCAGCGCGCGGTGCGGAGCGTGACGCCGTCGGCGGTACGCACGAGCTGGGTGACGCCGCCGGGCGGGACGGGATTCCCCTCCGTCGGCACGAGATCGGCAAAGGCGCGGGCGGCAGGCACGGTCGCTTCCGGTTGGCGCCGCTGTTATCGGCGATCGGCGATTGGAGGCAAAGACCGGGGCCCAAAAATGGCACCGGCGACACCCTGAGGGTGTCGCCGGTCGCTCGGTCCGGCGCTCGAGGGGGGCGGGGACGATTGCCGGAACCGATGGCGTGATGAATAGCGCCGCCTGTCTGAACGGGGCTTGAGCCCGCCGTTCAGAAACCGTTCATCGCGCCGTTCGCCGGCCGGGCACCCGCACCGCGTCCCACGCCGCGTCCGCGAGAAGCTCCGCCGCGCGCCGCGGGCCGGGCTTCTGCGCCTCGGCCGGCAGCCGCAGCCACGCATGGGCCGGCCCCAGAATGACGGCGTGGGCGATCGGCCACGCCAGCGCCTTCACCTGGCCGGCCGCGACGTGGCGGCGGTAGGCGGCGCCGCTGGTGCCCTGCCCCGCCGCGAGCGCCTCGCCGACCTCGGCGAGGTCGGGATCGACGCGCGCGAGACTGCCGAGTTCGTCCATGAAACGGAACCGGCCGGGATTTGCGGTCGCCCAGCGGACGAGCCCGGTCACCGCCCCCTTGATCGCCATTTCCGCCGGAACGTCGGCCTCGACCGCGCCCGCCGGCCCGCCGTCGAGTGCCTCGGTGAGGAGCGCGTGCGCGACGCCGCCCTTGCCGCGGAAGAAATGATAGATGCTGCCGGTGCTCGCCCCGCTCGCGGCCCGGATGTCGGCGATCGACGTCGCGGCATAGCCGCGCTCCAGGAACAGCCCGAGCGCCGCCGCCAGGATCGCTTCCCGCCGCGCCGCGCCCCCATCGCCCGCGCCTTCCGCCTCGTCCCGCGCCATGCATCGCTCCGCCGCCGTTCCGGCGATCCTATTTGGAACGCCGTTCCAGACAAGAGCCGGCGGGGAAGACGCGAACCGCGTTACCCGCCGATCGCGATTACTCCTCGTCGGGCGTCGTGCTCTTCAGCGACTTCAGCTTGGCGAACACGGCATCGGCGTCGAGTTCGCCTTCCGGCGCGCCGCGGCGGCGGGCGGCGGCGGCGAGCGCCTCGGCGGTGGTCGTCTCGCTCGCCGGCAGGAGCGTCGGTCCGGCGATCGGGGCGTCCTGCTGCGGCATCGACTTCGCCGCGCGCTCGACCTCCATGTCGAGATCGATCTGGGAGCAGAGGCCCATCGTCACCGGGTCCATCGGCGTGAGGTTGCTCGAATTCCAGTGCGTCCGGTTGCGGATCGAATCGATCGTCGGCTTGGTCGTGCCGACGAGGCGCGAGATCTGCGCGTCCTTGAGCTCCGGGTGGTAGCGGAGGAGCCACAGCACCGCGTTCGGCCGGTCGTGCCGGCGCGACACCGGCGTGTAGCGCGGCCCCTTCCGCTTCACGGTCGGGATGCGCACCTTCGGCTCCGAAACCTTCAGCCTGTAGGCGGGGTCCGCTTCGCCCCGCGTAATCTCCTCGCGGGCGAGCTGGCCGGTCGACACCGGGTCGAGGCCCTTCACGGTGGTCGCGGATTCGCCGTCGGCGATCGCCTTCACTTCGAGCGGATGCAGCGTGCAGAGATCGGCGATCTGCTGGAAGGAGAGCGCGGTGTTCTCGACCAGCCAGACGGCGGTCGCCTTGGGCATCAACAGGGTCGTGGACATGGAGCCTCCTCGTCGCTCCGACGGGCTGTCCGCCGGAGCCCCAGCGCAATCTTCGATGCAGGGGATCGCGTCTATATAAGCGGCGCGGAGCACGATGGCAAACGGTTGACTGGCGCTTCCCGAGCACAACTCGAGGATGCGATCGCCGTGGCCGGAGGGGCGGTTTCCGGCGTTGCCGCCTCACCGACCGCAGGCGGCCTTCATCCCACCGTCAGAACCACCTTCCCGATGTGCACGTTCGCCTCCATCCGGCGGTGCGCGTCCGCGGCGGCGCGGAGGGGGAAGGTGGAGTCGAGCACGGGACGCACCGTGCCGGCCGCGAGGAACGGCCAGACCTTTTCGCGGAGCTCGCGGGCGATGGCGGCCTTGAACTCCACCGGGCGTGGCCGCAGCGTCGAGCCGGTATAGGTGAGGCGCTTCACCATGATCGGCCGAAGATCCAGCGTCGGCGTGGTGCCACCGAGGAAGGCGATCTGGACGATGCGCCCGTCGCGGGCGGCGGCGGCGAAATTGCGCGCGACGTAGTCGCCGCCCACCATGTCGAGGATGACGTCGGCGCCCCGCCCCGCCGTGAACGCCTTCACCGCCTCCACGAAATCGGCCGTCCGGTAGTTGATCGCAAGGTCCGCGCCGAGGGCCCGGCAGGCATCGGCCTTGGCGTCGGACCCGACGGTGACCGCCACGAGGGAGCCGAATGCCTTTGCAAGCTGGATCGCCGTGGTGCCGATGCCGGAACTGCCGCCATGGACGAGGAGCGTCTCGCCCGGCTTCAGCCCCGCACGGCCGAAGACGTTCGACCACACCGTGAAGAACGTCTCGGCGATCCCGGCCGCGGCGATCACGTCCGTGCCGGCGGGCACCGGCAGCGCGTTCGTTTCGTGGACGGCGCAGTATTCGGCATAGCCGCCGCCCGGCACCAGCGCGAGCACGGCATCGCCGACGGCGAAAGCCGCCGCCCCCTCGCCCCGCGCCACCACCTCGCCGGCGACCTCGAGGCCCGGAATGTCGCTCGCCCCCGGCGGCGGGGGATAGTGACCCTGCCGCTGCGCGACGTCCGGCCGGTTGACCCCCGCCGCCGCCACCCGGACGAGAATCTCGCCCGGCGCCGGCGCCGGCACGGGCCGCTCGACCGGCACGAGGACATCGGGGCCACCGGGTTCGCGGATGGCGATGGCGGTCATCGTGGCGGGGATCGGCATGGCACCTTCGGGTCGCGGAACGCGCGCGATCCTGCCTCCCCGGAAGCGGCCGATCAACGACGCGTTGCCGCGCGGCCTCCGGCGACGGATGATGCCCCCGAAGATCCCGCGGCACGTGACCGCGATCGGGACTGCCGGAGACGCCCATGCCCTTCATCGAGGACGAACCGCCGCGCAAGAAGCCGGCCGCCCATGCCGTCGGCGAAGATTTGTCGCGCCTCTCGGAGCATGAACTCGCGGAGCGCATCATCGTCCTCCGCGGTGAGATCGCGCGGATCGAGGAGGTTCTCGCCGGCAAGAAGGCCAGTCGCAGCGCCGCGGCGAGCTTCTTCAGGGGCTGAAAGGGAACGAAGTTCCCCGCAGGCCGTGCCGCACGCAAAGTCCCGCATTGCGACCGGCGCAGGGTTTGGCTAAGAGGGGCAAACGCTCATTTCCTAGGGGGATATCATGGCGCATGAAACGCTGGTTCTTTCCGCCACGGCGGCGGACGTCGCGGCCGACATGGACTACCACCGGACGTCCTGGCAGCGTTTCACGACGCTGATGAAGTGGACCTCGGTGGGTGCCGCCGTCGTTCTGGTCCTCCTCTTCGTCATCTTCAACTAACGCGCCGCGTGCCTTCGCGATCGCCGGGGGCACGATCCGGCCACCAGCCGGCGAGGAAGCAGGAATGAAGATCGCTGTGCCGGCGGAGCTGGCAGAGGCGGAGAGTCGCGTCGCCGCCACGCCGGAGACCGTCAAGAAGCTGATCGGCCTCGGTGCGGACGTCGTCGTCCAGGCCGGGGCCGGAGCCCGTTCGCGCTTCCTCGACGCCGATTACCAGGCGGCCGGCGCGAAGGTGCTGAAGACCGCCGCGGCCGTCGTCAAGGATGCCGACATCGTCCTCCACGTCCGCCGTCCGGACGCGAAGGAACTCAGCGCCGTCAAGGCCGGCGCGGTGGTCATCGGCGTCATGGACCCCTATGGCCACGAGGAAGCCATCGGCTCCCTCGCGACGGCCGGCGTGCGGGCCTTTGCGATGGAACTGATGCCGCGCATCACCCGCGCCCAGGTCATGGACGTCCTGTCGAGCCAGGCGAACCTTGCCGGCTACCAGGCGGTGATCGACGCTGCCGAGACCTATGACCGCGCCATCCCGATGATGATGACCGCCGCCGGTACGGTGCCGGCCGCCCGCGTCTTCGTCATGGGCGCCGGCGTCGCCGGCCTTCAGGCGATCGCGACCGCCCGCCGTCTCGGCGCGCAGGTGACCGCGACCGACGTCCGCCCCGCCGCCAAGGAGCAGGTCGAGAGCCTCGGGGCAAAATTCGTTGCCGTCGAGGACGAGGAGTTCAAGCAGGCCCAGGACGCCCGCGGCTACGCCAAGGAGATGTCGAAGGCCTATCAGGAGAAGCAGGCGGCGCTGGTCGCGAACCACATCGCCAAGCAGGACATCGTCATCACCACCGCCCTCATCCCCGGCCGGCCGGCGCCGCGCCTCGTGACCGCGGCGATGGTGGAATCGATGCGCCCTGGCTCGGTGATCGTCGACCTCGCGGTCGAGCGCGGCGGCAATGTCGAGGGCGCCGTGGCGGGCGAGATCGCGCTTGCGGGCGAGGTGAAGATCATCGGCTTCACCAACGTCGCCGGCCGCATCCCGTCGACCGCCTCCTCGCTCTACGCGCGGAACATCCTGGCGTTCGTCGAGACGCTGGTGGACAAGGCGAAGAAGGAAGTCGCCGTCAACGACGAGGACGAACTCGTCAAGGCGACGCTCCTGACGAAGGACGGCGCGATCGTCCATCCGATGTTCAAACCGAAGGCGGCCTAGCCGCACCGGCGCCGCGGATCACCGCGGCTGAGATGGAGGACGAACCGCCATGGCCACCCCGGCAGAGCTGGCAAATCAGGCACAGGCCGCCGCTGACCTCGCGCGCGAGGCGGCGACGGCCGCCGCGACCTATGCCGACGCGATCGCGGACAACGCGGCCGCCGCGGCGAGCGTTGCGACGGGCGGCTTCGTCGATCCGTTCGTGTTCCGCCTTGCGATCTTCGTGCTGGCGATCTTCGTCGGCTATTTCGTCGTCTGGTCCGTCACCCCGGCGCTGCACACGCCGCTCATGAGCGTCACCAACGCCATTTCCTCGGTCATCGTCGTCGGCGCGATCCTCGCGGTCGGCGTCGAGGTCGTCCCGCTCATCGAGGGCCAGGCCGACGGCCACGGCTGGGCCCGCATCTTCGGCGGCATCGCGCTGGTGCTCGCCGCAATCAACATATTCGGCGGCTTCCTCGTCACCCAGCGCATGCTCGCGATGTACAAGGCGAAGGCACCGGCGGCCGGCGCGAAGAAGGGCCACTAGGCGATGTCGGCGAATCTGACGGCCTTCTTCTACCTCGTCGCGGGCGTTCTCTTCATCCTCGCGCTCCGTGGCCTGTCGAGCCCGGTGAGCGCGCGGCGGGGCAACCTCCTCGGCATGATCGGCATGGCGATCGCCGTGCTGACGACGCTGATCAACGCGGTCTCCTCGTTCTGGTCGCTCGTCATCATCGTCGGCCTGATCGCCGTCGGCGGCGTCATCGGCGCCATCATCGCGCGCCGCATCGCCATGACGGCGATGCCGCAGCTCGTTGCCGCCTTCCACAGCCTCGTCGGCATGGCCGCGGTGCTCGTCGCCGCCGCCGCCTTCTACGCGCCGACCGCCTTCGGCATCGGCGAGCCCGGCCACATCCACGCCGCGAGCCTCATCGAGATGTCGCTCGGCGTCGCGATCGGCGCCATCACCTTCACCGGCTCGGTCATCGCCTTCCTGAAGCTCGACGGCCGGATGTCGGGTAAGCCGATCCTCCTGCCCTCGCGGCACCTCATCAACATCGGCCTCGCCGTCGCCCTCGTCGCGCTCATCATCATCTTCTTCGCGACCGGCAACGCCGTCGTCTTCTGGCTGATCGTCATCGTCTCGCTCCTGATCGGCCTTCTCCTCATCATCCCGATCGGCGGCGCGGACATGCCCGTCGTCGTGTCGATGCTGAACTCCTATTCGGGCTGGGCGGCCGCGGGCATCGGCTTCACGCTCGGCAACACCGCGCTCATCATCACCGGTTCGCTCGTCGGCTCGTCCGGCGCGATCCTCAGCTACATCATGTGCAAGGCGATGAACCGGAGCTTCATCTCCGTCATCCTCGGCGGCTTCGGCGGCGAGACCGCCGCCGCCGCGAGCGGCGGCGAGCAGAAGCCGGTCAAGCAGGGCTCGGCCGAGGACGCCGGCTTCATGCTCAAGAACGCCGGCAAGGTGATCATCGTCCCCGGCTACGGCATGGCCGTCGCCCAGGCGCAGCACGCCCTCCGCGAGATGGCCGACATCCTCAAGGAGAAGGGCGTCGAGGTGAAATACGCGATCCACCCGGTCGCAGGCCGCATGCCCGGCCACATGAACGTCCTCCTCGCCGAGGCGAACGTGCCCTACGACGAGGTGTTCGAGCTCGAGGAGATCAACTCCGAGTTCTCGAGCGCCGACATCGCCTTCGTCATCGGCGCCAACGACGTGACCAACCCGGCCGCGAAGGAGGACAAGACCTCCCCGATCTACGGCATGCCGGTGCTGGAGGTGTGGAAGGCCGGCACCGTGATGTTCATCAAGCGCGGCATGTCTTCGGGCTACGCCGGCATCGACAATTCGCTCTTCTACCGCGACAACACGATGATGCTGTTCGGCGACGCCAAGAAGATGGTCGAAGGCATCGTCAAGGCGCTGTAACCGGCGCGGGTGCGGCGCGGCTTCGGGACGCCGCCCCCGTTGTTCACTTTATGTTCTTGTGCTAGGGTGCTCGCGTCCTCCTGTGGAGAGCACCCGTGGCGGGTCCTTGGCTTCTTGCGGAACTTCGGCGACTTTCGTCAACTTCGTCACCTTCAACCGACGATGAGCCAGCCGACTTGAACAGCCACCCCGGCCGAATCGGCGGGCATCGAGCCGTGGCGCTCGAGGGGTCCGCCATCATCCAGGCGGACGCTCTGTCGGCGCTTCGGCAGCTGCCGGACTCCTCGGTTCAGTGCATCGTCACGTCGCCGCCCTATTGGGGGCTCCGGGACTACAACATTCCTGGCCAGATCGGCCACGAACCGACCCTCCCGGCGTTCATCGAGCGGCTGCGCGCCGTCTTTGCCGAAGCGCGACGCGTGCTTCGGGATGATGGCGTTCTGTGGCTGAATATCGGTGACGGCTATACCAGTGGCAATCGAGGCTGGCGGGCGCCGGACAAGAAGAACCGCGCGCGCGCGATGGAGACGCGGCCCGCCACCCCGGCCGGGCTCAAGCCCAAGGATCTTCTAGGGATTCCCTGGCGGCTCGCCTTCGCCCTCCAGGATGACGGCTGGTATCTCCGCGCCGACATCATCTGGAACAAGCCAAATGCGATGCCGGAAAGCGTCCAGGACCGCCCGACCCGCTCGCACGAGTACATGTTCATGTTCAGCAAGAGCGAGGCCTACTATTACGACAGGGTGGCCGTGCGCGAACAGAACGGGCGGAACCGGCGGACGGTCTGGGACGTGAACACCCAGGGTGTTGCCGGCGCCCATTTCGCGACGTTCCCGCCCTTGCTCGTTCGGCCCTGTCTTCTGTCCTCCTCGCGCCCGGCAGACTTCGTCCTTGACCCCTTCTTCGGATCGGGCACCGTCGGCGTGGTCGCCGAGGGGCTCGGGCGGCGTTACGTCGGCATCGAACTCAATCCGGATTACGTCGCGCTGGCATCCAGCAGGCTGACCACCGACGCCCATACCGTCATCCGGCCGGCGGCATGATCTTCGAGCTACCCGAGCCGGAGCAGCAGGTCGAATT
>JADLGL010000029.1 GCA_020849325.1 Bauldia sp. | reverse complement strand
GTGACTCGTGGCGCCGTGGCGGCGGCACGGTCTGGGGCTACTTCACCTGGGATCCGGACCTCAACCTCTTCTACTACTCGACCGGCAATTGCGGCCCGTGGAACGCCGACTATCGCCGCGAGTGGGGTGTGGTGAACCTCGACGAGAACGGTGGTCTCATCGACTACCG
Organism: Bauldia sp.; assembly: GCA_020849325.1. GTDB lineage: Bacteria > Pseudomonadota > Alphaproteobacteria > Rhizobiales > Kaistiaceae > JADLGL01. The sequence continues at coordinate 12,354 of JADLGL010000029.1, read as the reverse complement.
CAACAACTGGTGCGCCTCGCAGATGGCGCGCGACGCCACCACCGGCGAGCTGATCTGGGCGTACAACATGACGCCCGCCGACAACTGGGACCTCGACGAGCCGCTCAACACCCCGCTCGTCGACATCGAGATCAACGGCCAGCAGCGCGCGCTCGCGATGAAGGCCGCCCGCAACGGCGCGTTCTACCTCTGGGATCGCGCCACCGGCGAGATGGTCACCCAGCCCTGGGACTTCCGCTACATCGACTTCCGTACCGGCATCGACATGGAGACCGGCCGGGCCCTCTACGACATCACGAAGTGGAACTTCACCACGCTCGAGGATCGTCGTCGCTACACGGATGCCGACCCGGGCCGGAACGCCGACGGCACGACCGTTGCCGACTACACCGGCACGGAAGTGCACTGGTGCCCCGGCATTCAGGCCCGCAACTGGCAGAACGATGCGTGGAACCCGGAGCTCGGCCTCCACTACGTCTCGATCAACTATGGCTGCGCCACCCAGGTCGTGCTCGAAGGCGAGTACGTCCCGGGCGAAGGCTACCAGCTCCGCCGTGGTGCGGGTGCCAACCCGCGTCCGCGCGCCAACATGGACGGCACGCTCAACCCGGCGACCGGCGCTCTCGCCGCCATGTCGCCGACCGAAGGCCGCGTGGTCTGGTCGCATGACTGGATCGTCGCGAACCAGATGCCGATCATGGCGACCGCAACGGGCCTCCTGTTCCAGGGTGGTGTCGACGCGGGCGTGATGCGTGCCTTCGACGCCGCCACGGGCGACATCGCCTGGGAGTTCCGCACCGGTTCGCGGTTCAACCAGTCGCCGATCTCGTACATCGGCCCGGATGGCCGTCAGTACATCGCGATCATCGCCTCGTCGGCCGCCGCGAACGGCGCCGTCGCGTTCGACAACGCGCCGGACAACGCCAACCGCTACCGCCGCTCGGGTTCGACGCTCTACGTGTTCGGCCTCCCGGACACGGTTGCCGCGAACTAGCAGTCACCGGGATCGCCCTCGGGCGATCCCGCCTCCTCCTGAGGCGCATCGGGGACGAAGGGCGACCTTCGTCCCCGATCGCGTTTTTGGGGTCGTCAGATCAGTTTCAGCGCCCGGAAGCTCGCATGGCCGCCGCGGGCGAGGATGATGTGGTCGTGCACCACGATGCCGAGCGGCTTCGCGACGTCGACGATCGTCCGCGTCATGGCGATGTCCGCCTGCGATGGCGTCGGATCGCCCGACGGATGGTTGTGGCAGAGGACGAGCGCCGTCGCCGACAGTTCGAGCGCGCGCCTCAGAACCTCGCGCGGGTAGACCGGCGTGTGGTCGACCGTGCCGGTCTGCTGCTTCTCGTCGGCGATCAGCCGGTTCTTCTTGTCGAGGAAGAGGATGCGGAACTGTTCGCGTTCCTCGAACGCCATCGCCGTGCGGCAATAGTCGAGCACCGCCTGCCACGAGCCGAGCGTATCGCGCCCCTTCACGCCGTCGCGGGCGAAGCGCAGCGCCACCGCGTGGCTGAGCTTCAGTCCGTCGGCGACGGACTCGCCAACGCCCGACACCTCCATCAGCCGCTGCCGCGGCGCCGCCAGCACCTCCGCCACCGAGCCGAACCGGGCGAGGAGTTCCTTCGCGATCGGCTTGGTGTCGATCCGCGGCCGGAGCTGGAAAAGGAGAAGTTCGAGGAGTTCGTAGTCCTGCAGGCCTTCGCCGCCCTGCTCGCGCAGGCGCGTCCGCAGCCGGTCGCGATGGCCGAGGAAATGCGGCGCCGGCTCGCCGGCGTCGTCCTCGCTCATGCGGCGGCGGGGTAGGGCGGCTTGTGGTAGCCGGCGTGCGAGCGGGTGAAGATCTCGAAGCCGGTTTCGGTCACCCCGACGGAGTGCTCGAACTGCGCCGACAGCGAGCGGTCGCGCGTCACCGCCGTCCACCCGTCGGCGAGCACCTTCACGTGCGGCCGGCCGAGATTGATCATCGGTTCGACGGTGAAAATCATCCCCGGCCGGAGCACGACGCCTTCGCCGCGGCTGCCATAGTGGAGGATGTTGGGGGTGTCGTGGAACAGCCGGCCGACGCCATGGCCGCAGAAATCCCGCACCACGCTGCAGCGCTGCGCTTCGGCGAAGGTCTGGATGGCGTAGCCGATGTCGCCGGTGGTGGCGCCCGGCCTGATCTCGGCGATGCCGCGCATCATGGCCTCGTAGGTGACGTCCATCAGCCGCTGGGCGGCGCGCTTCACGTCACCGACCCCGTACATCCGGCTCGAATCGCCGTGCCAGCCGTCGACGAGGAGGGTCACGTCGATGTTGACGATGTCGCCGTCGCGGAGCGGCTTGTCGCCGGGAATGCCGTGGCAGACGACGTGGTTCACCGACGTGCACGTCGACTTCCAGTAGCCGCGATAGCCGAGCGTCGCCGGGATCGCCTTGTGGTCCATGGCGAACTCGTAGACGAACCGGTCGATCTCGTCGGTCGGGAGACCCGGCCGCACCAGCGGCGTGATCGCGTCCAGGCACTCGGCCGTCAGCGCCCCGGCCTTCCGCATGCCGGCAAAATCGTCCGCCGTGTAGAGCTTGATCTGGCCGCTGTTGCGCTGGGGCGCGGTGGCGGCATCGACGTAGGTGATCATCGCCGGTCCGGATTGTTTCCCGAAAGGTAGTGCATATCGCCCGCCCATGCGAGCCGCAGCATCGGTGACCCGCCATGCCCGAGAACGGGACTGCTCTCAGAATGGGCAGTATCCGCCGCGAATCCGTGCTATGCATGCATTGGTGGGTGGGGACGCCGTTCTCGCCCGCACGTTGTTGCCGCGCCAGAATGCCGCGCTATCCCAGCGACGGTCGGAGCGGCCATTGGTGCCTGGGCGGCTGCCGGGGAGTGGGGATCGATGATCGGGAAGCGTCTTGCGTTGGCGGCCGTGGTGGCTCTGGCGGCCATTCTGGCCCCGGGTCTGGCAGCGGCCCAGACGCCGATCGCCACCGCGGTCCAGGTGATCCCGGCGACGCGCAGCGAGCTCGGCGGCACGGCGGTGACGATCCTCACCGGCGCTGACCTCTTCGTCGGGCAGCGCATCGAGACCGACGCCAACGGCGAGGTCCAGATCATCTTCGCCGATGAGACGCGCATGGTGATCGGCCCGAACTCGGCGCTCGTCATCGAAGCGTACCTGATGCAGAACCCGACCACGCTCGGCCAGTTCACCGTCAACGCGCTCGGCGGCTCGTTCCGCTTCATCACCGGCAATAGCAACCACGACGCCTACCAGATCAACACGCCGACCGGCGCCATCACCGTGCGCGGCACGGCGTTCGATTTCGTCATCGACTGGCTGACGGGCGGCCTGCAGATCTTCCTGTTCGAGGGCTCGGTGGTCCTGTGCCCGACGAACGGCCCCTGCGTCGTCATCGACAACACGTGCGAGGCCGGCGAGATGGCGCGCGACGACCTCGCGGCGGTCATCGACGGCGCGACCGACCTTCTCGACCTCATGACCGGCTTCCCGATGATCTTCGATCAGGACCAGTTCCTGGCGCAGTTCCAGCTCGGCGCCGTCAACCGCTGCATCTCGCAGATCCGCGATGCCGCCCGCGAACTGACGCGGCCGCGGGCGATCAGCCCGGCCTAGCAGCAAAGCGGGCGCATCTTCCGGACGCGCGGCTCGCAAGGGTCGCGCGTTTTGGCTGCGGCTTGCGGCTTGATTGACACCAAACCCGAAAAATCGTGGTGTCCCCTCAACACCGGCACCGTGCCGGCGCACTCGAAGGGGAGAGTTGCATGCGTAGACTTGCCTATGCGCTGCTTGGCGCCGCGATCATCGCGGCTCCTGCCGTGGCGCAGACCGTCACCGTCGCCACCACCGCCATCGTCGAGCATCCGGCGCTCGACGCCGTCCGCGACGGCGTTCTTGCCGCGCTCGTCGAAGAAGGCTTCCGCGACGGCCAGGAAATTCGTTTCGTCTATGAATCCGCGCAGGGTCAGCCGAGCATCGCGGCCCAGATTGCAGCGCAGTTCGTCGGGGAGAACGTCAACGTCATCGTCCCGATCGCGACGCCCTCGGCCCAGGCCGCCGTTGCCGCGACCACCACGATCCCGATCGTGTTCGCCGCCGTCACCGATCCGGTCGCGGCCGGCCTCATCACCGACGCCGCGCACCCGGGCGGCAACGTCACGGGCGTGTCCGACCTCACGCCGGTTGCCGACCAGTTCGCGCTCGCGATGGAGATCGTCCCGGACATGGACGCCATCGGCGTCATCTACAATCCGGCCGAGGCGAACGCCGTCGTCCTCGTTGACCTCCTCAAGGCCGCGGCCGCCGAGGCCGGCGTGACCGTCGTCGAAGCGACCGCTGCCAACAGCGGTGCCGTTCAGTCTGCCGCCGCCTCGCTCGTCGGCCGCGTCGATGCGATCTACGTCCCGACCGACAACACCGTCGTGAGCGCCCTCGAAGCCGTCGTCGGCGTTGCCGAAGACGCCAGGATCCCGCTCTTCTCGGGCGACAATGACAGCGTCCGCGGCGGTGCCGTGGCGTCGATCGGCTTCGACTACTTCGAGCACGGCAAGCAGGCCGGCCGCATCGTCGCGCGCATCCTCCGCGGCGAGAACCCCGGCGACATCGCCGTCGAATACGCGACGGGCGGCGTCATCGCCGTGAACCCCGCCGCGGCCGAACGCATGGGCATCACGATCCCGCAGGCCGTCATCGACCGCGCCGGCGAGGTCGTTCCGGCCGCCTAGGCACCGGTCATCGCGTAACGCGCCCGTCGCCATCGAGGCGGCGGGCGTTCGCTTTCGGCGTCGGGCTGGCGCCAGACGGGGGTTGGCCTGGTGCGAGGGAGTTCCTTCCGGCGGATCGCGATCGGCGTCGTCGTCATCGCCGTGATCATCGCCGTGATCTACGGGTCGAGCGCGCCTGCCCCCGGCGAAGGGTTCTTCGGCCGCCTCTGGCCGATCCTCAACGAGTTCGCCCTCTGGACGGCGGTCCAGCTCGGCCTGATCTACGGCTTCGTCGCGCTCGGCGTGTACCTGTCGTTCCGCGTCCTCGACTTTCCGGACCTGACGGTCGACGGCTCGTTCCCGCTCGGCGCGGCAGTGACTGCGGCCCTCATCGTTGCCGGCGTCAACCCATGGCTGGCGCTCCTCGCCTCGATCGCCGCCGGCGGCGTGGCCGGCCTGATCACGGCGGTGCTCAGCGTCCGGTTCCGTATTCTCCATCTTCTGGCGTCCATCCTGACGATGTACGCGCTCTTCTCGATCAACATCCGGGTCATGGGCTCGTCGAACCTGTCGCTCGCCCGCCAGGAGACGATCCTCACGCCGATCAGCGCGCTCGATCTCGGACTGACGGCGGCGCAGACGCGGGTCGTCGTCATCGGCCTGCTCCTCGTCCTGACCGCTGCGGCGCTCGCCTGGCTCCTCACCAGCAGCTTCGGCCTCGCGCTTCGCGCCGCCGGTGCCAACCCGCGCATGGCGCGCGCCCAGGGCATTTCGACGAGCCGCAGCACCTATTTCGGCATGGCGCTGTCGAACGGCCTCGTTGCGCTCGGCGGCTCGCTCTTCGCCCAGACGCAGCTTTTCGCGGATGTCACGGTCGGCTCCGGGACGATCGTGATCGGACTCGCGTCCGTCATCATCGGGGAGTCGCTGCTGCGCTCCCGGAGCATCTGGATCACGCTCGCCGGCTGCGTGCTCGGTTCGGTGATCTACCGCCTCGTCTATCAGTGGGCGCTCACCAAGGACGAGATCTGTCTCGGCTTCTGCCTTGAATTCCGGCCGTCCGACCTCAACCTCATCGCTGCGACCATCATCGCGCTGGCGCTGATCCTGCCGCGTCTCGGCGCGGGGAGGGGTTTCCGATGATCAGGGTCTCGGGCCTCGAGGTCACCTTCGGCCGCGGCACGCCGCTCGAGAAGCGGGCGCTCCAGGGCATCGACATCACGCTCGAGAAGGGCGAGTTCGTCTGCGTCATCGGCTCGAACGGCGCCGGGAAATCGACGCTCCTGTCGGCGATCGCCGGCGACGTGCTGCCGACGGCCGGCCGCATCGAGATCGACGGCATCGACGTCTCGCGCTGGCCGACGGCGAAGCGCGCCCGGCTCGTTTCCCGCGTCTTCCAGGACCCGCTCGCCGGCAGCTGCGCCGACCTCACCATCGAGGAGAACCTCGCGCTCGCCGCCTCCCGCGGCCAGCGGCGGACGCTCCGCCACGCCATCACGCATGGCCGCCACGAGGCGTTCCGCGCCCGTGTCGCCGAGCTCTGCCTCGGGCTCGAGAACCGCCTCAAGGACCGCATGGGCCTCCTGTCCGGCGGCCAGCGCCAGGCGGTGTCGCTGGTGATGGCCTCGCTCGCGCCGTCGAGCGTCCTCCTCCTCGACGAGCACACCGCCGCGCTCGATCCGGGCATGGCCGCCTTCGTCATCGGCGTCACCAACCAGGTCGTGGTCGAGAGCCGGCTGACGACGCTGATGGTCACGCATTCCATGAGCCAGGCGCTGCAGGTCGGCAGCCGGACGGTCATGCTGCACGAGGGCAAGGTGCTCCTCGACGTTCGCGGCGAGGAGCGGTCGCGGCTCACGGTGGAGGACCTCGTCGCCCGGTTCCAGAACGTGCGCGGCGGCAAGGCGATCGACGACGACGCGCTCCTGATGGGCTGAGCCACGGGAACACATTCCCGTGCTCGTGATGTAACGTTCCGCCGGTTCCGACCGTACATGGAGGGCGAACCGCCGCGCTTTGGTCTGGCGAACAGTCCGGCCGCCCTGCCGGAGGAGAGAGTCGGATGCCATCAACGACCGCATCGACGAGCATCGTCCGCAGAGCCGGCGGCGCCGTCCTGATCACGCTCGCGCTCGCCGCGGGCCTTGCCGCGCTTCGGTCCGCGCCCGCAATGGCCGAAGGCGAGTATTTTCCCGCGCCGGTCGCCGCCTACGACCCGCCGGTCGCGTCCACCGAGGAAACGATCGTCCTCGCCGGCGGCTGCTTCTGGGGCGTCCAGGCGGTGTACCAGCGGATCAACGGGGTCTCGAGCGCCGTATCCGGCTATGCCGGCGGCGCCGCGGAGACCGCGCAATACTACACCGTCGGCACCGGGACGACTGGCCACGCCGAGGCCGTCGAGATTGTCTACGACCCGACCGTCATTTCGGTGGGCGAGATCCTCCGCATCTTCTTCTCGGTGGTCCACGACCCGACGCAGCTCGATCGCCAGGGGCCTGACTGGGGACCGCAATACCGCTCGCACATCTACACCACCACCGCCGAGCAGGCCGAGGTCGCCGCGCAGTACATCGCCCAGCTCGACGCCGCGGGCATCTATTCCGCGCCGATCGTCACCCGCCTCGACCCGCTGCCGGCGTTCTACCCGGCCGAGGGCTATCACCAGGACTACCTCCTCCTGCACCCCAACCAGCCCTACATCGTCATCAACGACATCCCGAAGGTCGAGAACGCCTACGCTTACTTCACCCAGTACTGGCGCGACCCGCCGATCACCGTCGCCGAAACGCGCCCGGACCTGATCCGGTAGGGGTTCGACGCGTTCGGATGATGCCTGTCGGCGCTGGATCGGGATCGGGATCGCCCGTTCCCCGCTCCCCGAACGGGGCGAGGCGAGATGCCGCCGCAGCTCGACGAATGAAGGCGTCAGACCACTGGTCCAGGCGCCTCCGGGGAGCACGAAGGAAAGGTTTCACCGGCATCGGCCGGGGCCTTGCTGCTTCAGGCCTTCGCCCCGCATCCCCTCAGCGATCGGCAGACCAGCGGTAGATCCAGCCGTAGCGGTTGAGGAGCGCCCGGCCACCGAGAAAACGCATCCCGGCATTCCGCACGGCGCCGGTGAGGAGGCCCATGTGGTAGAGGTCGGCCGTCGACTCCGCCGTCTTCCACACCCGCTTGACCCGCGGCCGCCGTTCGGCGGCGTAGGCAGCGAGGGCCGCCGCGCGGTCATGCCGCAGCGCGCCGAGGTGGCGCGCCAGCACCGCCGCGTCCTCGATCGCCATCGCGCCGCCCTGGGCCACGAACGGCGCCATCGCGTGCGCGGCGTCGCCGAGGAGCGCAAAACGGCCCTCGGTCCACGCGCCCGAAGGATCGACCGTCGAGATCGGCCACGCCTGCCAGGCCGGCGCTGCGCCGAGGAGCGCCTGCACCGGCTTCGCCCAGTTGCCGATCCGCCGCCACAGCACGTCCCCGCCGCTGCCGCCGGAGAGCGCCTCGTCCCGGACCACCACGACGACGTTCAGCGCCTCGCCGTTCTGCACCGTGTAGTGGACGAGGTGCCCTGCCGATCCCAGCCACAGCCCGACGACGTCGGGCGGAATCCCCGCCGGCAAGGCTGCCGCGGGAACGAGCGCGCGCCACGCCGTCCGTCCGGATGCCCGCCGCTCCGCGGCTCCCGGGACGAGACCGCGGAGGTCCGATCGGGCGCCATCGGCGCCGATGAGCGCGTCCGGCGCGATCTCGCGGTCTCGCCCGCCGCTCTCGACGATGGCCGTGAGGCCGCGTTCGTGGGTCGCGAAGCCGGCGACGGCCGATCCGAGATGGACGTCGATGCCCGCCTCGGCCGCGACGGCCTCCGCGAGGACGCGCTGGAGATCGGCACGGTGGATGGTGCGGTAGGGGAAGCCAAAGCCGCGTTCGAAGGTGTCGCCGAGCGGCATCGTCACGATCCGCCGGCCGGACCGCCCGCTCCGGACGAGAAGGGCGCGCGGCGCGGACGCCTTCGCCGCGATGGCCCTGTCGAGGCCGAGCCCGTCGAGGACCCGGCCGGCGTTGGGCGTGATCTGGATGCCGGCGCCCGCCTCGGTGAGGGCAGGGTGGCGCTCGAAGAGGTCGATGTGGAACCCGGCGCGGGCGAGGAGGAGGGCAGCCGTCAGCCCGCCGATCCCGGCACCCGCGATCGCAACCGTCGGCGTCCGCTCCAAATGCGGCCGCCCGAAAGCTAGTCCGCCGCCTGCGGAACGAGATGGCCGGGCGGGTTGGTCTGGTCGGCGGCGAGATACTGCCGGTAGCCGTAGGTGGTCGAGCAGTAGGGGCAGATGCCGACGTCGTCGTCGCCGAGGTCGATGTAGATGTGCGGGTGATCGAACGGCGCGGTGGCGCCCACGCACTTGAACTCGCGCACGCCGATCTCGATCGTCGGCACGCCGGCATCGTTCTGGAAATGCGGAACAATCGCGCCGGCCATGGGGTTCCCTCTCTGCCTCGCCTCGGCGGCACCATAGCATCGCCGGCACGGTGCGCCAGCGGCGACCCGTCGCGGCAAAGGCGGCGGTCGTCCGACACGCGCGGCTATCCGCCGGTGCTGACAATGGGAGCCGGGAGCCGACGGGCAACTAAGAGATGCGCCAATCCGCGTTGCTCGGTAAGATTGCCGCCGTGTCCAGTCGCGCGACGCGACGGCAGGCCGTCTGACGACCGTTCGCGTTCCCCGCCACGAGGGGCAGTTCATGACCGCAAGGAGCCGTATGAGCGAGTACGGAATGGCCGAGGTCGCCGGAGTCCGGATCGCCTTCATCGCGGAGGGGAGCGGCGCACCTGTCGTGCTCCTCCACGGCTTCGCCTCGAACGCGGCCCTCAACTGGCGCAGCACTGGCTGGCTCGACCTGCTCGTCGATGCCGGGCGGGCCGTGGTTGCGCCCGATCTCCGCGGGCACGGCGCCAGTGCGAAGTTCTATGAGCCCGACGCCTATTCGACCGAGGCGATGGCGGCCGACATCGTCGGCCTGTGCGCCCGGCTCGACATCGAGCGGGCCGATTTCGTCGGCTACTCGATGGGGTCGCGGATCGCCGGCCATCTCGCGCTCTCCCGTCCCGGCCTCGTCCGGTCGATCGTCCTCGGCGGCATCGGCGAGACCCTGATCGGCGGCAATCGCGATGCCGAGGCAATCGCGGCGGCTCTTACTGCGGACGGGCCGGTCGCGCCGGGCAATCCGGCGAATTTCCGCCGTTTTGCCGAGCGGGCCGGCGGCGACCTCCGGGCGCTCGCCGCCTGCATGCGCGGCCAGGCGTCGGCGCTCGATCCCGAGCTCCTCAAATCACTGCGCCTGCCGGTGCTGGTGGCGTCGGGCTCGCTCGACCTCATCGCCGGGCCGCCGGAGCCGGTGGCGTGGCGGATTCCCGGCGCTCAGGCTTTCACCATCGGCGGCCGGGACCACATGCTGGCCGTCGGCGATCGATCGTTCAAACGGGCCGTGCTAGACTTTCTGTTATCGCGACCCTAGATGCAGCCCGCCCGGCACAGGGAGCCGGGGCGGCGACCGCGATCGTCACCAGCGGGCCGAAGGTCCGGAGACCGACCATGACCAAGCATTCGCCGCGCCCGCTCGGATCCGGCCTCGGCAATGTCGACCCCAACTGGGCGCAGGTTCGGGCGGAGGCGGAAGTGATCGTCGCCGCCGAGCCGGAGCTGGCGACCTTCGTCTACACCAACGTCCTCAACCACGACCGGCTGGAATCGGCCGTCGCGTACCGGATCGCGAGCCGCCTTCACCACGAGGACGTGCCGTCGGGCCTGATCGAGCAGGCCTACCACGAGTTCCTCGCCGCCGAGCCCGCCGCCGCCGAGACCATCCGCGTCGACATCGCAGCCGTCCTCGACCGCGACCCGGCCTGCAACCGCGTCATCGAGCCGGTCCTCTACTTCAAGGGTTTCCACGCCATCGCGACGCATCGCCTTGCCAACTGGCTGTGGCGGAAGGGCCGTCGCGATTTTGCCTACTATCTCCAGAGCCGCTCGTCGGCCGTGTTCCAGACCGACATCCACCCGGCCGTCCAGATGGGCCGCGGCATCTTCCTCGACCACGCCACCTCGCTCGTCATCGGCGGCACCGCCGTTATCGAGGACGACGTCTCGATCCTCCAGGACGTGACGCTCGGCGGCACCGGCAAGGAGATCGGCGACCGTCATCCGAAAGTCCGCCGCGGCGTCCTCATCGGCGCCGGCGCAAAGATCCTCGGCAACATCGAGATCGGGGAGGGCTCCAAGGTGGCGGCCGGTTCCGTCGTGCTGAAACCCGTCCCGCCGCATTCGACCGTGGCGGGCGTTCCGGCGCGCGTCATCGGCCAGGCCGGGACGGATCTTCCGTCCCGCGAGATGGACCATCGGTTGAACGAAGGGACCTAGCCGGACTACACCGGTGCACGCCCGGACCGGGTGCCGATCCCCCTCACCAAGGCATCATTCGTGAATCGCGCCGAAATCCAGAAGCTCGAGACCTATTTCCGCAAGCGCTTCAAGCTCCCGACCATCGAGGTGAAGCAGCGCCCGCGGAAGGATGATTCCGCCGAGCTGTTCATCGGCGACGAGTTCATCGGCCTCATCTACCGCGACGACGAGGACGGCGAGACCTCCTACAATTTCTCGATGGCGATCCTCGACATCGATCTGGAGTAGGGGCGGGCCGCCCGGCCAGCTCACCAATGAAACACGCCCGTCGTTCCGGGGTCGCCCCTCGGGCCGGCCGGAAGGCCGGACCCCGGGGGCCACGGCCGGAACGACGGCGGCTGTCTGGTGGGGTGACTGACCACCGAGTCCGGCGCGCGAAGCGGCCCGTCCCATTCCGGGACAAAACCGCGCCCGATCGGTCTTAACGAAACGATAACCTTAACAAACTGTGGACGCGCCCCGCGGATTCCTTGCAGGAGGGACGTCCGCAGGCGACGGCATGGGCATTGCGCTGTGCCCGGCAGCGCTCCTTTGGCGCGGTCGTATCGGGACACGAGATGTTCGAACTCTGGCTCCTCCTCTATTGCGCTGCCGTGGGTTTCGTCGCCGCGGGCCTTGCCTCGAGCTTCTTCCAGCTCGTGACCCGGCGGCAGGTATCGTTCGCCATTCCGCGGCCGCGGATCATCGAATGCTTCGTCGCCGCGGTCTCCTTCGCCTTCCTCGGGCCGTACATCGTCGCACGCGGAGCGGTGCGGGCGGTACGGGCCGACAAGCGGCCCGTCACCTGGCTCGTCGGCGGCCTTGCGGTCGCAGGTGTGTGGAGCGCCTGTTCGGGTATCGTGGTGCTCGACCTCGCGCTTGCGATGCGGTCGAGCCTCCTCGCCTGAGGGAAGACAATGCCGATCTACGAGTTCGAGGGCGAACGCCCGCTTCTGCCGCCGAAGGGCACCTACTGGGTCGCCCCCAATGCCGACGTCATCGGCAAGGTCGTGCTCGCCGAGGAGACGTCGATCTGGTTCGGCGCGGTGCTGCGCGGCGACATCGAGCCGATCACGATCGGTGCGCGGTCGAACGTGCAGGACCTTTGCGTCATGCACACCGATGCCGGCTACCCGCTCACCGTTGGGCGTGACTGCACGGTAGGCCATCGAGCGCTGCTCCACGGCTGCACGGTCGGCGACAACACTCTGATCGGCATGGGCGCGGT
>JADLGL010000028.1 GCA_020849325.1 Bauldia sp. | reverse complement strand
TAGAGATGCTTCATCGAAGGGCCCTCCCGGGCACTTTGAATCACACCTCTAGCTGGCTGGGAATCGTTATTGAGTACGGACCCTAGGGGCGACCCGTCAAAGTCGGATCACGCCCCTTCGTCAATCCCTTGATGGAGCGCGGTATCTTCGAAGCGAAGGCCGCGTCTTCGGATCAACCTCTAGTCCCGGCTCGCCGCGTCCGCCTCGGCCTTCTTGCGGCGCTCGAGTTCGGCAACGATCGACTTCGGCAGCGGTCGGCAGCCGCAGGCCTCGGCATGTTCGAGATGCCACCGCACGCGCTGATCGAGCGTCGCCCGCTCGGGCATCGGGTGGGCATGATGCCAGGCGGCGTTGAGGGGCACGCTCTCACCTCCATTCCGGCTTCCGGTCCGACCATTTCGACACGCAGGCGCGCGGCGGACGCCATTCGGTAACGGTCTACCCGCGACCGCCGGCCCGCCGATGCTATCGTCTTCCCATCCGAACCGGGAGGAAGCGATGGGCAAGGCAACTGCGGGCGACGGCACGCGCGAATCGCCGTGGCAGCTGACGACGCCGGGCGGCAAGGCCGCCTACGAGGCGTTCCGTGATCCGACGCTCGATCCGCCCGTCCTCGTCGTGCGCGCCGGCAAGACCGAGCTGCGCTATCGGCTCCAGGCGATCGACGACCTCCACGCCATGCTGAAGCGGGCGGGGGACTGGGTAGCGCTCGGCGGCGCCGACGAGCAGAAGCGTGCGGCCGAAGGAACCGTCGAGGCCTGGGGCCGGTCGGCGGCCAATCCGGTCCGTGGCTGGTACGGCCTCAAGAAGGGGCTCCGCGGTCGCTTCGCGGTCTACGTCCCGCCGGTCCTCGAAACGCTCGGCCTCGCCGAGGTCGAGGACAACCCGCGCAACAACCGCATGCGCGCGGTCTGAGGCAAAAACGAAAGGCCCCGCCGGAGGCAGGGCCCCTTCACGCGGTTGCCGGGGGCTAGCGCCCGAAGTGGAAGTTGACGCCGGCCTGGAACTCGAAGCCTGGCGCGCCGATGAGGTTCTTGGCCTCGGCGAAGTCTGCACCGTCCGGGATGGCGGGCCAATCGGGGCGTGCGGACGGGGGCAGTGGCAGCCGAGCCCACGGCCCGATGGCTCCCGAACTCAGTAGTTCGGATGCCAGTTGATGCCGGCCTGGACGGTGAGCGACAGGATCGGGCCGCCGAGGGGGCCGAGAGCCTTGGCCTCGCCGAACACCGAAAAACTCTGGCCGACGCCGATCTCGACGCCGCCGCCGGCGGTGTAGACCGGGACGCCCGAAATGTACCCGATGCCGCCCTCGCCATAGACCAGGAAGCGCTCGCCGAGCACGAATCCGAGGCGAGCGTTGAGGTCCGCCTCGAAGGCGAAGCCACCGCCGAACGCCGCGCCGAGCTGCGCCTCGGCGCCAACGAGGAACGGGCCGCGGAGGAAGTTGAAGCCGCCCTGGAGCCCCGCCTGGAAGGCCGATTCGGCGACCAGCCGGCCGAAATAGGCGCCGACATAGGGGCCGGCGAAGGAGAAGCCGGGCGGCGGAGGAAGGGGGACGGCGGGCGGCGTGGCGGGAAGGTTGATCGGACCGACTTCGGCCGCGGACGCCGTGCCCGCCACCAGCACGGAAGCGCCTGCCACCAGCGCGGAAGCCACCGCTCCCGCGGCGAGGATACCCCACCGTCCCATCGACCCCTCCGTCCCGCACCGGACATCACCGATTGGTGATTCGTAGCACGGCACGCTGAATTGGGCCATCGACCGGGTGCCCAAATCCCGCCGCCACGGCCGAGGATCGTGCTGCGGGACCGGCGCCGCGAGGAAAGGTCAGTCTCGGCGAAGGACCGGATCGACGAGAAGCGGCCCCTCGTGGAGATACGCCGTCGCCCGCCGCTTGGCCGCGATGTCGTTCCACACCATGCCGACCTGGACGTCCGTGAGGCCGGCGGCAGCACCCACTTCCCCCGCCGGGATGCCGTGCTCGAGGCCGTAGAGGCAGAGGTCCATGCGATCGTGCGGGAGCGAGAAGTAGAACTCGTCCTGCGTCTGCGCGAGCGACCACGTGTCGGTCGTCGGCGGCCGGGCACGGATTTCGGCGGGCACGCCGAGATCGGCGGCGAGCTGGTAGACCTGCGACTTGTAGAGGTGGGCGATCGGCTTCACGTCGGCCGCGCCGTCGCCGTTCTTCACGAAGAATCCCTGGTCGTATTCGAGCCGGTTCGGCGTCCCGGCGACGGCGTAGTTCAGCCGGTCGGCATGCGTGTATTCGAGCAGCTTCCGCGTCCGCTGCTTCATGTTGGTGGCGGCGATCACCGCAAGGTAGACGTCGAGCGGCATCCGCATCTTCTGCCGGACGCCGTCGGGCGACTGCACCACCAGCGACGTGATGTTGTAGCCGCCGCCTTCGAGCGCGTTGGCGATCGCCACCTTGCAGCCCCAGCCCGGCCCGAACTCCGGCACGAGCTTCCGGATCGCCTCGTCGCGGCGGCGATAGCAGCCGGCCGCATCGAGCATCGGTGCGATGTCCTCGACCACCGTCTCGATGCCGAACGCATCGGCGACGAGCCGGCCGAGGCGGAGGCTCTCGGGATCGGAATCGTGCTCTGGCATCAGGATGCCCAACACTTTTCCGGGGCCGAACGCCTTCGCGGCGAGGCCGGCAGTGACGCTGGAATCGATGCCGCCGGAGAGGCCGAGGACGATGCCGCGCTTCCGCAGCGTCTCGCGCACCTGGCCGCGAAGCGCGGTCGTGATGCGGGCGATCTCCGCCGGGCCGTCGAGCCGGAGCGTTGCGGCGGAAAAGGGCTGGTTGGCAGCGCTGCGGGCGAGGGCGTCGGCGCGCATCGATATTCTCCTACTCGGCCGCAACGAGGCGGGCGGCGTCCTCTTCGGCGACGAGGCGACGGCTGATCTTGCCGGTGTCGGTCTTGGGCAGCTCGGCCCGGAACTCGACCATGCCCGGCACCATGAAGCTTTCGAGGTTCTTCGCGCAGTGCCGGATCACGTCCTGCGCTGACATCGCCGAACCCGGTTCGAGCGCGATGACCGCTTTCAGCGCCGCGCCGAGGATCGGGTCGGGAATGCCGATGACGGCAGCCTCGCGGATGCCGGGGAGGGTGTAGAGCACCGCCTCGACCTCCTTCGGCGCGACCTTCTCGCCGCGGCTCTTGATGATGTCGTCCTTCCGGCCGACGAAATAGAGAAAGCCCTCGGCGTCCGTCCTGAAGAGGTCGCCGGTGTAGAGGACCTTCTCCCAGGCGAACGGCCCCGGCTTGAGCGCCCTGTCGGTCGCCTCGGGGTTCTCCCAGTAGCCCTTCATCACGTGCGGCCCGCGGATCACGAGCTCGCCGATGACGCCCGGCGCCGTGCGGTTACCGGCGTCGTCGACGACGTAAGCCTCGGTGTCCGGGATCGCGATGCCGACGGAGCCCGGCCGGCGATCGAGCTCCGCCGGCGGCAGGTAGGTGCAGCGCTTGCACTCCGTGAGGCCGTACATCGAGAAGACGGTCGCGTGCGGGAACAGCTCGCGGAGGCGGAGGATGTGCGCGGGGGGCAGGGCGGCGGCAGTGTTGGTGAGGTAGCGGAGGCTGGGCAGGTCGCCCGGCACGAGATCCTTCATCTGGAGGATCATCGCCGCCATCGTCGGCACCAGCGGCAGGCCCGTCACCTTCTCGGCGCGGACGCGATCGAGAATCGCCGCGGGGAAGGCGAACGACTTCTCGAGCACCAGTGTCGCGCCGATCTTCGCGGCCATCAGCACCTGGTAGAGGCCGTAGTCGAACGAGATCGGGAGGACGTTGAGGATGATGTCGTCCGGCGTGTTCTCGAGGTAGGTCGTGATCGAGGTCGCGGCGGCGACGATGTTCTGGTGCGTCATCATCACACCCTTCGGCTGCCCCGTGGAGCCGGACGTGTAGACGAGCATCGCAAGGTCGATGGAGATGCCGCGCGTGGCGGGCGCGGTGCCGCCGGCGATGGCCGCCGGGAATCGGGTCGTGGGGAGGGCGCCGACATCGGCGTCGCCGGTTGCGACGGCGAAGCGGACCGACGGCGCCTGCGCCGCCGCGGCGGCCGCCACCGGCGCCAGCCTGTCCTGCGTCACCACCGCGACGGCGCGGCAGTTGTTGATGACGTAGGCGAGCTTGTCGGCCTTGGTCGTCGGGTTGATCGGCGAGAAGACGCAGCCCGCCTTCAGCGTCGCGAAGACGGCGACCACCGCCTCCCAGCAATTGTCCATGAAGATGATCACGCGGTCGCCGCGCCCGGCGCCCCGCGCGACCAGCGTCGCCGCGAGGCTGTCCGACATGGCGTCGACCTCGGCGAAGGTCAGCCGCCGGCCGCCCGCGACCAGCGCTTCCTTCGCCGGGAAGCGTCTTGCACTGTCACGCAGGAACCGCTCGACGCGCATCGGCAATGCTCCGTCAGGCGGCCTTGGCCGCGCTTTGCTTGCCGGCGACGTAGGCAGCGATCCCGGCGATCGTGTCGAGATTGGCCGGCACGATCTCGGCGTCGGCCATGACGATCCCGAACTCCTGTTCGAGGAAGGCGACGAGTTCGAGGACGCCGGTGGAGTCGATGAGGCCGGCCTCCATCAGCGAATCGGTCGGCGACAGGGGCGTTGCCTGGTCGCTGAACAGGAAATTCTCGCGGATGAAGTTCGTCACGCGCTGGTCGATCGAGGTCATGGTCGGCTCGTTTGGTTATGCCGCGGCGACGGCAGGGGGCTGGGCGGAAGCGGCTGATGGCGCGAAGGCGTCGAGCCAGAGCTGAGTGGTGAGGACGCCGAGGAAGGCCATGTTGTCCTTGAAGCCGACCTCGCCCTGCCGCGCGACTTTGGCAGTGAGGCGGCCGACGGCGACCGAGTCGAACAGGCCGGAAGCGCCGATGGCACCCGGCGCAAGGCGGTCGGCGACGTAGGGCGGCGCCGCGGCGCCGACGAACGGCGCGACTTCCGGGGCGCGATAGGGCTGCTTCACGCGGTTGGCGATGGTCTTTGGCAGGAGCGGCGCCGCGGCCTCGCGGAGGATGTGCTTTTCGCGGAGGCTCCGCAGCTTCAGCCGCGGCGGGATACGCGAGGCGAACTCGACGACGCGGTGGTCGAGGAATGGGAACCGGCCCTCGACCGCATGCGCCATCGCCACCCGGTCGCCCTGCGACGACAGGATGTAGCCCGGCAGCAGATGCCCGGCTTCGAGATACTGCGCCTGCGACAGCGGATGCCACTTCGCGAACCGCTCCGGCAGGAGCGAGCGGAGTTCGTCCATCGCGCTGTAGCCGGCGAGGTTCTGGCGCATTTCGGCGGAATAGAAGAGCTTCGCCCCCGCCGTCGTCCGGAACCGCGGCAGGTGCGAGAAGAGTGGATCGCCCGCGTCCTCGGCGCCGCGGCCGAAGAAGGACTGCAGGAACGCCTGCGGCTGGTTCTGGAGCCGCGGCAGATAGGGATAGAGCCGCTGGAGCAGGAGCGGCCGCCACGCCGACGACGGGTTCCGCGCCGCGAACCGGCGGACTTTCGCCTCCTTGAAGATGTCGTAGCCGGCGAAGACCTCGTCGGCGCCTTCGCCCGTCAGCACCACCTTGAAGCCGCTGTCGCGGACGAGGCCGGAGAGGCGGAAGAGGGGGGCCGGCGACGTCCGGAGGATCGGGCGTTCGGTCGCGCGGATGACGTCCGGCATCGCCCGGCCGATATCGGCCGCAGTGCAGACGATCGAGCTGTGCTCGGTGCCGAGGGCGCGGACCATCTCGATCTGCTGCCCGGCCTCGTCGTATTCCGGCGATTCGAAGCCGACCGAAAACGTCCGGAGGCGCTCGGAAACCTCGTTCCGCGCCATCGCGGTGACGAGCGACGAATCGAGCCCGCCCGAGAGGTACGAGCCTACCTGCACGTCGGCGCGGAGGCGGATGCGCGCCGCGTCTTCGAGGAGTGCCCGGACATCGCCCGCAATGACCGTTTCGGGCCGCTGGTCGAGCCCGTCGGCATCGGCGGCATCGGGGTAATCGAGTGCCCAGTAGCGCCGGATCGACACGCCCGAGGGCGTCGCGATCAGCGTGTGACCGGGCGGGAGTTCGGAGATGTCCCTGAAGGCCGTCCGCGGCGCGAGCGGGAACCAGAAGGTGAAGATCTGGTCGAGCGCGATCGGGTCCAGTTCGGCGGAAACGCCGGGCACGGCGAGGAGCGCCTTCACCTCGGAGGCGAACCAGAGGACGCCGTTCCGCGTCGTGTGGAAGAAGGGGCGCACGCCCATCCGGTCGCGCGCCGCAAACAGCGTTCGCCTCGACCGGTCCCAGATCGCGAAGGCGAAATCGCCGTTGAGCCGCTCGACGCAGGCGGGGCCCATCGCGGCGTAGAGTTCGAGGATCACCTCGGTGTCGGAATGGGTCAGGAAGCGGTGGCCGCTCGCCACGAGCTCGGCGCGGAGCTCGACGTAGTTGAAGATCTCGCCGTTGAAGGTGATCTCGAGACGTCCGTCGGCGCTCGCCATCGGCTGCGCGCCGGCGGCGAGGTCGATGATCGAGAGGCGGGCATGCGCGAGGCCGACCCCGTCCTCGGCAAGGACGCCGAAGCCGTCGGGTCCGCGATGGCGGATCGCGCCGATCATCGCGCCGAGGAGCGCCCGGCCCTTCGTTTCGGGCTGGACGTCGCCGAAATAGCCAGCGATGCCGCACATGTTCCCGTCGAATGCCTCGTTCGAGGAAAGTCGTAGTCAACCTTAAGCCGACCTGACCCTCGAGCAACGGGAGATGGGAATCACAGTAAACTGTTGAGTAAAGGTCGAGCCCTTAAGATTGACAGCGCGTTTACCTTATCGAAAGGACCCGCCGATCAGGCGGATCCACGATTCTCCCGCGAGCCCCGTCACGACCGCCCGCGGGTCGGCGAGCGCCGCCACCAGCGCCGGATCGCGGCCGTGCGCCACGAACGCGCCGCGGCGGAAGAAGAACGCCTTTTCGCGCAGGAGGGTTTCGTGGATTGCCGGCGTGACCCGGCCGCGAAGCCCGGCGAACCCCGCAGCATCGGCGTGGGCGAGAAGCTCCTCGACCACTTTCGCCTCGGCGCCCGGACGTGCCGCCACGTGCAGCACCCAGGCGAGGCTCTTCGGCGCGCCATAGAACACCGCCGCGCCGATCGTCGTCCCGCGCGCCGTCATCACCCGGCGATGCACCGGTCCGCGCTGCTCCTTGATCTCGGCCGTCCGCAGCACCCATTGCAGCACGTCCGGCGTCCACCTCGGGCGGAGCCCGGGGCCTGCATGGAGCGACTCCAGCGCCGCGAGCAGGCCTGCTTCGTCGGTCTCGGCGCCGATGACGCCGTCGGGCGCCGCTGCCTTGAAGAAAGCGCCGCCCGCCCGCCGCGCGAGGGAATCGCACAGCGCCGCGGCCGGCCGTCCGAGCCGGACGGCCTTCGCCCGTCCGCTCGCGACGTCGATCGCAAGTCCCGCCGGGCGCAACACGCGCATCCAGTCGAGGCTGAGCGCGGTGATCGTCGAGCCCCCGAGTTTCTCCCACATCCGCTGCGACAGGAGGTTCGCCGTTTCGGACAGCGAAACGTCCTGCGGCCCGTTGAGGAAGGAGCGGAGGAGCCGCGCGCCCGCGAGCGGGTCTTTCGCCGGATCATCCACCATGAGCGAGCCCGCCATCCCGGACCGGAGCGGTCGCTCGCCGAGGACGAGAGGGAGGGGAAGCACGCCGATGAAGCCGTTCACCGCGCCGGCATCGGAGACATGGACGCGCGAGGCGATCTCGGGGTCGTACCAGGGGTGCCGCAGGAAGACGTCGCCGATGTGCTGCGCCAGCGACGCCGGCGCCGCGACGGCGCGGTCGCGAAACGTCCGCTGGAACATGGCGGCCACGGCAGGCACGTCGTCGGGACCGAACGTCCTGATTTCGCTCATGCGGAGGGACTCGCGGCGAGGAGGCTCTCGCCTCCCTAGCACCGCAGCCTTTACGGATTTCGAAACGGGCAGGCGGGGCTTCTGCGGCGCACGCGTCGCGGGTCGGCGAGTTTCAGTCCGTTCAGTCTTGACTGAACGGACTGGGCGTCCCATCTGCTGCCCGAATGACCCGTCCCGCCGCCGCCACTCCCGCTACCACCGCCGACAGCCCTGATGCTGCGGAGCGCGCCGTGCTCGACGATTTCGTCGAGCAGATGGGCATCCTCGGCGAGGACGGGAAGCTGCCGCGCATCGCCGGCCGGCTGTTCGGCGTCTTTCTCGTCGAGACGAAGCCTGTCAGCCTTGGCGAGCTGACGGATCGTCTCAAGGTCAGCAAGGCGAGCATCAGCACCAACACGCGGCTCCTCGCCGCCGCCGGCGTGATCGAGCGCGTCAGCCTGCCCGGCGACCGTCAGGACTATTATCGCCTCGCCAACGTCCCGCTCGAGCCGATGCTCCAGGACATGCTGCAGCAGGCCACCCGGACGACCGAGTTCCTGCGCGCGACGGAGGCAAAGCTCTCCGACCGCTGCGCCATAGTGAAGCTCCGGCTCGGCCGCATCGCCGCCTTCCACCAGGCCGCTGCCGAGGCCCTTCGGGCCGTGATCGGCAAGTTTCGCGGCAAGCCCATCCCCTGAACGACCCGCCGCAAACCGGCACACCCTGGAGCATTCCCGTGGCAGTCCATCTCTATCGTCTCGGCCGGTTCGCGTTTCGCAACCGGTGGGCCGTGCTCGGCGCCTGGATCCTTATCCTCATCGGCGCAGGCACGGCCGCCGTGACCCTCAGCGGCCCGACGCAGGAGAGTTTCTCGATCCCGGGCGTCCCGGCGATCGAGGCCCTCGAGCTCCAGAACGAACGCTTCGCGCCGCCTGGTGCCGCCGCCGACGGTCCCGCCGAGCTTCCGGCGAGCGCCCAGATCGTCTTTGCCGCACCCGAAGGAGAGACCCTGGCGACGCCCGAACGCCTCGCCGCGATCTCGACGCTGCTGACCACGCTCGCAGGCGCCCCCGAAGTCGCCGCCGTCCAGCCCGGCGCCGATGCGATGGCGGCAATCCTCACCGGAGCCGCCGCGGCGGCCGGCATGCCCGTGCTGCCCGGCATCGTCAGCCCCGACGGCCGCATTGCCCAGGCCCAGGCGACGTACGCCGTCCCTGCGATCGCCCTCACCGAGGAGGCGCGCCACGCGCTCGAAGAGGCGGTCGCGACCGCCCGCGCCACCGGCCTCGAAGTCGAGATCGGCGGCGACGTGCTGCAGGAGATCCCCGAAACCCCGATCACCGAGGCGCTCGGCCTCCTCGTGGCGGCCGTCGTTCTCGTGGTCACGCTCGGCTCGCTCGTCGCGGCCGGGCTGCCGCTCCTCACCGGCCTCCTCGGCGTCGGCATCGGCGTGGCGCTGGTGACCGCGGCGACCGGCTTCATCGAGCTGTCCTCGACCGCGCCCGTGCTCGCAACGATGCTCGGCCTCGCCGTGGCCATCGACTACGCGCTCTTCATCCTCACCCGCTACCGCAAGGAAATGCAGAAGGGCCTCGCGCCCGAGGAGGCTGCGGGCCGTGCCGTCGGCACCGCCGGCAGCGCCGTGGTCTTCGCCGGCCTCACGGTCATCATCGCGCTGGCGGGCCTCGCGGTCGTCAACATCAGCTTCCTTGCCGCGATGGGTCTCGCTGCCGCCTTCACCGTGGCGATCGCCGTCCTCATCGCGCTCACGCTCCTGCCGGCGATGATCGGCTTCGGCCGGAACCGCATCCTCGGCCGTCGCGGCGCCGCGCCGCGTCCCGCGAACGCACCGGCTCCGGCCGGGGAGCGCTGGGGCCGGTTCGTGACCCGCAACCGGCTCGCGGTTCTCGTCGTCGCGATCCTCGGCCTCGGCGTCGTCGCCACGCCTGCCCTCGACCTCGACCTGGCCTTGCCGGGTCCGGCGACCGCCTCGCCCGAATCGACCGAGCGGAAAGCCTACGATCTCGTCTCGGAGGGGTTTGGCCCCGGCTTCAACGGCCAGCTGATCGTCGTGGTCGACGCCGCCCCCGCTGCCGACCGTCCGGCGGCCATCGCGGCCGTGGGTGAAGCGCTCGCCGGGATCGACGGCATCGCCGCCTTCGACGCGGTCGGCGTCAACCCGGCCGGCGATACCGCGCTCTATCGCGTCGTGCCGACCACCGGGCCGGTCGATCCGGCGACCAAGGAGCTCGTGCAGCGGATACGCACGGTTGCCGTCAGCGGTGCGGTGCTCGGCGTCACGGGCCTCCCCGCGATCGAACAGGACGTGTCGCAGCGCCTCGCCGATGCTCTCGTCCCCTACATGCTCGTGGTCGTCGGCCTCGCGATCCTCCTTCTCCTCCTGGTGTTCCGGTCGATCCTGGTGCCGATCAAGGCGACGCTCGGCTTCCTCCTCACCATCGGGGCGACCTTCGGCGCCGTGGTTGCGGTGTTCCAGTGGGGCTGGCTCGGCGGGCTCATCGGCCTCGAATCGACCGGCCCGGTGATGAGCATGCTGCCGATCTTCATGATCGGCGTCGTGTTCGGCCTCGCGATGGACTACCAGGTGTTCCTGGTGACGCCGATGCGCGAGGAATACGTCCACGGTGCTTCGGCCACCGAAGCGACCGTCCGCGGCGTCACCGTCGGCGCCCGCGTCGTCACCGCCGCGGCGCTCATCATGATCTCGGTCTTCGCGGGCTTCGTGCTCGCGGGCGACCCGATCATCAAATCGCTCGGCTTCGCCATGGCGTTCGGCGTCTTCATCGACGCCTTCGTGGTCCGCCTCACGATCGTCCCGGCCTTCATGGCGCTCGTCGGCCGCGGCGCGTGGTGGATTCCGCGCTGGCTCGACCGCGTCCTCCCCAATGTGGACGTGGAAGGCGAGCGTCTCGGCCGCGTGATCGGCGCGACGCCCGCCTCGCAGCCCGCGGAGTAAGGGCGGCGCTCCCACCCGGACCAGGCAGGCCAGCCGTCGCTCCGGCGACGCTGGCGGGCACCTGTCCGATTCGAGCAGCAACGCCTCGGGCTCGGGCCGGGCCCGGGGGGACGTCAGCGGGCCGGCCCCGCGAATCCGGCGGGTGGAGTCCGGCGGAGAGGGCGAGCGGAACGATTCGACCCCGGAGCTCGGCGCGACGGCGCGACCGGCCGTAGGCCACGCCCGCCGAGGCGTTGAACGAAGCGGAACTGCCGTGTGCGGAAGAATGGCGGAGACGGAGGGATTCGAACCCTCGATACAGCTTTTCAACCGTATAACGGTTTAGCAAACCGCCGCCTTCAGCCTCTCGGCCACGTCTCCGTCGTCCGCACATAAGCGGGCGGGCCTTGGCGAGGCAAGCGGCGAACGCCGATTCCCTCCGCACTACGTCGCGGCGAATTGCGCTCCTGGCGCCCGCCTCGCGCCGGGATTGTGGCAGCCTCCGGAACCACGCCCGACGGGCAAACCGACGCACGTTTCGTTAACCTTATGGTAACGCGTGTGAATCCGCAGGAAACCGCGACCTCCGCCGTCGTGGCAGAACTGCAACAACCCACGCGGAAAGCGGTGGCAACGGGGCGAAACTGCGGCGCGGACCGTTGCGCGGCACCCGCTCTCGGGTATGGTCCGACCATTCGCAGCGAAATCTGCGATTTGGTTGTTCGACGGCCGATGCGCCCTGGGGTGGGGATCAGATGCTTGATCGAACGTCGTGGGGGACCGGGATTTCTCGCAGGTGCTCTAGTGACCGGAGCGTTCCGGAAGCGAAGAGAAACTGAACCTGCCCCTGATTTGAACCTTTTTGGAGGTCAGGCAATGACACTGAAGAAGCTACTTCTCGGCACCTCGGCGGCGATGTTCGTCGGCGGCGCTGGCATCTCGACCGCCCAGGCGGCCGATCCGAACCCGGCCGGTCTCGTCGTCACGACGATGGCCAACTACGTTGAGCAGTGCAACAACGGCAACGGCTGGAAGAAGAAGGACTGGTGCATCACGCTCTCGGGCAGCATCGAGTGGAACACCGAGCTCGGCTACGAGCTCGACTACGGCGATGATCCCTGGGATACGGACGTCGACGCGCTCGGCAGCCCGTTCGTTCTCCCGGTCGCTGGCGGCATTCCGACTTCGTACTTCAACCTGTCCGGCACCCTGACGGTCACCGTCAGCAAGCCGACCGACGCCGGCAACCTCTCGTTCTCGTTCACGCCCCTCGCGGATGGCGTCGGCACGCTGACGATCGGCCCGTGGGCCTTCTCGGCCAACTCGGTTCGCTACCGCAACACCTTTGGTCCTGCGACCGTGTCGGTCACGCTCGCCGAGCCGGGCCGCCTCGGCTGGAACGATCCGCGTGGCTCGGCTTTCAGCCCGTTCTGGAACGGCCCGTGGCCGGACTTCGGCGTGGACGTCGTGTTCGACGCCGGTGCGGCGGAGATCGAGACCGGCTTCAACATCGGTCAGCGCACCAACGACTCGCGTCCGGCTCCGAACTTCAACGGCGACGGTCATGTGTTCATGACGGTCGGCGGCTACGTTCAGGGTGAGTTCGGCGCCGGTCCGGCGGACATGACCGTCCGCTTCGACTTCGACCGCGTGAACGCCTCCGAGGACGGCAACGGTATTCCGGTCTGGGCGTTCGGCATCATGGCAGAGGCCGAGATCGGCTTCGGCCCGGTCACGCTCACGCCGTCGGTCGGCTGGAGCCGCAACTACGGCTACTACGGCTACAAGTACGACGAGCATGAGCTCGGCAACTACCTGATGGCCGGCCTCGACATGGAAGTCGCGATCGGTGACACGCTCACCCTCGAGACCGGTGTCGAGTACACCCGCGGTCCGGACGCTCCGGCCGACGCGGTTCTCGAGATCACGGGCGGCATCACGTTCGAGCCGGCCGGCGCCTCTCCGGTGTTCGTCACCCTCGAGGGCACCTACGCCCGCCAGTTCGGTGGCAACGATCTCAGCGCATTCGGCCTCGAGCTCAAGGTCGGCGCGGCCTTCTAGGCCAACCCGGTATCAACTTCGAAGGCCCGGCGGAGCAATCCGCCGGGCTTTTTCATTTGCGGTTTCCGCGGATCGCTTTTCACTCTGCCGCGACTTTGATATGCGCTGCTGAGCGGCCTCGGGGGCCTGCGGTCCCCGTGGATCGAAGGCGGGCCGGCGGAGTGTGAAGGCGTATGCCGGATGGGGGAGAGGCCGTTGCCGGCCGCGACCGCCCTGCGAGTAGCCGGTCGTTGATCGTCGCGCTGCGGCGCTGGTTCGTCGCGGCGATCGTAGTCTGTGCCGGACTCGGCGCGCTCGCCGTTACCCTTCACGAACCAACCATTGCCGCCAGTCTCTCGGATCGCGTCGGCGCGCGCCTCGGCGAGACAGGGCAGACCTGGGCCGCCGCGACCGTCGAGGGCCGCTCGGTCATTCTCACCGGCACGGCGCCGACAATTGCCGGGCGGGAGGAGGCGCGGATTGCCGTGGCCGGCGTGTGGGGCGTGGCGGCGGTCGATGACCGGACCGAGCTCATCCCCATGGTCACGCCGTTCACGTGGAGCGTCAGCCGCGCGGGGGGCGCGCTGACCATCGCGGGATACGTTCCCTCGGACGAGGTCAGGGGTGAGGTCGCGGCACTCGTTTCGAACAGTTTCCCCGGCGTGCCGGTCGATGATCGCACCGAACTCGCGCGCGGCGCGCCCGACAATTTCGTCCGCGGCGTGGGTTTTGCCCTTCGGGTTCTCGACAATCTCGACGAAGGCTCGGTATCGCTGTCCGGCGTCTCGATCTCGGTGGCCGGCCTGTCGCGCGACCTGTCGCACTACGAAAGCACCCTGTCGATGCTCGCCGGCGCCGTGCCTGGCGGATTCTCGGTTGCCGCCGCGGCGATCGAGCCGCCATTCGTCACGCCTTACGTCTGGCAGCTGTCGTTCGACACCGCGCGGGCGGAGGTCTCCGGCTATGTTCCCAGCGCATCGATCGGGGCCGATGTCGAAGCCCGCGTCCGGCGGGCGGTGGGCGAGCTGCCGCTCGACAACCGCGTGACGCTCGCCTCGGGCGCCCCCGAAGGCTTCGCGCCATTCATCGAGTACGCCCTCGGCGTCGTCGCCCGCCTCGGCAGCGGCTACGTCACCCTCACCGGCAACCAGCTCCAGCTTTCCGGCCGTGCCCGGACGCCGGAGGACTATGCCGCGCTCCAGGCCGCCGCGACCGATCCGGTTCCGCCCGGCCTCGTCCTGATCGCCTCGGAGATCCAGCCGTCCATGGCGGAGGCCTATGTGCTGGAAGTCGTCCGTTCGTCGAACGGCCTCAGCCTGATCGGCTTCATGCCCTCGGACGACGCGCGCACCGAAGTCATTGCCGAGGCCGTTCGGCTCTTCGGCGCCGGACAGATCGACGACCAGCTCCAGATCGCCGACGGCGCGCCGCGCATGGACTGGATCGGCGCCGCCAAGTTCGCCATCGGCCAGGCGGCGGCTCTGTCCGGCGGCTCGGCCCGGATCAGCGACAACTCCTATTCGATCACGGGCGCCGCCGCGACGTCGGCCGCCTATGAGGGGCTCCTCGCCGCCCTCGCCCGGACGCTGCCGGCGAGCCTCGTGCTCAACACCAGCCTCGTCAGCGCCCCGGTCGTCTCGCCCTACCGCTTCGTGGCGTCGGTGGGCCCCGAGGCGGTCACGCTCAGCGGCTTCGCGCCGTCGCCGGAAATCAGGCAGACGCTGGCAACGGCGGCCGAGCTCCGCTTTGCGCCGCTTCCGGTCGTGGTCGATGCCCTCCTCGCCGACGGCGCGCCGGCGGGCTTCTCCGAGGCGATGGTCGCCGGCCTCCAGGCGATAAGCCGGCTCGAAGCCGGGCGGCTGGAGCTCGTCGATGGCGCGATCTCCGTCAGCGGCGTCGCGCCCTATGACGGCGCGATCTCGCGCATCGAGGAGCAGCTTCGCGGCGCCCTTCCACCGGGGTACCGCGTGACGACCGCCATCACGGCGAAACCCGCGGAGAGCCGCGTCACCGCCGCCGTCTGCCAGGAATTGCTCACCGCCGAACTCGGGACCGGCGCGGTGAAGTTCACCGAAGGGTCGGTCGGTCTCGCGCCGGAGAGCGAGGGGCGGCTCGACCGGCTGGTGGCCATCCTCGGCCGCTGCCCCGATTCGCGGGTCGAGATCGGCGGGCACACCGATTCCGACGGCACCACCGCCCGCAACCGCGCCATCAGCGAGCAGCGTGCCATTTCCGTGCGGGAGTACCTCGTCGCCGCCGGCGTCGCGGATGACCGTCTCACGGCCGTCGGCTATGGTGAGGCGAACCCGATCACGACCAACGATACCGAAGAGGGCAGGGCGCAGAACCGTCGGATCGAGTTCAGGATCCTGGAGCTCTGACCGGCGTGCTGTTCGTCCTCGCCCAGTACTGGCCGTACGCGCTCGGCGCCGCCCTTCTCGGCGTCGCCGTGGGCTGGTGGGCGGCGTCGCCCGCGGGCGGACGCCGGCGCGGCGCGGGGGCGCGCCAGCGATGATCCAGCACATCGGCGAGGTTCTGGCCGTCATTGCCGCCGCATTCGCTGTCGGCAGCATCATCGGCTGGATCGCCTATCGCTGGATCGACCGGACCGACTACGCCTTCGACCAGCGCGACCTCACCGACCGGATCGGCCGCCTGTTCGGCATCCGCACGCCACCGCCGGCCGAGGAGCCGGTCGCGACCGGACGGCCGGCGATCGCCCCGACCCCGGCCGCGGCGCGACCCGTTCGTCCACGCCCGGAACCGGCCGCCGTCGAGCCGCGTCCCGAGACACGGGCGGAACCCGCCCTTCGCCCCGAGCCGACGCGCGCCGTCACCGTCGTCCCCATCGCACTCCCCGAACCGGCACCCGAGCCGATCCGCCTCGAATCCGCCGCGAAATCCGAGGCCGCCGAGGACCTCCGGAAGCGCGTCCAGTCGAGCTCGCGGGCCATTGCCTGGCGCGAGGCGCGCGACGAGCGCCTCCGCCCCGGCGAGGCGGCCGCCCTCATCGCGGGCGGGGCCGTCGCTCCAGTCGAGCCCGAGGCCTCCGCCGCGGAGCGGAAGGGCAACGGAAAACCGCCGCCTGAAATCACCGCGCCGGTGCCGGCGCCGCCCCCGCCCGGCCGGGGTGACGATTCTCCCGAGCACGACGAGCCATGGGCCGCCGCGACCGCCGTCTGGCCGATGGACCTCCGCCAGCCCGGCCCGCCGGAGGCTCGGCCCGTCGGTATCCTCGCTCTGCCGGCATCCGGTGCCGCGGAAACCAGGCGGGCGCTACCGCCGGTGGCGACGCCGCCTCTCGCGGCGGACGACATCTGGTCGGACGAGGACGAAGCGGAGGCAAGCCCGGCCGCCCGGCCTGCCGCGCCGCCCCCCGCGTCAGAGGACCGCCCGCCGTCGCTCGAAGCGGCGCCGCCCGAGCGCGACAACCTCCGGCGCATCAAGGGCATCGGGCAAGGCTTCGAGAAGCGGCTGAACCAGCTCGGCATCTACCGCTACGCCCAGGTCGCCGCGTGGACCGCGGGCCAGCAGGCCTGGATCAGCGCCGAACTCGGTTTCCCCGGCCGCGTCGAGCGCGACGAGTGGCCGGCGCAGGCCGGACGCCTTGCGAAGGGCGCCGACGCCCGGGCGACCTCACATGCCGAGGTCGTCCGCGATCCGTAGCGTCGGGTCGCCGAGGATGGCGCGGTAGACCTGGAGGTTCTCGAGGACGCGCTGCACGTAGTTCCGCGTCTCGTCGAACGGGATACGTTCGATCCAGTCGATCGTGTCGACCGACGCGCGCCGCGGGTCGCCATACGTTTCGAGCCAGCCGTCGACGCGCCCCATGCCGGCATTGTAGGCGGCGGTCGCCAGCACGAACGATCCGTCATAGCGGTCGAGCAGCGTCCGGAGATACGCGCCGCCGAGCCGGGCGGAGTAGGCGGCATCCGTCAGCAGCCGCTCGGCGTCGTAAGGGACGCCGAGGTAGCGCGCCATGTCGCGCGCCGTGCCGGGCTGCATCTGCACGAGGCCGCGGGCGTCGGCGCTGCTGACGAGGCCGAGATTGAACGCCGTCTCCTGCCGCGCGATGGCGTAGACGAATGCCATCTCGACGAGGTCGCTCCGCCCTTCGGCGGGAATGGCCGACGTCGGGAAGCCGACGCCCTCCACCGCAACGCCGCGGTTGGCGGCAAGCCGCGCGACCTGGAGCGAGAGCGGATAATTGCCGCGCTGCTGGAGGAGCGTCGCGAGGAGCGCGACGTCGCCGGGATCATCGAGGATGTCGCCGAGCGAGCGGGCGAGGAGGTCGAACGCCGCGCTCTCGCCGAACCCGTCGAGCCAGCCGAGCGCGATGATGAAGGGGTTCGCTGCGAAATGAGCGAGAGCCGCCTCGTCGGCGCGCGGCGGGGCGGGAATCGTCAGCGTCGTGCTGCCGAGAGCGGAAAGGGCGAGCTGGCCGTAGAACGTCGTCGGATACCGGGCCGCCGTGCGGTAGGCCTCGGCGGCCTCCTCGGCGGCGCCCGCCTCGCTGAGCGCCCGGCCGAGCCAGTAGTAGCCGCGCGACTGGCTGATCGGCAGCGACGAATTCGCCGCGATCTGCCGGAAATGCTCCACCGCCGCCGCGGGGTCGTCGAGGCGCCGCAGCGCCACCCAGCCGGCGTCGAATTCGATCTCGACGATGACGTTGCGATCCGTCGCCGCGTGCCCCGACAGCACCTCGTAGGCAAGCTCGGCATTGCCGCGGTTGACGAGCGTCCATCCGAGCGTCCGCCGCTCCTCGGCCCACGCATCCGGATCGATCAGCGCCGCCGGGTCCGCCGGGGCCTCGCGGAGGATGCGGGCCGCCTCGTTGCGGTTGCCGGCACGGATCGCGACGAGGAGACGGGCATACTGGTAGCCGGGATCGGTGCGGAGCTCCTGCACCGCGTCGAGGAGGCCGGCAGCGTTGCCGCCGCCGTCGTTCGCTGCCGCCCATGCGGCGGCGAGGCGGCGATAGTCGGTGCCGAGCCGCTGCGCCACCGCGAGCGCACGGTCGTTCTGGCCGTCATAGAGGAAGCGGCTCATGCCGTAGGCGAGGTCGGCCTGGCTCAGAAGGTCGCCGAACTCGGCGAGGATGGTCGTCGCCATTTCCTCCGAGAAGGACTGCGTGCGCCAGTAATTGGCGATGAACGCCGCCGCCTCCTCGGAGCGCCCCTCGTTGCGGAGCGACCGGGCGTAGAGAAGCGTCGAGGGCTCCATCGCCGGCGGCGTCGCCGACAGCGCGGCGATCGCCTCCGCCGGCGTCGGCGCCTCGCGGATCAGCGCCTGCTCGTAGCGAATCTGCATCAGCGACCGGCCGGGCCAGCCGTCGAGGTCCGCCATCGCCTGCGCCATCCGCGCCGATGTCGACCCCTCGTAGAGGTTCGTCGCGATCAGCCAGTCGATCACCTGCAGCGTCAGCGGGTCGCCCGACGACTGGGCGATCCGCGTTGCGTTCTCGACGTCCCCCGTCGCAAGGCGCCGGTAGGCGGTGTTGGCAAAGAGGCTCGGCGCCGGCAACGTCACCTGCGGTACCGGCGGGGCCTCGGGGACGGCCGGCGGCGGCGTTTCGGCGCCGCCTTCGGCGCGCTCCGGGTTGACGCGCGGCAGCGGCACCTCGACCTGGGCGACGACGATCACGCCGGCGGACTGCGCGCCCGCGGGCGAAGGAACCGCGGCGATCACGACGAGCGAGGTCGTCGCGGCGAAGAGCCGGGCGATCGGGCGGGGCGGCTGCGGAGAGGAACGGGGAGGGGACACGGCGGGGCTGCAAAACTCGGGCGGCGCACCATCGCCGCGCTTGCGGACGGAATCAACGCATCTTCCCGGCGCGTTGTTGCGAGCGCGGGGGGCAGCGACTAACTATGGCGCCAGTCCGCGCCGCGCCTCCGCGATTTTGCGCCCGCTTCACCGAGAGAGATCATGTTCAGGGGTTCCTACACGGCGCTCGTTACGCCAATGCGAAACGGGGCCGTGGACGAGAAGGCGCTCGCCGATTTCGTCGACTGGCAGATCGCCGAAGGGACGCACGGCCTCGTCCCCACCGGGACGACGGGCGAGAGCCCGACGCTGAGCCATCCCGAGCACCGCCGCGTCATCGAGATCTGCATCGAGGTCGCCGCGAAGCGCGTCCCGGTGATCGCCGGCACCGGCTCGAACAACACCATCGAGGCGATCGAGCTCGCGAAGTTCGCCGAGAAGGCGGGCGCCGACGGGCTCCTCGTCGTGACGCCCTACTACAACAAGCCGAACCAGGCCGGTCTCGCCGCGCACTACACCGCGATCAACGACGCGGTCGGCATTCCGATCATCATCTACAACATCCCGCCGCGCTCGGTGATCGACATGACCGTCGAGACCATGGCGGGCCTGTCGAGGCTGAAGAACATCAGGGGCGTGAAGGACGCGACGGCGAAGATCGACCGCGTCAGCCTGCAGCGCGACCTGTGCGGCCCGGATTTCTGCCAGTTGTCCGGCGAGGACGCGACCGCGCTCGGCTTCATGGCGCATGGCGGCCACGGCTGCATTTCGGTGACGTCGAACGTCGCGCCGCGGTTGATGTCGGACTTCCAGAACGCCTGTCTTGCGGGTGATTTCCGGGCGGCGCTCGCCATCCAGGACAAGGTGATGCCGCTCCACAAGGCACTGTTCGTCGACCCGAACCCGTCGGGCCCGAAATATGCCCTGTCGCTCCTCGGCCGCATGGCGAACGAACTCCGCCTGCCGCTCGTGAAGGCCGGCGCCGCCGCCGAGGCCGAGATTCGGACCGCGATGCAGCGGGCAGGACTGATTTCCTAGGCGATGGCAGCAAAAGGCCGCGACACGGAGAAGCGCATCGCCGCCCTCAACCGGCGGGCGCGCTTCGATTACCTGATCGGCCAGACCTTCGAGGCCGGCATCATGCTCACCGGCACGGAGGTGAAATCTCTCCGCGGCGGCAAGGCGACCATCGGCGAGAGCTACGCGACCGTGA
Source organism: Bauldia sp. (assembly GCA_020849325.1). Taxonomy (GTDB): domain Bacteria; phylum Pseudomonadota; class Alphaproteobacteria; order Rhizobiales; family Kaistiaceae; genus JADLGL01. Next base: position 12,383 of record JADLGL010000028.1, on the reverse strand, counting down.
AGGACGGGGAGGCGTGGCTCATCAACTCGTACATCCCCGAATACCTCGAGGCGAACCGCTTCAACCACGAGACCAAGCGCGCGCGAAAGCTCCTCCTCCACAAGCGCGAGATCGCGCGCCTCGCCAACGGCGTGAACCGCGAGGGCATGACGATCGTCCCGCTGAAGGTGTTCTTCAACGACCAGGGCCGCGCCAAGGTCGAGATCGCCCTCGCCAAAGGCAAGACCGCGCCCGACAAGCGCGACGCCGAGAAGAAGCGCGACTGGGGCAGGGAGAAGGCCCGGATCATGAAGAACAACGGCTAGACTAGAGCATGGTCCGAAGAAGTGGCTGCCGGTTCTTCGAAAAAGAGCATGCTCCATCAAAGAAAAGGCGACGAGCATGATCCGACTTCAACGGATCATGCTCTAGGCACCGGCTATGACTTGCCGGCCTTCACAGGAAGAATGATCAACCCGTCGTTCCGGACAGCCGCAGGCTGATCCGGGCCCTTCGTTCTCCTGGCACGGCCTCGCGTGTTCGGCGGTTGTTGAATCCCGTCGGAAGAACAAAGGGTTCCGGGCTCCGCTGCGCGGCCCCGGAACGACGGGGCTGGTTGTCGGGCTATGAGCTGTCGAGGTGCCGCCGCACGCTCCCCACCACCGCCTCGAACATCGCCTCCGTCAGGCGTCCGGTGTTGGTGTTCAGCCGCGAGCAGTGAAAGCTGTCGAACACCGTCACCAGCGGCCCGACGCGATGCTCGGCGCCGTGGGCGAACGGATACTCCGGCCGTGGCGCGTTCATCGCGGAGAGGACGTTGTCGTGCGCGATCCGCCCCAGCGCGAGGATCGCCGACAGTCGCGGCATCGCCTCGATCGTGGCGGTGAGGAAGCGCCGGCAGGTGCGGCCCTCCTCGGGCGTCGGCTTGTTCTCCGGCGGGACGCAGCGGACGGCGTTGGTGATCGCGGCGTCGTGGAGCGTCAGCCCGTCGTCCGGCCGCGCATCGAACACGCCGCTGGCGAAGTTGAGTTTCAACAGCGTCCCATAGAGGAGGGTGCCGGCGTAGTCGCCGGTGAACGGCCGGCCAGTGCGGTTCGCTCCGCGAAGGCCGGGCGCGAGGCCGACCACGAGGAAGCGTGCGTCGAGGCCGCCGAAGGTGGGTACCGGCGCGTTGTGCCAGGCCGGCTCCTTCCGGCGCCACTCCTCGCGGAAGGCGACGAGGCGGGGGCATAGCGGGCAGTCGCGGCCGGGTTCGGTCGCGGAGAGCGGAAGGGTCATCGCGGTCAGCGGTTGTCGTCGAATTCGTCGGCGTAGGTGTCGCGCGCGGCCGCCCGTTCCGCGCTCCGGGCGGACCGTTCGCCCGGCGCCCGGCCGACTTCGGCCTGCAGCGTCACGAGATCGATGAACGTATCCGCCTGCCGCCGGAGTTCGTCCGCAATCATCGGCGGCTGGGTCGACAGCGTCGAGATCACGCTGACCTTCCGGCCCTTCCGCTGCACCGCCTCCACGAGCGACCGGAAATCGCCGTCCCCGGAGAAGAGAACGATGTGGTCGATGTGCTCGGCGATCTCCATCACGTCGATCGCGAGCTCCATGTCCATGTTGCCCTTGACCTTGCGCCGGCCGGTGCTGTCGACGAACTCCTTGGTCGGCTTCGTCACCACAGTGTAGCCGTTGTAGTCCAGCCAGTCGATCAGGGGACGGATCGAAGAGTATTCCTGATCTTCGGCCAGGGCCGTGTAGTAGTAGGCACGAAGCAGATAGCTTTTCTCCTGAAAATGATGGAGAAGCTTCTTGTAGTCGATATCGAAGCCCAGCGATTTTGCGGTTGCGTACAGGTTGGCGCCGTCGATGAACAGCGCGAGTTTTTCGCGTGGATCAAACATTTGGACGCTCTACTCGCAATGGGCGGGCCGTCGCAATATGACGACGCACCGTTGTGAACCGAAAAAGGAATGGTCTCGGCAAAGACGCCGTTGGCAAAGCCAGGTGTCGCGGGGTCGTGTCAGGGCTGATTGGCTCCCGTTTGATCGCCGCGGAATCACGATCCCGCCACTTTGTCGCGGAAATATGGCCTTTCCGCGCGCCCGCGACAGCAGTGCTCTTGCAAATCCGGGCAATGATCCCCTAATCAGCCGCCTTCATCGACATTCCGAGGAGTAGCCATGGCCCGCGTCACCGTCGAAGACTGCGTGGACAAGGTCCCGAACCGCTTCGAGCTCGTTCTTCTTGCCGGCCACCGCGCCCGGATGATCGCTTCGGGCTCGCCCGTCACCGTGCCGCGCGACAACGACAAGAATCCGGTCGTCGCTCTTCGCGAAATCGCCGACGAGACCGTCTCGCCGGGCGATCTCCTGGAAGACCTCATCCATTCGCTGCAGAAGCACGTCGAAGTCGACGAGCCCGAAGCGGAGCCGGTGGCGATGATCGCCGTCGACGGCGGCGCGGCGCGGCCTGCCGCCGAGGACGACGGCAACATCTCGTTCGACCGCATGTCGGAGGAGGATCTTCTCCGCGGCCTCGAGAGCATCCTTCCGCCGGACAAGACGGAAGAATTCTAGCCGGAGATACCTGCCCGGCGGCGTTTCCGACACGGTAACGCCGCCCATATTAGGATCGTCGATCCAGAGCAGGGACGACGATCGGGGCGGCGCGCTCGCGCCGGATCGGAATGCGGCAGTACGAACTCGTCGAGCGGGTCACGCGCTACAACCCGGCGGCCGACGAGGGACTTCTCAACAAGGCCTACGTCTACGCCATGCAGAAGCATGGCGCGCAGATTCGTGCGAACGGCGACCCGTACTTCTCGCACCCGCTCGAAGTCGCAGCGATCCTGACGGACCTCAAGCTCGACGATGCGACCATCGCCGTCGCGCTCCTCCACGATACGATCGAGGACACGGACGCCACGCGCTCCGAGATCGACGCGATGTTCGGCGAGGACATCGGCCGGCTCGTCGAGGGCCTCACCAAGATCAAGAAGCTCGACCTCGTCTCCAAGAAGGCGGCGCAGGCCGAGAACCTCCGAAAGCTCCTCCTCGCGATCTCGGCGGACATCCGCGTCCTCCTCGTGAAGCTCGCCGACCGTCTGCACAACATGCGGACGCTCCACTTCATGCCGCCCGAGAAGCGGGGCCGGATCGCCGAGGAGACCCTCGAAATCTATGCGCCGCTCGCCGGCCGCATGGGCATGCAGGACATGCGCGAGGAGCTCGAGGAAATCGCCTTCCGCGTGGTCAACCCCGAGGCGCTCGAGACCATCGTTCGCCGCCTCGCCGAGCTCGCGCTCCGCCACAAGGACCTCATCAGCGACATCGAGACCGATCTCGGCCGGCGCTTCGCCGAGCGCGGCATCAATGCGCGGGTCATCGGCCGGCGGAAGCGGCCCTATTCGATCTTCCGGAAGATGGAGCGCAAGGCGGTTTCCTTCGAGCAGCTCTCCGACATCTTCGGCTTCCGCGTCGTCGTCGATTCGCTCGAGGACTGCTACGCCGCGCTCGGCGTCATCCATACCACCTGGCCGACCGTGCCGGGCCGGTTCAAGGACTACATCTCGACGCCGAAGCAGAACGATTACCGCTCGATCCACACCACGGTGATCGGCCCGCAGCACCAGCGCGTCGAGCTCCAGATCCGCACCGAGGCGATGCACCGCGTGGCCGAATTCGGCATCGCCGCCCACGCCCTCTACAAGGACGGCATCGCGCCGCAGAAGGGGATGCCGGTCGAGCGGCCGCCGGGCGCGAGCCTCACCGGCTTTTCTGCCGAGGTGAAGGCCTACGAATGGCTCCGCCGCACCATCCAGATGCTGGCGGACGGCGACACGCCCGAGGAATTCCTCGAGCACACCAAGCTCGAGCTGTTCCAGGACCAGGTGTTCTGCTTCACGCCGAAGGGCCGGCTGATCGCGCTGCCGCGCGGCGCGACCCCGATCGATTTCGCCTACGCCGTCCACACCAATGTCGGCGACACCACCGTCGGCGTCCGCATCAACGGCCGCACGATGGCGCTTTCGACCGAGCTCCAGAACGGCGACGAGGTCGAGATCATCCGCGCCGAAGGGCACGTGCCGCAGGCGGCGTGGGAAAACCTCGTCCGCACCGGCAAGGCGCGCTCGTCGATCCGGCGCGCCACGCGCGTCGCCGTACGGAAGCAATATGCCGGCCTCGGCCGCCTCCTCGTGGAACGCGCGTTCCGGAAGGCCGAACTCGCTTTCGACGACGCCCTCCTCAAGGCGGCCCTGCCGCGCCTTGCGCAGAGCGACCTCGACGACATGCTCGCCGGCGTCGGCCGCGGCGAGATCCCGCCCGGCAACGTCGTGAAGGCCGTGTATCCCGACTACCGGGACCCGTCGCCGGCGAGCGCGAACCCGTCGCCGTCGCAGAGCGCCCAGGCGCGCCGCTCGCGGGCGAAGAAGGCGAACGCCGGGATCGCGCCGGTGCCGATCCGCGGCATCGAGGGCAATCTGGCGGTTCACTACGCCCCCGACGGCGGCGCCGTGCCGGGCGACCGGATCATCGGCATCATTACGCCCGGCGAGGGAGTGACGATCTACCCGATCCAGTCGCCGTCGCTGAAGAACTTCGACGAGTTCCCGGATCGCTGGCTCGACGTCCGCTGGGAGGTCGACCAGGACAGCGACCAGCGCTTCCCGGCGCGCATCTCGATCACCGTCCTCAACGAGCCCGGCACGCTCGCGCAGGTCACCCAGGTCATTGCCGCCGCCGATTCGAACATCTCGAACCTTCGCATCCGGCAGATGCCCGATGATTTCTCGGAGCTTGTCATCGACATCGAGGTCGCCAATCTGAAGCATCTGACGCGGGTCATCGCCGGCATAAGGGCGCTGCCCGCGGTGAGCTCGGCGAGCCGCGTCTACGGCTGACGGCCCGAACAAGGGGAACTGCCATGAGAGTCCGTCCTGCGCTCCGGCTCGGCGTGAACATCGATCATGTCGCCACCATCCGGAACGCCCGCGGCGGCACGCATCCCGATCCCGTCCGCTCGGCCGAGATTGCCGTGCTCGCCGGCGCCGACGGCATCACGGCCCACCTCCGCGAGGATCGCCGGCACATCTCCGACCGCGACATCGAGCGGCTGAGCCGCGAGATCCCGCTGCCTCTCAACCTCGAAATGGCGGCGACGCCGGACATGGCGGCGGTGGCCCTGAAGCACCGGCCGCACGCGGCCTGCCTCGTCCCGGAGCGGCGCGAGGAGCGCACCACCGAAGGCGGCCTCGACGTCGCCGGCGGCAAGGCGAACATCGGACCGATCGTCGCGAAACTGCGCGACGCCGGCATCCGCGTCTCGCTCTTCATCGAACCGGACCGGCGCCAGCTCGAAGCAGCGAAGGAGGTCGGCGCGCCGGTGGTCGAGCTCCACACCGGCACCTATTGCGAAGCTTTCCTGCGCGACCCCGCGGCGTTCGAGCACGAGCGGCAGCGGCTCGCGGTCGCCGCCGACGAAGGCTCTGCCATGGGCCTCGAAATCCACGCCGGCCACGGCCTTGCCTACGACACGGTGGGACCGGTGGCGCGGATGCGGCCGATCGCCGAGCTCAACATTGGCCATTTCCTCATCGGCGAGGCGATCTTCGTCGGCCTCGACGAGAGCATCCGGACGATGCGCCGCCTGATGGACGCCGCCCGCGCCGAGGCGGATGCCGCGGGCGCGCGATGATCATCGGCATCGGCAGCGACCTCATCGACATCCGCCGCATCGAGAAGACGATCGAGCGACACGGCGCGCGCTTCATCGACCGGGTCTACACCCCCATCGAGCAGCGGAAATCGGACCGCCGGAACCAGCGCGCTGCCTCGTACGCGAAGCGCTTCGCCGCGAAGGAAGCCTGCGCCAAGGCGCTCGGCACCGGCATGCGCGACGGCGTGTTCTGGCGCGACATGGGCGTGGTGAACCTGCCCTCCGGTGCGCCGACGATGGCGCTCACCAATGGCGCTGCGGAGCGGCTCGCGGCGATCACGCCGGAAGGGCACCGGGCGCAGATCCACCTCACCATCACCGACGACTTTCCCCTCGCTCAGGCGTTCGTGATCATCGAGGCGATCCCGATCGGCTGAGGGCCGCAAATCAGCCGCTTTCCGGAGGCCTGCGTTGCACCGCCTCCGGCGAGCGGCTATCACCAGCCACGCCGCCGCGCACGCATTTGACCCGAAGGATCGACCTGACATGACCGTGGCGGACGAGGATCCGAAGGCGAAGGCCAAAGCCGAGAAATCGAGCGGCGGCCTCTGGGACACGGTCAAGATCGTCCTCCAGGCGCTGATCCTCGCGCTCCTCGTGCGGACCTTCCTCTTCCAGCCCTTCAGCATTCCGTCGGGCTCGATGGAAGACACCCTGCTGGTCGGCGATTTCCTGTTCGTGTCGAAGTATTCCTACGGCTACAGCCGCTATTCCTTCCCGTTCTCGCCCGGCTTCATCGCCAATCTCGGCGGCGACGACGGCCGCATCTGGGAAGCCGAGCCGGAGCGGGGCGACATCGTCGTCTTCAAGTGGCCCTACGACGATGCGACCGACTACATCAAGCGCGTCATCGGCCTTCCCGGCGATCGCATCCAGATGATCGACGGCGTCCTCAACATCAACGGGACGCCGGTCCAGATGGAGCGCCTCCGCGAGGAGGAGGGCGCGGGCAATTTCGGCCGCGCCGTCACCTACTATCGCGAGACGCTGCCGAACGGCGTCAGCTACGAGATCCGCGACAACGGCGTGAGCTCCGCCGACAACACCGCCGTCTTCGTGGTTCCGGACGGCCAGTTCTTCATGATGGGCGACAATCGGGACAACTCGTCCGACAGCCGCGTCCCCGTCGCGCAGCGCGGCGTCGGCTTCGTCCCGTTCGAGAATCTCATCGGCCGCGCCGAGATCATCTTCTTCTCCGTCGACGATGGCGCGCGCGCCTGGGAGTTCTGGCGTTGGCCGTGGACCGTCCGGACCGACCGCCTGTTCCGGACCTTGTGAGCCTCGCCCCCGACGCCGCCATCGACGCGCTGCAGGAACGCATCGGTCACCGGTTCGCGGCGACCGAGCTGCTTCGCCGCGCGCTTACCCATGACAGCGCCGCGGCCGAGCTGAGCCTCGGCCCGAACGGCAGCTATCAGCGCCTCGAATTCCTCGGCGACCGCGTGCTGGCGCTCGTCGTGGCGGACATGCTGTCCGCCGCGCATCCGCGCGCCGCGGAAGGCGAGCTGGCCCGGCGCCTCAACGCGCTCGTCCGCAACGAGACGTGCGCCGAGATCGCCCAGGAGCTCGGCATCGGCGAAGCCCTGCTCCTCGGCGAGGGGGAGGCGCGGTCCGGCGGGCGCATGAAGGCGACGATCCTTGGCGACGTCTGCGAGGCGGTGATCGGCGCCATCTATCTCGACGGCGGCCTCGAGCCCGCGCGACAGCTGATCGAGCGGTACTGGAGCCCGCGGATGCAGAACCTCAGCGGCCCGCTCCGCGACGCGAAATCGGCGCTGCAGGAATGGATGCAGGGCCGCGGCCTCGCGCCGCCCTTTTATGCCGTTGTCGAACGGAGCGGCCCGCATCATGCGCCGCGCTTCGTGGTCAGCGTGACGCTCGCCGGCCATGAGCCGGGCCGCGGGGAGGGCACGTCGAAGCGCGAGGCCGAGCAGGCCGCGGCGCGCGAGGTGCTGATCCGCGAGGGACAGTGGAAGGCGACCCCATGACGACCGACGACCAGCCGGCCTCCGCGCCTGCGGCGACGCGCTGCGGCTTCGTCGCGCTCATCGGCGCGCCGAACGCGGGGAAATCGACGCTGATCAACCAGCTCGTCGGCACGAAGGTGTCGATCGTCACCCACAAGGTGCAGACGACGCGCTCGATCGTCCGCGGCATCGCCATGCGCGGCGCGTCCCAAATCGTCTTCGTCGATACGCCGGGCATTTTCGCGCCGCGCCGCCGGCTCGACCGCGCGATGGTCGACACCGCCTGGGGCGGCGCCAAGGATGCCGACATCGTGGCGCTCCTGATCGACGCCGGCCGCGGCCTCGACGCCGAGACCGGCGCGATCCTCGACCGCCTCGGCGATGTGCGGCAGCCGAAGATCCTCGTCCTCAACAAGGTCGATTCCGTCGACCGGCCGAAGCTGCTGCAACTCGCCGACGAGGTCGCGAAGCGCGCGAGCTTCGAGCGCGTCTACATGATCTCCGCCCTCAACGGCGACGGCTGCGGCGACCTCCTCGACGGCCTCGCCGCCATGGTCCCGCCCGGCCCGTGGCTATACCCGGAAGACGAAGTCTCGGACCTTCCGCTCCGGAACCTCGCCGCCGAGATCACCCGCGAGAAGCTCTTCCTCCGCCTCCACGAGGAACTGCCGTACTCGCTCACCGTCGAAACCACGTCCTGGGAGGACCGCCCCGACGGCTCCGCCCGCATCGAGCAGACGATCTTCGTCACGCGCGAGGGGCATCGGAAGATCGTCCTCGGCAAGGGCGGCCAGACCATCAAGGCCATCTCCATGGCCGCCCGCCACGACATCGCCGAAGCCGCCGACCGCCCGGTCCATCTCTTCCTGTTCGTGAAGGTCCGCGAGCACTGGGGCGACGACCCCGAGCGCTACCGCGAGATGGGCATCGAGTTCCCGAAGGACTGAGCGCGTCGCTTCGGGGTTCGGCGCTGTCGGGGCGAGCTTTTCGGCGGGCGGGCTCCGCGGGGAGCGGCCGACACCCAGGAAACCAATCCCGTCGTTCCGGCTCTCCGCTTCGCGGCCCCGGAACGACGGGGCTTATGGGGATGCGGCGCTCAGCGTATACTGCAACCACCATGCAATGGTCCGACGAAGGGATCATCCTCGCGACCCGCCGTCACGGGGAATCGAGCCTCATCCTCGAACTGATGACCCGCGGGCACGGCCGGCATCTCGGCCTCGTGCGCGGCGGGCGTTCGCGCCGGCAGCAACCGACGCTCCAGGCCGGCAACACCGTCAGCGTCACCTGGCGCGCGCGGCTCGACGAGCACCTCGGCAACTACGCCGCCGAGCCCGTCGCCGAGCGGGCGAGCGCGCTGATGGCGCGGGCGACCGGCATCTACGGCATGCAGATGCTCGGCACGCTCCTCCGCCTCCTGCCCGAGCGCGACCCGCACCCGGCGCTCTACGACGCCCTCGGCGCAATCCTCGATGCGCTCGATTCGCCCGTCGAGGCCGGCGAACTCCTCGTCCGCTACGAACTCGCCGTCCTCAACGAGCTCGGCTTCGGCCTCGACCTAGCCGCCTGCGCCGCGACCGGGACCAATGACGACCTCGCCTATGTCTCGCCGCGGACCGGCCGCGCGGTGAGCCGGAGCGCCGGCGAGCCCTACGCCGCGCGCCTCCTGTCGCTGCCGGCCTTCCTGACCCGCCGTGCGCTCACGCCGAACGCCAACGACCTTCGTGACGCCTTCGCCCTGACGGGCTATTTTTTCGATCGCCACGTTCACGAGCCGCGCGGCATCGAGCCGTCGCCAGCGCGCGAGCGGCTTCTGGCGATCATCGGTGCGTCCGGCTGACGCTGGTGCGCCGCGCGTCAGCGATCGGTCCAGTAGCGCAGCGCCTCCTCCTGAGTGCGCCGAAGGTCTTCGATGATCTCGCGCGCATTGGCGAGGGGGTTCTGGAGCGTGCAGCAGCCATTCGTCGTGGCCGGCGCAGCGACCGTCTTGTCAGTCGCCGGTTGGGTCACTCCGCCGAGCGGCGCTCCGCTCCCCGGGTCGCGCGGGAAGTCACGCGGGGATACCTGGCCCTGCACGGTGCAGTCCCAGTTCAACGACTGTGTTCCGGTGTGACCAGGACACAACGCATATGTCCCGCTTACCCTCGCACCGGCGGCTCGGACCGTGATGGATACTCCAGACGGTAGCCATTGGTTTCGCTGGCGTTCGAACGGACCCTGATCTGGCCCACTTCGACTTCATAGAGGACGCGGCAGCCCGCGGCGCCGAGGGGATGCCAGTTTCCGTCGGCAAAGCCGAATGGCAGCCGCTCGCCTGTACATTGTGGCGTGACGCGCGGCTGGCCGTTGACGAGGTCGGCCTGAGCCACCGCCGGGAACGTTGAGGGCGTCACAGCCGCCGCGGGACGCGGCACTGGCATCTGGGCCGGGACCGCTGACGGCATCTGGGCTGGAATAGCCGTCGGCGCTCTTACCTGGTTTGCCGTCGTCGCCTGGGCCGATCCTCTCGCGACGGAAACGGCGGGTGCTGAGGCAGAGCTTCCATTGAGGACAGCGAACGCCCCAATTCCAAGGACGAGTGCCGCCGCACCGCCAAGGAGGAGCGGCGCCAAGCCGGTATCGCGGCCCGCGCCGCCAACGCCGGTCCCCGGTTGCTCCGCGGGCCAGAGAGAGGAACCGACATCGACGCCCCCGGCAAACCGGGCCAGCATCATGATGCGGCGCTCGATCGGCGGATGAGTCGAAAGGATGCGTTCGAAGAAGCCGCTCGGAGTGAAGTCGAAGTACATCTGGGATATCCCCGGCACGGCGCTCGCCAGCGCCGAGTTGCCGGAGACCCGGCGCAGCGCCGAGATCAGCGCGTCGGGATTCTTGGTCAGGGCGACCGCGCCCGCGTCCGCGACGTACTCGCGGCGGCGGGAAAGTGACAGGTTGAGGAGGGCCGAGCTTCCATAGCCCAGGAGGCCAATGCCCCGAGTTACACCGAGTCCCCCGTAGTAAGCCCCTCGGTAGGTGAGCTCCAGGAACCCCGTCGGGATCCCCATAGCCCCGAGAATACTGCGATAGAGGGCCAATATTCCGAAGATCATCCCCCACAGCGCCGTTGAGATCAAATTGACAACGATCGGAATGATACCAACCAACAGCGCGCTGATTGTCATCAATCGGACGTCCCGGTTCTGAATATGAGCGAGTTCATGAGCGAGGACCGCCTCCAATTCGGCACGGCTGAGCGCTCGAAGAAGTCCTTCCGTGACGGTGACGGTGAAACTGTCCTCGCGCATCCCGGACGCGTAGGCGTTCATCGCATCCGTCCTGATCAGTCGGACTGCGGGCATGGTCAGCCCCGCACCGATCGAAAGAACTTCCAGCAGGTTCCACAAGTCCGGTGAGGACTGGCGCGAGACTGGCTCCGCGCCACTTGCCCAATCTAGGATACGGCGACAATTGATATACGCGATCGGCACCCAGGTGACGAGAAGAATGAGGCCGAGGAGCAGAAGTGCGGCCGCTCCGCCCAGGGCGGTGCTTAGCGGCTCCGGCGCACCGAAAACCGACAGAAGCAGGACGGCAACAACGAAGAAGACCACGGGAAGGACGAACGGGAACGCGGCGATGGTCATCCACGATCTGAGGTTGTTGTTCCAGATATGCGTCTGAAGGCCGACTGATCGCGGCATGCCGAAGCCCCCTCAAAGTTGCGATGGCACGCAACTCAGCGATGTTCCGGTGCTAGAAGAACGTCTTCTATAGATTGCAGAAAATGTGTAACCTGTCACGTGGTTGAGATAGGGGACCAATCATGGCGCTGGCCATCGTTGTTGCAGTGTTGGTATTGGGCTACGTGGTCTTCGTCTATAATCGTCTGGTCAGTCTGCGGCTGGCCTGCCGCCGCGCTGACGCCGACATCACGGTGCAGTACAGCCAGCGCCACGATCTCATCCCGAATCTTATCGAGACCGTCAGGGGGTACGCGCGCCATGAGCGCGAAACCCTTGAGGCGGTCGTAACCGCGCGGCGTGCGGCCGTGGCGGCTGTGGGGTCCGCCGACCGGAATGGAATCGAGTCCGAGTTGACGGGCGCGGTGCACCGGGTGATCGGCCTCGCAGAGGCCTACCCCGAACTCAGAGCCAGTGAATCCTTCCTGCGCCTTCAGTCGGAGCTGACAGACGTCGAGAACAAGATTGCGGCCGCGAGACGGTTCTTCAATCGGACCGTTGGCGAATACAACGCCGCGTGCGAGCAGGTCCCGGCCGCGGTGTTCGCAAAGGCCCTCGGCTTTTCCGCGACCGAGTTTCACGCCCTCACCGGTGAGGAACTAGAAGCAGCGCGTCGACCGCCGCGGGTCTCGTTCTAAATACCTGGAATCATACCGGGCTGATACGGCGGCCTTTGAAGCGGCGCTGGTTGACCTTGGCTTGGGTCCAGACGAAGGGTCGGGCCGTTGCGTTGCAGGCGGTGATGAAGGCGTCCATGTGGGCGATGAGCTGGGGCACGGAGACGGACGATGCGCCGCGGAGCGATTTTGCGGCCAGGATGGAGAACCAGACCTCGACCCCTCGCGATAGTCGGTACTAGCCCCAGCAGCGAGCTGGGGGGCGCGGGGGACCCACGACCTTCGCTTCCTTGCCGGCCGCCGGCCCGGCCGATAATGGGAACAAATGGGAACCGAGCTGATTCCGGACGGCGTCGAGCGTATCGATCTCAAGGCGGCGCTCGAGGAGCGCTACCTCGCCT